>CALXGH010000001.1 GCA_944387845.1 uncultured Oscillospiraceae bacterium
TCATACTCCACATGGTCAGCTTTTCTTATCTCAAGGCCCTGGCTCATTCTCTGGAAATAGCCACGACCCGCGGCACCGTAAGCCATTACAGCAACGCCTGACTTCTTATGGAAATCGTATGCTTCCCTGTCCATTACGCCTGGGTGGTTATTGTGGGCTCCCGGAGCGTACACATTAAGGCACCAGCGTGTCTGGTCAACAGAGAATCCGTCAAGATCGTGGGCTTTTGCGTACTCAAAAGCCTCCGCCTGACGTTTTGTTGTCCAGTTACTGCAACCGTAGGCATGGATATAACCCTTGTTTTTCTGCTCCTGCAGGGCCTCAAGGATCTCACCAATCTCCACATTAGGGTCGTCTTTATGCAGGGTGAAAATGTCAAGATAGTCCGTGCGAAGATTCTTCATAGACAGCTCAATGTCCTCAGCTATAAACTTTCTGCCTACACGGGGCCCGGAGTGCTCAGCGGTGTCAAGGCTGTTTGTTATCTTCGTTATGGTGGGGTTGCACCCTTTTACAGAGAGGGTCAAATCTTTCCGGCAGCCCCGGCTCTCCATCCAGCGGCCAAGATAATTCTGAGATGCTGATCTCTCCCCTTCGTACCAGTCGCAGTACACTACCGCTGTGTCAAGGAAAAATCCCCCAAGCTCTATGTAGTGGTCAAGCTGCTCAACAGCCGCCGCCTCTTTTACGGTTCCGCCGAAGGAGCCGCAGCCCAGGCAGATTGGAGCGACAGTAACATCACTTTTTCCTAATTTAAGTCTCTTCATCATTTTCACCAAGCCTTTCCATAAAGTGGATATCCGTAAATTTTATTTAATTATATTTAATTATAATTTATCACTGGCCTTTTTTCAATACGCCCGGTCAATTCCCGCAGCATCCCGGGCTCTTTCATTACACAAGGCCCAGAACAATGCCGATTGTAAAAATCACAAAGGATACTACCCAGGCGATGGTACACTGCAAGACTATTATACCAGCCGCCCATTTTCCACCAAGCTCCCGACGTACCGCTGCAATAGCCGCCACGCAGGGCGTGTAGAGTAGAGAGAAAACAAGGAATACAAAAGCGGTAAATGGCGTGAATATTCCGCTTATGGCGGCAGCATCACCGCCAAAAAGTACTGTAAGAGTGCTTACAACGCTCTCTTTTGCCATAAATCCTGTTATAAGTGCCGTGGATATTCTCCAATCTCCAAGCTGAAGAGGTTTAAATATATGGGCTATCACTCCTCCTAAAAGAGCAAGTAAGCTCTCCGATGAGTCAGATACCACCCGAAGATTTGTATCAAATGTCTGCAAAAACCATATTACTATGGAGGAGAGCAGTATCACTGTAAAGGCCCTTGTAATAAAGTCCTTTGCCTTGTCCCACATTAGCCTTGTTACATTTGAAAATGTGGGAAATCTGTAATTTGGAAGCTCCAGCACAAAAGGTACCGGCTGGCCTCCAAATGCGGATTTGTCCAGAAACGCTGCGAATAGTATAGATATAAGTATGCCGATTAAATATAGGCCCACTATGATAAGTCCGGATTTTTCTGGGAAAAACAAAGACACAAACAGCATGTATATAGGCAGCTTAGCCGAGCAGCTCATAAATGGCACCAGCATTATGGTCATTTTTCTGTCCCTGTCCGAGGGTAGAGTCCTTGTTGCCATTATGGCCGGTACGCTGCAGCCAAACCCCATGAGCATGGGCACAAAGCTCTTGCCCGAAAGACCCACTTTCCTCAATGGTCTGTCCATTATAAAGGCTACTCTCGCCATATATCCGCTGTCCTCAAGTATTGAAAGAAAGCAAAACAGCACAAGTATTGTGGGAAGGAAGCTGAGTATGCTACCTATGCCTGCCATTATTCCATCTATAACAAGGCTACGCAATATGGCGTTCACGCCCCAGCTTATAAGGGCGCTTTCTGTCATAATTGTAAAGCTGTCTATGGCTGACTCCATAAGGCCGGACAAAAAGGCCCCTATTACGGAAAAAGTCAGATAAAACACAAGTCCCATCACGGCAATAAATGCCGGTATCGCCGTATATTTTCCTGTCAGTATCCTGTCGGCCTTTTCGCTTCTTATCCTCTGGCGGCTCCGGGCCGGCTTTTTCACAAATTTCCGGCAAAGCTCCTCGATAAAGGAAAAACGCATATCCGCCATTGCGGCCACAGCGTCCTGGCCTGTCTCTTTTTCCATACGGGAGACAAGCTCTTTTATTTTTCCTCTCTCATCACTGTCAAGGCGGAGGGCTTCTTCCATAAGCTCGTCGCCCTCTATAATTTTTGTGGCGGCAAATCTCAGAGGTATATTGGCCTCCGATGCCTTTTTCCTTAAAACATCCTCTATTTTTAATATGTATCCGCCCACAACCCCATAGCAGAAATCCTTTCTGCCTGGTCTGGCGCCTGTCTTCGCCGTATTAACCGCCCTGTCTATGAGCTCCTCTATGCCAGTGTTTTTCATTGCGGATATGGGGACAACAGGCACACCCAGCATGCCCTCTATGCCCTTTATGTCCATGCTGCCTCCATTTTCCATGACCTCGTCCATCATGTTGAAGGCTACTACCGTAGGCACGTCCAGCTCTATAAGTTGAAGAGTCAGGTAGAGATTTCGCTCAATATTTGTTGCGTCGATTATATTTATTATACCTGAGGGCTTTTCCCGAAGAATAAGGTCCCTTGTTACAATCTCCTCACTTGTGTAAGGGGACAGAGAATATATTCCCGGAAGGTCCGTTACTGTGGCCTCAGGATGGTTTCTTATTGTACCGTCCTTTCTGTCCACGGTAACACCCGGAAAATTTCCCACACGCTGGTTTGAGCCGGTGAGCTGGTTGAAAAGTGTGGTCTTGCCGCAGTTCTGATTTCCCACAAGGGCAAAACTAAGCTCAGCCCCTTCCGGTACAGAAGTACCAGATACTCGTGGCCTGTACACCTTTCCAGTCTCCCAGTCCGATATATTTTTTCTATTTCCGTATGATGGCGAAGCGGTGTGGATCCTCTCAACCTGGATGTTTGCCGCGTCCTCTTTCCGTATAGTAAGCGAATATCCCCTGACCTGAAGTTCAATAGGGTCTCCCATGGGCGCCGTTTTAACAAGCGTTATCTCTGTACCCGGCGTCAGCCCCATATCCAGGATATGCTTATAAAGGGCCTTCTCCTCATAATTTACACACCGTATGACGGCTTTTTTGCCAATTTCCAGTTTGTCAAGCGTCATAATAAACCTCTCGCCTCTGTAAAAATTCAGGTTCGTAAGTATCTGCGTTCATGGCAGCCATTGTAAATATATCACAGCTTGGCCCAGACCCGCAATTTAATTTCTACTTTTTTGTAATGGCCGCTCCTTATCATACTCTGCATGTCCCTGTCAGAGCGCCTGAGATATTATATGAACTATGGGCAAATATAATGTGGACAAATCTTATAAAAAGGCAAAAAACACCTTATATCGTTTGATATAAGGTGTTTTTATCATTTTCCACTATATGTTGGCTTTTATTCGCCGGTGGCTCTCCAGAAATCCATTCTGGCCTGATTCCTCATATCAACAAGGTCCATGGTGGTCTCTTCTGCCCACTGCCATGCTCTCTTTGCCTGCATGGCTGTGTAGTCAGTGAGTATCTGCTTTGCATAAGTCTCATTTTCTTTTTTCAGGCTGAGATAGGCCGCATCAATTACAGGTTTTGTCTTATCCCACTCTTTTTCCAGCTCGTCTATAGTATCGCGGATCGTCTTTTCGCAGAATTTGTAGTCAAACTCCAGCATGTTCTGGAGCCTGTGAAAAGCCCAGTATGCAAGACTAGTGTCGCACTGAAGTTCTGATGGATCTACGGCGAAATGTGTTACCTGGGACGCTTTCCAGTTCATCATCTCATATCCGTCTGGGACTTTCAGAATCCCCACATACCATGGCATAAACGGCGCGCCGCATGTTCTTGGAAACGCCCGCCAAACGCATGTAAGATTAGGATCGTCCGCAAACTCTACAACAAATCCCTCGTTTGTTGTGTCTCGGCAAAGACCATACCTGTGGGGGCTCATTGTGGGATCGTCTTTAAGGTCCTCTTCCCACTCCATATAGTGGGCGCGAAGCAGATTTTTCAAATCCTCGGCAGAGTATTTTTTCTCTGCCTTTATTGAAAATGTCCTGTATGGCATTTTCTTTCCGGTAAGACCTTTCCAGCCCACATCAGATCTGTCAGTATTTGTCTTAGGTGGCGTCAGGTCTCCCTGATATGTAAGTGCGAAATCAAAATCGGAATAGTCGTTTTCCTTTGCCGGCTTGTACCAGCCGTTTCTTATGGCACAGGGCACAAGGTCCTCAGACCAGTAGAACTTTTTATGGTCAGTGTCGCTGAAATCTATCTCATGGATTGTGTACCAGTTAGGGATGAAATAGACTTCATCATCTCCAACACGGCGTGCTACATAATTTGTTCCTGTTACCACCTGGAACACCCAGGCCTCATCTTTATCGCATATCTGATAACACCTGCTGCTTCTGTAACCGAACTGGCTAACAAGCTGGGCGGCAATCTCAACGCCCTCTCTGGCCGTTTTCGCCCGCTCTGCAATAAGACGGCGCAGGCCGTAGCCCAGCCCCATTTTTACCGGCTCATTTTCACTGATTTTTGAGCTCTGACAACTGTTTGAGGCAACCGCCACACCCCACTCGTTGAAGAAGCTGTCTGAGAATGACTCGCCGCCAAATTCCCCAAGAGATCTGAACTCAGACCAGAGATATGCGTATGTCTCCGGAACCTGTGGAATAACGCCGTCAGCATCTCCGAAAGTGATAGTCTCACCTGCTTCGTGTTTTGCTCTTGGCACTACATGAGTCTGAGACACGCTTTTGCCGTTATCCTCATTGTGGGCCATCAGTAATCTTCCTGTGGCTGAGGCATTTTTGCCGATTATGGCAGTGCTGCAATTGTCAAAATCCGGTAATATATTCATAATTAACTCCTTTTGTAAACTATTTAAACACATAGGGCTATTTTATTATTTTATATTGAAAAAAGCAACAAATAATATCTTCTCTCTTTCCTCCGGTGCCATTTTCATCGGGCAAAAAAATGATATAATCAAATTACATATCTGATAAAAATGCCAGGAAAACGATGTTTTCCTGGCATTTTGTAAATTTTGTTGTGAATTCCCAACAGTTTATCTCTTGGAGAACTAAGATTAACGTTTGGGTAACCGAAAACAGCGGAAAAATCAGGGCTTATCCGGAGATTTGTTGCAAACGCGTTATAAACCACGGACGGTTTAGCACGATTGAGGACACCTCTCTTATCCTCCAGACATTATTCTTACCTATTCTAACACTAAGTATAATCGGTATATCCCCTCAATACATCGGGACAGGTAAATCTCAGAACAGAGAATTCTCTTTATCTAGAATTGACGCTGTGATCTCGTTCAAAATATTATCTACAATAAAATCATCTAAGCTTTTCTGCCTTTTTTAATGCTTTAATGTGCTGATTTTCACCCCATTTTCTTTTTCTCTTGCACATAAATCAGAAATCTGTTCAAACAAGAAACTGTTTGCATATTGAGGAATAACTATAATACGTGATAATGCGTAAGCACTTGCCCATCTAATTACTGTCCCCTCATTATCTGTATTTTGTAATAAATCTATTGTTGCATCATCAAGTTTAGTCGGAAATTTGTCTGCAAGATTCCCTACAATTCTGGAAGCTTCTCTTTTACAGGAATTATCAGAAGACAAAATATATTTTTTGGCTAAATCCAGATAATCTTCTTCCAAAGTAAATTCTTTAGAGCGACTTACTTCTTCAATAGCTTCGAGCAAAAGCGAACACTTTTTTCGGGCAAAGATTCACACGTTCCTATAATTATTGAACAATCAACTTCCTTACTAACAATTGCTGTAACAATAGACTGTCTCTTCTCTAAACGTTTTAATGATTTGTCATTTATTATTTCTATAATAGTCATTCTTATTTTCTTCTGTAAACTAAAATAATGCATTTAACACTTGGTTCCAAAAATGAAACAAGAAACAAATAAAATCCTCGCACTCTCCATATGTTTTAGTTTTTGGCATAACGCAGCTAAGACACAGATATGTTCTATTTCATTTTCGCTCCGCCCGAACACTCCCCATCTACTCTGGCAGTTTCCCGTAACTATTATTTTAACGAATATTCCCGGTAAGCTTGATCAAATTCATAAATCGACCATTATCTGTTTGAATCATCAGTCTGTCCTCGACAGCATACGGATTATCGCAGGAGAGCCAGTCATTCCATGCCCTGTCAAAACAATCCATCTCAGCAATTTGAAACTCTGTTAGATATGGTTCAAATTTTCTCTTCCACCATTCAATGGAATGCCACATCTCCAGCGCTTCCTCATCCCACAGAGGTTTCATTTCTTCTGGAATATTGTCGTGTACTTCATATTTCATGCCTGGAAATGCAATGGCAACAATCGCATCTTCTTTCAATATTGGTTTTAATGTCTTTTCAAAATAGAAGTCGTTATTTCCAAAATAATGATAGGAATCAACACTGACTACTACATCAAAGAAACCCTCTGCAAAAGGAAGTTGCAGCGCATCTAGCTGCAGAGGAACGATCAGATCGGAAACTCCTGCTTCCTTAAAACGATTGTAATTCTCTGTGGCAGTTGTCCATAAGTCTACTGCAAAAACCTGAACTCCAAATTTCTCTGCCAAAAATACAGAAGTCAATCCTCTTCCACATCCTAAATCCAAAACTCGCATCCCACTTTTTAAATGCAGATTTGCAGTTAGTTCTTCTGCGATCAACCATGCGTTAGGTCCCATCATATTTTCATTCAAAAATTCAATATCCATAATTTCGTACTTCCTTATTTCAGCGAATTTTATTCAGCAATACTAAAAAATCTTCATATGAGTTTTCTGCGGGTACAACGGCTGTCTTACTCAGAAAAGTTATAATGTTTCAATGAACATCAGCAATTTGTTTGAGATACTCTTTATTGCCTTAATCAGAAGACTTCCATCCGAGAGATCAACAGATTCCTCTAATGTAACACGCAAAATATAATCTTTCCTGGTAGGATTGTCGGTTAACTCTTGCTAAGCTATGTAGCGCAGCAGACAGGGCGTCTGACAGTCCCTCCGGGACGCATATGTCCCCACGCCCTCGCCGATTATGCGGCAACCGGGTGGGGATGATAAAAAGCAGCCCGCCATAAAAAAACTGCCAGCCCTGAAAAGGACTGGCAGTTGAAAAAACAAATTATCTCTTGGAGAACTGTGGAGCGCGACGAGCTGCCTTGAGACCGTACTGCTATCGTTTTAGCGCCGTTTTTCCTTGATTTTACGGGCTTTTTTGAGGTAGCTGCACTCGGTTGTCCTATCCCTTAACCCAATCAACCGGCAGCATTATCCGTAGTGTCCGAGGGG
>CALXGH010000002.1 GCA_944387845.1 uncultured Oscillospiraceae bacterium
CACCACGAGGAGATCGAGAGCCTTGCTGTAAATATCCCTGAAGTTAAGAGAATCCGCTTCTTCATGACATTCGGTCAGAGCTATCTTGACCATATGCGCTGCCTTGAAAACGTTGGCATGCTGTCCACAAGCCCTGTTGAGTTTGAGGGCCACGAGATCGTTCCTATCAAGTTCTTAAAGGCTCTTCTCCCTGATCCTGCAAGCCTCGGCCCGAGAACAAAAGGCAAGACAAATATCGGCTGCATCTTCACAGGCAAGAAGGACGGCAAGGAAAAGACATATTACATCTACAATGTCTGCGACCATCAGGAGTGCTATAAAGAGGTAGGCAGCCAGGCTGTAAGCTATACAACAGGCGTTCCTGCAATGTGCGGCGCTATGATGCTCCTTACAGGCAAGTGGACTGAAAAGGGTGTTCACACTGTTGAAGAGTTCGACCCTGATCCGTTTTTGGACGCTCTTGACAAATACGGACTTCCAAGAAGCGAGAGCTGGAATCCTGTACTTGTAGACTGATGAAAAAGACATTTATACCTGATGAAAGGCCCCATTTTGCGGGCCTTTCTGGGCAGAATCCGGAAAAAATCTTCGGCGGTGTAAAAACACCCTGCTATATAATCGACGAGGGCATGCTGCGGAAAAACGGAAAGATAATGGCAGACCTTGCCCGGCGCACCGGGTGCAAAGTGCTCCTTGCCCAGAAGGCCTTTTCAAACTACGACCTTTACCCCCTTATATCGGAGTACTGCGCCGGAACAGAGGCCAGCGGCCTTTATGAGGCACGGCTGGGTGCGGAGGAAATGCCGGGACGTGAAGTTCACGTTTTCTGCGGCGCCTACAGGGACGATGAGTTTGAAAGTCTTCTGAAATACGCGGACCGTATTGTTTTTAACAGCCCGAGGCAGCTTGAAAAGTTTGGAAAAATGGCTAAAGACGCTGGAAAAAGCGTGGGTATCAGGATAAACCCACAGCTCTCCACCCAGGAGGGCCATGAGATATATGACCCATGCGCCCCGGGCAGCCGTCTTGGTACAACACGGGACCAGTGGAATGAAAAAATGACAGGGAAGCTCATATCTCTTCTTGACGGACTTCACTTTCACACACTGTGCGAGCAGGACTCTGACGACCTTGAAAAGACATTAAAGGCCGTGGAGAAGCGGTTCGGGGACGTGCTTTCCAAAATGAAATGGCTGAATTTCGGCGGCGGCCACCATATAACAAGGCCGGGGTATGATATCGCCCGGCTTGAGCGGTGCATTAAATACGCCCAGGATAAGTGGGGCGTTCAGGTCTATCTTGAGCCAGGTGAGGCTTGGGCACTAAACGGCGGCTATCTTGCCAGCCGTGTGCTGGATGTTTTGAAAAACGGGGACAAGAATATCGCCATTTTAGACGCCAGCGCCGCCTGCCACATGCCGGACGTTCTGGAAATGCCATACCGTCCGCCACTTTACGGCGGCGGGGAAGCCGGAGAAAATGCTTATACATTCCGCCTTGGCGGGCCAACTTGCCTTGCGGGGGATGTTATCGGAGATTACAGCTTCCCTGAGCCACTTGAGGAGGGGGATATGCTCCTCTTCGGAGATATGGCCATATACACAACATGCAAAAATAACACATTTAACGGAATGCCCCTGCCTGAGATACTGCTTTTAAAGGAAAATGGGGACATTGAAAGCCTTGTGTCCTTCGGGTACGAGGACTTTAAGTGCCGCCTCGGCGGAAAATAGCGTAGAATTTGAGGCAAGAAAATTTTGCCCCGGCCCGGAGATTTGGCCTGTGTGCCGTCCTGATAGCGGGGCGGAGATTTAGCCTGTGTGCTGTCCCGGCGCCGGGGCGGAGAAAATCCGCGGCCGGGCGGAGGACCTCGGGTTTTGGCTTAGAGTATAGCCGGGCGGGGAATCCGGAGCCGCAATAAGAAAATGAAAACTTTACATCACCAAAACACGCCTTTTACAAAAGGGCGTGTTTTGTTACTATTAACGGAAAAATTGGCCTTCATACTGAACTTTTTTAGTACATTTTCTTCATTGCATAATCTCCTCTTTTTGCTATAATGGGATTTGTAAAAAAGCGAGAATTTTAAGTACAGATTTTATTTGAGAGTTTATGCTATGGAGAAAAACATAACTGATCTTTTAAGCTTTATAAAAAGGTCCCCCACGGCGTACAACGCCGCACATGAGATCTGCGGTATTTTTGAGAAAATGGGCTACACCCGCCTTGAGGAAGGGGAAAAATGGACCATTGAGCCCGGCGGCAGGTACTATGTTACGAGAAATATGTCATCTGTCATCGCCTTTGCAGCCGGAAGGGACTATGGGCCATTTAAAATTATCGCCTCTCACTGCGACAGCCCCATATTCAAATTAAAAGACGATTTCGAGATATCTGCCGATGGGAAATATATAAAGTTAAATACTGAAAAATACGGCGGAATGATAATGTCTTCCTGGTTTGACAGGCCCCTGTCAGTAGCAGGAAGAGTAATTGTGAAAGAAGACGGCAGGCTGAAATCAAAAATAGTTGACCTTGAAAAGCCTGTTTTAATTATACCGAACATGCCGGTACATTTCTGTCCGGAGATAAATAAGGGGTACAGCTACAACGCCCAGACGGACATGGCGCCAATCACTGGCGGCGGGAAGTCAAAAGGTGAGATAATGAAGCTGGTAGCTTGTGCCGCCGGAGTTCGGCCGGAGGATATCATAAGCTACGATCTCTATGCCTACTGCGCCCAGGAGGGCACTGTGGCAGGGGTACAGGACGAATATATTTTAGCGCCCAGGATCGACGACCTTGAGTGTGCTTTTGCCTCTATAAAGGCATTTTGCCAAAGCGAAAATAAAGACTCCGGCATAAACATGTGCTGCGTTTTTGACAACGAGGAAGTTGGAAGCGGCACGAAGCAGGGGGCAGACTCCACATTTTTGGACGATGTCATAACGAGGATAACATACGCCATGGGCAAAGATGGCGAGGATAAGATAAGAACTATCGCCAGAAGCTTTATGGTCTCCGCCGACAACGCCCACTCCATGCACCCAAACCACCCGGAGAAATATGACGCTGGAAACAGGGTGTATATGAATGAGGGCGTGGTAATTAAGTTTAACGCAAACCAGAGATACACATCAGACGGCGTGTCAGCGGCAATTTTCAAAGAAATCTGCCGGAAGGCGGGAGTACCGGTACAGAGCTTTGCAAACCGGTCGGATATAGCCGGCGGTTCCACTTTGGGCAACATCTCAAACTCCCATGTGTCGCTGAACACTGTGGATATCGGCCTTCCCCAGCTGGCAATGCACTCCGCTGTGGAGACTGCTGGAGCCCAGGATTTTGAGTACATGATCTCGGCCATGACCGGGTTTTATGATAGTGAAATTGTTATAAAAAATGACGAGGAGTACGAGGTAAGATAAAATGGGTAAATTTGACGGTGTACTTTTAGCTTCAGATTATGACGGGACGCTGAGACCTGAAGATCTCGATTACGTCCCAAAACCCACACTTGAGGCCATTGACTATTTTTGCGCCAACGGCGGACTTTTTACTGTATGCTCCGGCAGAAATCTGCCGTTCTTCCAGGACGAGATGAAGTATATTTTGAAGGTAAATGCTCCGGCGATAGTCAGTAACGGCGTATTTATATACGACGATGCGGACGACAAAATCCTCTACGAGAAGGAGCTTCCTATGAGCGCCCGGCAGGATATCGCCTCGTTCCAGAGAATGTTCCCTGACTGCGGTTTTGAGGTTCATAAGGGTACAAAAGTGTATGTAACCCAGGAGAGATCCTGCATGCAGTACCATCTTAGTAAACTGACAAGACCTTTTGAGCATGCGGATATTGAAGAACTGGATTTGCCATACAGCAAGTTTGAGGTATATCTGCCGAAAGATGAAAATGGTAAGGTGGACCCGCAGTACGCCGACAAGGTGGGAAGGGTCCTCAATGAGAAGTACGCCGCCTTCCTTTCCGACACTATGATGGATGTGGGACCGAAGGGTATAACAAAAGGCACAGGACTTTTGAAGCTGGCTGAGATACTGAAGATAAAAAGAGAGAATATCTACTGCATCGGCGATAGCTGGAATGATGTGCCTATGATAGAAGTTGCAAATATCGGATT
>CALXGH010000003.1 GCA_944387845.1 uncultured Oscillospiraceae bacterium
TTCACGGCGGTGGGACTGGTGAGCCTTCCTGACGAGCAGGAAATCCGAAAGATGATGGAACAGATGCGAAACGCATCACAGATACCGAAACAGCTGACTGCATAAAAAAGAAAACGGTGTAACCCGCCGCATAACGGGTTACACCATCTTCTCTACATTTTACTGCCTTATTAGCACCCAGCTTTTGCGTCGGGCTTTCTTTTTTTTGTTTCAAAACAGAAATTTCGACAAAATTCGACAAATTTCTTGTTCCGGGCTTAAGTTTCTGATATGCTATAAAACACAGACTGAATAGTTTTCGCTTTGTGTCAAATAATATTTTTTGCAATATAAATAAATCAGGCTAGAAATAAGACGGAGGAGTGAGCCCGGCATGACGAATCATTATAATGATCTGTTTGAGTTATATAGAGAAGGCGTGATAATTTGCCGCAAGGGCAAAATCATCTACGTCAATTCCGCCGCGAAAAAGATACTTCCGGAGAGCTTTGAGAGCAGAGGTATGGAATCTGTTTTCCCGGAATTTATTCTTAACTATAAAGGTGATAAATTTTCCACGGTTGTGGAAATCGTGGATGAAAAATATCCAGTCAGCGTTGCAAAATTGGGCGATGACAAAGTGTTTACCCTTTATCCTGGAGAGATGGATGGAGATAAAAAGATCTGTGAGTTTTTAGGTACCATAACAGAGGAACTGAAGTCTACTCTGTCTGTAATGCATCTTGCCCAGGACGCTTTAAAGCCGTTTTTTGAAAAAAGCGGTGATCCCAAATCGGAACGCTATCTGGCTATGATGCTGCACAGCACTTATGTTGCCACAAGAGTCGCTGACAATGTGAGCTTTCTACAAAAAATAGCCTGTGGGGATAAAGAAAAAAATGTTTCCAGCTTTGATATGGTGGAGTTGTGTGGAGATATTGCCGGAACAGTTAACCATTTTACAGAGAAGATGGACCTGAACATAGTTTTTAAATGCAAGGAGTCGTGTATTATATTTGCCGGCGACAAAGAAAAAATTGAAAAGCTCATACTTAATCTTTTGTCAAACAGCATAAAATACAGTGGCAAAAAAGATACCGTGGAAATAACACTATCCAAGATAGATTCCGGAGTGGTAATTACTGTTCTGGACCACGGGTCGGGTATAAAATCACAGGATCTTTTCACATCTTTTTCAAAATATATGGAAAAGCGCGACTTGTCGGACAGCAAAGCAGGCAGCGGTATAGGTCTTGCTATTGTGGAGTATATAGCAAGGCTTCACGGTGGAAACGCTGTGCTTGAGAGTGTCTATGGTTCAGGCACGAAGGTTTCAGTTATGATGAAAAGTGAAAATGTAAATTTTTTCAAAGAGCAGCATGAGGATTACAATAGCGGTGGAATGGAAAATATACTTAAAGAGATATCAGATGTGTTGGATTACAAGGCATATATGATGAAATATACGGATTAAAAAAACAGCCCGGACTCAAGTCCGGGCTGTTTAGTTTTAAAATTAATATCGCACAGGCATTTTTTCATCGAGCTCGATAGATAGGGTCTCCTTAACTCCAGATCTGTAAACCGTTACCGTTATATTGTCTCCCGCGCTGACACTTTCCAAAGCTGCCAGTAGATCGTCCCTTGAAGAGATGGTATTGCTATTAAAGGCAATTATTATATCACCAACTTTGATACCGGCCTCGTCGGCGCAGGAACCAGAGGCAACTTCTCTTACATAGGCACCCTGAGGTACGCTGTAATATGAAGCAAAGGAACTGTCCATAGTCTGGACCACAATACCCAAAGTAGGCTGACCGCCTACATTGCCGTTTTCAATTATGGTCATCACGGTGCTCAGTACATCATTTATAGGGATAGCGAAGCCAACGCCGTCTATACCTGTCTCAGAGGATGTGGCGGTTATAAGACCAAGAACTGCCCCAGATTCATCATATACAGGGCCACCGGAATTACCATAATTCACATCTGCGCTGATTTGGAACATATTTATCGGGCCAGAAGAGCTGAGTGTGATTTCTCTGCACTTGGAGCTGATTATGCCGGGGGTCATGGAGCAAGAGAGTTCACCCAGGGGATTCCCAACGGCGTATATCGTCTCACCTGCGCTTAAATTGTCGGAATTTGCAAAGGTTACAGGAGTGAGTCCTGTCTCATCTATTTTTATTACGGCGATATCCTGTAAATCGTCAAAGCCTATAACAGTGGCTTCATATTCAGTGCCACTGCTTGTGATAACATGCAGTGGTCCATCATGGAGTACCGTGTTTTCGATTACGTGATAGTTTGTTATGATATATCCGTCTTCCGAAACAATGAACCCTGATCCATCTACGGCGGAAGATGTAAACTGACCCAAATAATTGGTATCGGCACCTGAGTTTATCCCGACCACCTGGGTCATGGACAAGGAATATATCTCCGCAGGGGTCATTTTATCACCAGTATAATATACATCACCATTATCAGAACTGTCTTTGCCATCGCTTAAAACTTGAGAGCCAAGGACCACGGTGTTGGAACCGTCAAGACGGTGGTTTATCGTTACCCAAGCAGCGACAGCACTACAGAGAGAACATATAATAGCACAGACAATTATAAGCACACCAAAGGAAGAGCCCTCGGATTTAGACTCCTCTTTTTTCTCATAGGAAGGCACTGTGCTCTGGCGGTAGACACCATAACCAGACTGCTCCCCATAATGATTCGGGGAAAATACCTTTCCCGTGTTGGCGCCGACCTTAGTGTAAATCGGATCGTCCCAGTGGGAAATATCGTTGTCGGGCGTTTGCTCAAAAGAGAGCTGGCTGGAAGCCTCGTGTTCAGTTTTTTTGTTCATATCAGGGTCATTTCTTCCAATGCCGCCTTTAAAACTACCGTTACCCAAAAAAATACCTCCTGAAAAGTGCCGTGCTTTATAATCAAAATAGTAATATGTGAATGTGTCTAAAGAGTGAACATTCTGCGCCAAAACAGAAAATTAACAGCATATTAAAATTTAGATCCAGGCTCACCATGGGCGGACAGGGCAAAAAAAGCGCACAGAGTATATTCTGTGCGCTTTTGTGTTTGTTTTTACTTCTTATGGCAGATATGATACAGGGTTGACAGGAGTGCTGCCGCCGTTTGTTCTTATTTCGAAGTGGCAATGGTTGGCGCTGGAGGTACCTGTGCTTCCCATCTGAGCGATAACCTGACCCTGGTAGACCGCATCGCCAACAGATACGTTCAGAGAAGAGTTGTGGGCGTAGTAGGTTACATCTCCGTTTTCATGCTCTATCTGTACAAGGTATCCGTATCCGTTCATCCAGCCAGCGTAGATAACTGTTCCGCTCTCAGCGGCGTAAATATCCTGGCCGTAGGAGCCGCAGATATCTATACCCTTGTGATTTGAGGAACCAACGCCGCCGCTTCTAGGACCAAATCCAGATGTGAGATTGCCATATGCAGGCCAGATATAGCATCCAGCTGTATCGTAGCTGTATTCTTTTGTTCCGTTTGCTACTACCTTGTTTACAGCAGGCTCTGCAACAGAATCCTCAGATGTTTCAGATACGATCTTACCGTTTAGCTTTACTGTTTCAGTAGTGGTGAGCATAATGCCGTCAGTACCGGATACGATAACAGATCCACTCTGAAATGGATAGAGTGTATCATCATCTTTTGTAACTGTGGCGTATGGTATATCAGAATAAGTGTCGGTAACTGTTACAGTCTGAACACTCAGGGCGTTTTCGCTGCCGCTTTCCGGGAGCAGACTTTCATAAAGAGCGTCCATATCATCTTCAATAGACATGTCTACAAGCCCATAGGCGATAACGGTGTCCTCTACAAAACTATTGTATCCGCCGTCCTCAGCGTAAAGATCAAGTATATTGCTGAGAACCTCCGTAAGCTCCTGCTTGCTATCCGCTCTTCCAACGGCTGTACCATCTACTGACAGATACCAGCTCTGGGTAACACCGGAAAGATTGGACATGACACGCTGCTTTAAAGTGGAGAAAGCTACTGTAACGGCATCCATGGAGACGGAAATGTCAACCTGTGATGATATGGATGAATCATCGCCGCAAATCCCGGTAAGGTCAGAGTCTATTTCCTCTACAAGCTGGTACGCATCGTCTTTGTCCCTGACGGAGCCTACATATTCGCCGTTTACAGATACTGCATAGCAGATCTGAGAGGAAACAGCGGTTATTGAGAAAAGCATTATAAAAGATATAAGAAAAGATACTACTGCTCTTTTGTGGTATAAGAAAATACAAGAAGAGTTTTTCAAATTATTGCACCTTCCAACAAATAGAGTAATTACAAATGTTTTCATAATCAGTTACAAATTGGTTACAATAATAACGTAAAAATTACATTCTGTCAAGGGGAAAAAGTAAAGAGCCGCAAATTAATTAATTTGCGGCTCTTTATCATATATAAATAAGGAAAACATATAATTTACTGTTTAGAGCGGAAAAAGCAATTTTGTAAAGACTAAGAAGCAAAGGAAAAGGAGAATAGCAATATGGCATATGAAAACAGCTACGGTGCAGCAGACACCAATCAGAACATAATAATAGAAAACCGAAGCAGGTTGTCGGTATCCGGCGTGGAGTCAGTGATCAGCTTTGATGAGAACACGGTTATAGTGAATACTGTGCAGGGGACGCTCTATATCCATGGGTCAGAACTGCACCTTGAGAAACTGAATCTGGAAAACGGCGAGGTCAAGGTAGAAGGCCAATTTGAGGGATTGGAATATGAGGAAACGGCCCTTCAGGGAGGTGGCCTTTTCTCCAGACTTTTTAAGTAAATATGGAAATATCCGTAAGTCAGCAGCTCCTTGAGGTGGGGCTTTCACTTCTGTTGGGCTTTGCAGCGGGTTTTTTGTATGACGTGTTCAGATTCCTTAGGCATACTTTTAAGCTGAGGGTGGTAACCCATATACTTGATCTTTTATACTGTATAATAGTATCCCTGTCTCTTTTCCTCCTGGGAATGGCAGCCGGAAACGGTCAGCAGAGGATAGGGATGACCGCTGTGGCATTTATTGGCGGGGCGGTCTATTTTTCCTTTTTAAGCAAATATACGATTCTTTTGTTTGACAGAATTGGAAAACTTATGGAAAAAATCAAAGACGAGCTAGAGAAGCCTGTTAAGGCAGGGGTCGAATGTTCTAAAAAAATTGAAAAAAATGTTAAAAGCATCTTTCGTTATAATAAAAAATGGTATAAAATAGATTACAAATACAAAAAAACGGAAATGAACAAAAGCACTAAGCACGGAGGCAGCGTTAATGAAACGAAAGCATACAGGTATTCTTACGAAGATTCTGCTGGTCGTGCTGCTGGTTTACGCGGCAACGTCTCTGGTAAAAATGAGCGGAAAAATAAAAGAAGAGACGCAGAAGCAGGAAGAGATACAGCAGCAGGTCGATGAGCTGAAGAAAGAAAACGAAGATATGGAATATGCGATTGACAATTCAGAGGACGAGAGCGTTATCGAGGATATCGCCCGGGCAGAACTTGGCCTTGTCTATCCCGGAGAAAAGGTTTTTGTAGGGGACTGAATATACATTCGTTTTTTGTATAATCTACAAATGAGAGGATTTTATTGTAATTTATGAACTTGGAAGTGGGCTCGATACTTACAGGCAAGGTTACCGGAATCGCAAAGTTTGGCGCTTTTGTGGCGCTGGATGGAGGGGGCAGCGGCCTTGTGCATATCTCCGAGGTTGCAAACGCCTATATAAACAGCGTGGAAGAGTATCTTTCGGTTGGGCAGACAGTCAAAGTAAAAGTTATCGCCATTGATGATGCTGGCAGGATAAACCTTTCCATAAAACAGGCTGAAGAAAAGCCGCGACAGGAGAAAAACGGCGGAGTCGGCGGCCAGAGAAATGAGCATGTCCGCAGGCCAAGGCAAAACGCTGGCATCAGGCGCGAGGAAGAGAACGGCAGGCAGGAGAGCAGAAATAACGCACCCCTATTCCAGGAAGAGGTTTTGCAGAAGTCGGACAATCAGGCTTTTGAGGCCTCACTTAAAAAATTCCTGCAGGAGTCTGATTCCAAGCTGTCTGAAAGTGGAAGGTATGAGCGCCAGAGATCCTCAAGACGCAGAAACGGAAAAAGATAAAACAAGACGGCGGAAATATTCCGCCGTCCTTTTTGACAAAAAAAGGGGCGGACTAAAAAGTCCGCCAAAAAAAGGGTTGTGGGATAAAGATATGAGCTTACAGTCTTCATCAAAGACTTTTGACACCCTGTGCCATTGGATAAGCTGTATCTTTATATTAGCCTCAGAGGGGCAAAATGTCCATAGGAGCTTTTGCCGAAAGGACACTACTTTTGTCGAAAAGCAATAAAAATATCCTGCCGGGGGATAATTCCCCTGAAAGGCATGGAAAAACTGTTAAAAGATACTTTTAAAAATGGATTTAACAAGAAATCGTGCCGGCTGTGAAGTCTGGGCGCTATTGATTTTATACGCCTTTTGGTGATATAATTTATCATTAATACTGAATTTTAAAATGGGCCGCAGAGAAAATAGAGTGCGGCGCATATTGGAGGGAAAACCATGAGCGAAGAGAAGAAAAAGTTTTATATAACTACTCCTATTTACTATCCTTCGGACAAGCTTCATATAGGCCACACATATTGTACAGTGGCTACAGACGCCATAGCCAGATACATGCGTCTTAAGGGATATGATGTAATGTTCCTTACGGGCACTGACGAGCATGGCCAGAAAATAGAGGAGAAGGCCAAGGCGGCTGGAGTAACGCCTCAGGAGTTTGTAGACAATATCGTTGAAGGGGAAAAAGGTGTTAAAGATCTCTGGAAGCTTATGAATATCTCCAACGACAGATTTATCCGTACAACAGATGATTACCATGTTGCTGCCATACAGAAGATATTTAAAAAGATGTATGAAAACGGGGACATCTATAAAGGCACGTATAAGGGTAAATACTGCACGCCTTGTGAGTCTTTCTGGACAGAGAGCCAGCTTGTTGACGGCAAATGCCCAGACTGCGGCAGAGAGGTCGTTGATGCGGAGGAGGAGGCCTATTTCTTCCGCCTTTCCAAATACGCCGACAAAATAAGGGATCTACTTGTAAATACAGATTTTCTTGAACCGAGAAGCCGTGTTCATGAGATGGTAAACAATTTTATCGATCCTGGTCTTGAGGACCTCTGCGTATCCAGAACGAGCTTCAAATGGGGTGTTCCTGTTGATTTTGACCCGGGCCATGTAGTTTATGTATGGGTTGACGCTCTGTTCAACTATATGACCGCTCTGGGCTATATGAATGACAAGTACTCTGACAAGGACAAATACTGGCCTGCAGATGTACATGTTGTAGGTAAGGAGATTGTGCGTTTCCACTCAATCATCTGGCCTGCGATGCTTATGAGCGTAGGCGAGCAACTTCCTAAAAAAGTATTCGGCCACGGCTGGCTACTGCTGGACGGCGGAAAGATGAGCAAATCCAAGGGCAATGTTGTTGACCCATATATGCTGGCTGAGCGTTATGGTGTTGACGCTTTGAGATTTTTCCTGCTCAGGACATTCCCCTTTGGCTCAGATGGAAACTTCTCAAACGAGCTGCTTATACAGACGATAAATACAGATCTTGCAAATGATCTTGGAAATATTGTATCCCGTACAACCGCCATGGTGGAGAAATATTTCGGTGGCACTCTTCCAGAAGGCTGTGGCGCAACAAAAGATGAGATAGAGCTTTCTCAGGCTTGTGCTGATGGAAAGATTCCTTTTGTGAGTGCTGAAGGTAATGAAAAATACGATGCTGAGCTTATCTCAATGGCTTCCTGCCTTAGAGACAAGGTTGACGAGGCAATGATGCAGTATGCTCCCCACAAGGCTCTTGATGAGATATTTAAGGTAATCCAGAGGGCAAACAAGTATATAGATGAGAACGCCCCTTGGACCCTTGCAAAGGATATGGACGCAAACGGCACCCGCCTTGCCCATGTTCTCTATAATCTTATTGAGGTTTGCAGGATAGCTGCTGTACTGCTCAAGCCATTTATCCCTGGCTCCAGCGACAAGATATTTAGCCAGATTGGCGCTCCTGAAGATGTTCAGAATTGGGACAGTGTAAAAGTCTGGGGCGGTATGCAGGCAGGCGTTTCCGTCAGAAAGGGCGAGAACTTGTTCCCGAGAATAGATATCAAAAAAGAGCTTGAAGAGCTGGAAAAAATCCAGGAGGAACAGAGAAAAGCTGCGCTTCCGGCAGTTGAACTTGAGCCTTATGCGGAAGAACCAGTGGATTTTGAGACTTTCTGCAAATCCGATTTACGCGCTGTAAAGATAAAGGACTGCGTACCGGTAAAGAAGAGCGAAAAACTTCTTCGTTTTACTCTTGACGATGGCTCTGGTAAAGACAGGCAGATACTCTCAGGCATAAGAAAATATTATGAGCCGGAAGATCTCATCGGAAAGACGGCGGTGGCTATAATAAATCTGCCACCGAGGAAGATGATGGGCTTTGAGTCCTGCGGTATGCTTATTTCCGCGGTACACACAGAGCACGGCGAGGAGAAACTTCATCTTATCCTCGTTGATGACTCTATTCCTGCGGGAGCAAAGCTCTGCTAAGCGAATATAATATTTTTCAAGGCGGGCTGATTCCAAGTTCGCCTTGTATTGATTTACGATAAGAGGATGTGATCATCATGCACAAGTATTTGAGCGGCGAAAAGCAGTTTAGCTCTGCTGTAAGACAGAATGTTTTCCCTATTCTCACGGCTATGATATGGGGCACGGCTTTCGTCGCCCAGAGTGTTGGCGCCGACTATCTGGCGCCGTTTACATTTAATGCAGCAAGGGCTGCTGTAGGTGCCCTTACGCTTTTGGCCTTTATTCTGTTTACAAGGCGTTTTGAGACTGATAAGGCGAAAGAGGCCCACGGCAGCAAGAAAGATATTCTCATTGGCGGAATCCTCTGCGGATTAATAATTACAATTGCCATGAACATACAGCAGATAGGTATGGAAGAGACTGCCGCTGGCAAAGCGGGATTTTTGACCTCGCTTTACATATTGGTTGTGCCGGTAGTGGGTATATTTTTCAAAAAGAAAGTACCGCTTAATGTGTGGATAGGTGTACTTATAGGGACTCTGGGCCTTTATTTTCTGTGTGTAACAGAGTCGTTTACCATCCAGAAAAGCGATACATATGTTCTCGTCAGCGCGTTTATGTTCTCTATGCATATTCTTGTGATAGACCACTTCTCCGCAAAAGTCAGCGGTGTTTATTTGTCATGCGTCCAGTTCGTGGTGGCGGGGATTTTGTCAGGCATTTTGGCTCTTGTTGCGGAAACGCCAACAATTGCGGATATTGTGCGAGCCGCTGGTTCTGTACTGTATATCGGTATTGTATCCTGCGGAATAGGTTACACGTTACAGATAGTGTCCCAGAAGGGTTCAAACCCGACAATGGTGTCTCTGCTTTTAAGCCTTGAATCGGTTTTCAGTGTAATTTCGGGAGCAATAATACTGGGAGAACAAATGTCGGGACGTGAATATTTCGGGTGCGTGTTGATGTTTACAGCTGTGATTTTGTCCCAGATTCCCGTAAAGAATATACTGAAAAGACGCAAAAAAGGTGATAAACAGTTAGACATCGCCAAATCGTAATATAAACAGAGGCTCCATCATATATTTGAGGGCAGGAGATATGTTGATATGAAGAAAATTGTGGGCTTTCTCGTTCTTATTATAGGTATTGCACTTATTTATGTTGCCTTTACATCATCGGACGATGGGTATGTGGATGTTATACCATTTAATGATATGGAATACACCCGCTATGATCCTCAGGAGATTTATTCTCTTATGGATGAGGCAGTAAGCTATGCTCAAGAGGGCAAGACGCGCAAGGTGGTTAATACATTGAACGAGGTTCTTGTGGAATACTCACATATGAATACCATGGAGACTCTGGCGGATATTAGGTATAGCGCCGATATGTCAGATAGCTATTATGCTGAGGAGTACAGCTATATGATAAGTGTGTCCAGCCAGGTGTCTCAAAAGATGTATGATATGTTTTCGGAAATAGCTGTTACGGAATGTGCCGATGAGCTTGAAGAGGACTATTTAGGCGAGGGGTATCTTGACAGCTATGACCCTGAAAATAGAGTGGAGAATTCTGAGCTTATAACTGAGCTTTTGCAGCGGGAAAACGATCTGTATGTACAGTATAGAAACGCTCTGAGCGCTGGAAGCGAGATGTTTGGACCGGAGAGCGAATATGATATCCCTGTGGAAGGCGGAGAGATAGACGGGGAGAGCATCAGTCTTGAGGATGCCTATTATAATGAGTATAATCCGGTATTGGGCCAGATATATGTGGAGCTGGTAAAGACGAGAATGGAACTTGCTCAGGCATACGGATATAGCTCATATCAGGAGTACGCATATTCGTCTCTGCATGGAAGAGACTATTCCCCGGACGATATTAGCGCATATCTTGAGGACATCATAGAATACATGGTGCCTGTATATGAGGAAGTCCTCTCGGACGACAAGACATGGGAGAAAGCGTATTATTTCCCAACTGATGAGTATGATATGATGGCGTATATTGAAAACATTGCCGGCACTTTTGGCGGTGATGTTAAAGACGCCTATGATTTTATGGTGGAGCATGACCTGTATGATATAGGGGACTCCCCTAATAAGATGGATATTGCATTTCAGACGTACATAGACGACTATGAGGCGCCATATCTTTTTATAAATCCAGCGGGTTATTCTGAGGACTTGCTGACGATATCGCACGAGTTTGGACATTATGCCGACGCATATGTGAATTATAACGCCTTCAGCGATACGGATACTGCGGAGACTCTGTCCCAGGGGATGGAATATCTTGGCATATTAAACAGTGATCTGGGAAGGAAGTCTAAAAATATACTTCTCACAACTAAGATGATAGATAGTTTAGGAGTGTACATCGAACAGTCGGCCCTAAGCTATTTCGAGGACAAAGTTTACAGCCTTGACTATGAGGATGTTACGGTGGAAAATATAAACCAGCTGTTTTATGAGTCTTCAGTTAAGTTTGGATACTACACAGAGGAGTATGACAATTACTATCACAAAGGCTGGATAGATATAACCCATCTTTTCGAGTATCCGTTTTATATCATAAGCTATGTAACATCAAACGACGCGGCTATGCAGATATATGAGGCAGAGGAAGAGCAGGCCGGGGCCGGAATGGAGCTTTATGAGAAGCTTTTATCCAGGGATACGACACTTCCGTTTCTAAGTGTAATTGAGGAAACGGGGATGGATACACCGTTTTCAAGCGAGAGGATAATGGAAGTACGGGATGAATTTATTGAATTTTTTGATGTAAGTGCCATTGAAAGTGCTGCGTAAAATAGACATAAAAAATACCGTCCGCAAATTGGGACGGTATTTTTTTATAATAAACGCCGTAAAACCGGCGGATGTTTATAAGAGACCCATTTTATATGAATATGATAATTTCGTATCCTACCTATTTCAGATGGAGAAACTTTGTGAGAAAAGAGAGCGGGCCAGCTGACCGCCTCCGCTTCTGCGCAGGTGGAGACTTGTGGAAAGTCTCGTCAGAAAACTTCTGCTGGCTGTCTATGAGAGGCAGCCCGGCTCCGTTTTTTCTTATGTAGGAGCCATTTGGAAGAAGATTGCTGGCCTTCGCGGTATCTGAAAGCTGAATTTCAAGAATTCTGGCAAGGGCTTTCTTTATATCAGGGTCATATACTGGACAGGCAATTTCCACACGACGCTGAAGGTTGCGGGTCATAAGATCCGCCGACGAGATATAGAATTCAGCCTGATCGCCCCTGCCGAAACAGTAGATACGGGCGTGCTCAAGGTATCTGCCCACTATGCTGCTAACCGAGATGTTTTCGGTGTTTCCATTTATACCGGGACGTATGCAGCATATACCTCGGACTATTAGCCGGACTTCTACGCCGGCCCTTGACGCTTGGGCAAGCTTGTCTATGATATCACGCTCAGTTATGGAGTTTACCTTTATACAGATGTATCCGTCTTTACCCTTTGCGATCTGTCTGTCAATAAGGTCAATAAGAGCAGGTTTGAGCCATGACGGAGCTATAAGGAGACTTGAATATTCCTCGTCCAAATTGTCTGTGAGCATACTTCTGAAAAAGGCGGTGGCGTCCCTGCCGATAATGGAGTCGGCAGTCATAATACTGAGATCGGTATAAAGGGTGTTTGTCTTTTCGTTGTAGTTACCTGTTCCAATCTGGGTGATATATCGGAACTTTCCCTTTTCCATGAGAGTTATCAGGCATATTTTGCTGTGGCATTTGTAATTTTCCATACCATAGATGACTTTGCAACCCGCCTCTTCAAGCATTTTTGACCAGGCGATATTGTTCTCTTCATCAAATCTGGCTCTCAGCTCCATGAGAACTACTACTTCCTTGCCATTTTCTGCTGCACGACAGAGGGCTCTCACAATTTTTGATGAGGAGGCAAGGCGGTAGATGGTTATTTTTACTGAGACCACATCGTCTCTGTCCGCGGCCTCGTTTAGAAGACGTATAAAGGGATCTACTGAATCAAATGGGAAAAACAGCAGTCTGTCCTTCTGGATTATCTGGTCCATAACGGAGCTGTTTTTGTCAATGTCTGCAGGCCATACCGGTTTGTGGACAGCATAGCGTAGTTGGGATGTCAAATATTCAGGCAGATTTTCCAAAAGCTGGGATACGTATTTCGTATTCAGAGGAGTGGAATCATAAAATACCTGATAATCAGATACAGGTATTATTTTCAGGAGTTCCTTTCTGAAAGGCACTGATATGTCATTGCCTATTTCCAGCCTTACTATGGCGAGATTGGCTCTTTTCTTCAATAGTTTCTTTACATAGTTTCTGTAGTCAGTCTCTGTATCCTCAAACTTGTCAATATCAAAGCTGACATCGGCATTTCTTGTGGCACAAATAACGCATGATTCCTCGACTTTATACTGACCAAACAAGGTTGGCGCCCAGCGAAGCAAAATATTTTCAGTGCGTATAAATCGCCCCTCCGGCGAGAGCATAACTATACGGGGGAGTATATCGGGAACAGGTATGAAAGCCACACGCTCTTTGCCGCTTTTGCTTTTTACCAGGCAGGCGATATAGAGATGCTTGTTTTGGAAATGGGGGGCGGGATTACGACTGTCGGCAATCTGGGGGGAAAGGACCGGCAGTATATTTTGGGTGAAATATCTAGCTATAAATTTTCCTTCATCTGGTTTTAATTCATCATAGGATACGTCTTTAATGCCGCTTTTTGCCAGAGTGGAGCATACTGTGGCGTATATTCTTTTTTTACGCCATAAAAGATCAGGTACCGTGCGGTAAATTTTGTCCAACTGCTGGGCCGGAGTCATCCCACTACGCATATCAATCTCTTTAGGAGCGATTGCGGAGAGGTCAAAAAGACTGCCAACGCGGACCATGAAGAACTCGTCAAGGTTTGTGGAAAAAATAGATATGAAATTCAGACGCTCAAGGGCGGGGACAGAGGAGTCATCGGCCTCCTCCAGAACACGTCGATTGAAGCGCAACCAGCTTAGCTCTCTGTTTTGGGTGTATACATAGTTTTTGCTCAGGGTAGAATTTTCTGGCAAAGGTATCCCTCCCTTACCCCATAATTACATACAACTATTTTTCCCGCCGGCATCAGATCCGTTATATATCGAAGTATAAGAAAACCAGGAATTATCGTATGGATTCTCTCAGGATCAACTTTTAAAATTGTGTCGGCGGCCTTTTTCTCATCGCCTAAAAAGATTTTAGCGATCTCATTTAAATGCTCGGCTCTGAAAGTGTTTTCATTTTCCGGTATGAGCTCAAGATGTTTTGCAAATTTCAACACAGATCTTGAGGTGCCTCCACTACATACAAACTTTTCAGGTAAAGTAAGACCGTCAAAACCTTCTCTAGGTATTGCGGAACTTATTGCATCATTTATTCTTTTTAAAGACCCCTTGCCGGGCAGGATCTTTTTTACACAGTCCTTATATAGTTTAAGCGAACCAACATGATAGCTTTTTGACTGGATGACCGCCTCATCAGATATTACGGTAATTTCAGTACTGGCGCCGCCAATGTCAACAAAGATACTGTTTTCAACGGAAACTTCCCGCATAGCTCCGGCATAACCCAGGAAGGCCTCTTCCGCGCCTGTTATTATATCTATATCAAAACCAGAAGCCGCGTTTATCTGGGCAACTGCCTCGTCTGTATTAATGATATTTCGCAGGGATGCTGTTGCGAAAACATGTGTGTTTTCACGGCTTATGCCGAAGGGCGCCAGAGTGTCCACAAATTCCAGAATACCTTTGTATGCTCGGCGGATACCTTCGCTACTGATGTATCCGTCTTCTACATAGCTGGCAAGTCCTGCCATTATTTTTTCCTTAAAAAGTATTTTAAAATCATTGCCGTTTACGTCATAAACAGTAAGACGCATTGAGTTTGAACCTATATCTATAACTGCGTGCTGCATAAAAGCCTCCAGAATATTTTACCCACTGATTTTGCGCCAGGATATTTACGAATACTCGGCAAAGCGGGAAAGTTTTATATTTGTAAAGTACAAGTTTGAAAATTTGTCTTCGTAATGAGTATGCGTTATTTTTTCACTTTTTAGTACCGGATTTGACGATTATGTTTATATATTCTATGTGTACATTAAAATAATAGGCAGCCGTGTGTAAAAGCTGCTATCAAGGTATTGTAAAATTTTAGTAAAACGATGAAAATGAGTTTCCAAAAGTAAAAAATCGTCGACCTGTGGAAAAACTATTGACTTTAGAAGCATTATCAAGTATAATCATAAAGCTTAAATAAATAAGTACTAACAGTACTCAACCAGATGGAGAAGTCGCGTAGCCTGGTCGAGCGCGCACGATTGGAAATCGTGTAAACCCCATAAGGGTTTCGAGGGTTCGAATCCCTCCTTCTCCGCCAAAGAAGCACCGCAATTTTGATACAGTCTGTATCAGGGTTGCGGTGCTTTTTCTTGCTCTTTTCAGAATAATCTGATAGCATAAAGTAAATCTGGTATTCAGGAGACGGATATGAAAAATCAACGCATTTTATTGCCCTATTTATACGCCCTTATCACCATTGTCTGTACCTTCCTGGTAGGTCAGCTTATCCTGTGGTTTGTACC
>CALXGH010000004.1 GCA_944387845.1 uncultured Oscillospiraceae bacterium
AAAGAGCCGAAAAGGACATGTCCTTTTCGGCTCTTTTCTATTTAAAGATTATAAATTTCATAAACGCCCGGGTTTCAGCTCTCAGCTTTAAATAAAACCGCTGTTTTGGCGCTGGAATCAACAGAAAGATCCCAGATAGGATATCCATCCAGTTTCTCTATGTCAGCTTGGTCTGGGAAAATCAGGACAAAGCCCGTTTCCAATGTCTGCTGTGTATAAGAATTGAGAAAATCAGGCAGAGTGTCCTCAATATAAATAAGGTACAGGCCCTCGTCATATCCAGAAATGCCCAAAGACTCAAGATCCATACCGTTTGTATCGGCGGCGTTCCCACTGCCTGCAACAAGGCTCGGACCAACGGAAGGCTCGTCTTCAACATCGCTTTCGTAGTCTTCTGTTCCGGAAGATTGTAAGGAATCTGAATAATTTTCAGGAGCTGCGAGCTCATCTTTAGTTTCAGCTTTGTTCATTTCATCCTGGCTAATAGTGAGATTTTCTGCTGGTTCTGCAACATTGGAGGATGAGTTCTCATGCGGCAAAAGACCGGACTGCCAGGCAATAAAAACAGCGGCGAAACAGGCGGCCGCGGCGGATAGATATCTTATATAATATCTGCGGTTTGGTCTTACTGCGTTTAGTGGCTCTTGTTTTATCTGAGCCATTACGTTTTCCAAAAGTTCTTTTGGAGGTGTTACCAGGTCGGTGTGGGAGAATATCACTTTATAATTTTCATAAAGATTACGGCAGTTTTCACAAGTTTCAAGATGGGCAAAAAGCTCGTCCTTTTCAGCTTGGGTAATTTCACCGTCAATAAGACCGCTTATAAGGGCCTCGAAATATTCGCAATTTTTCACCGGCTATCAACCTCCTTTCGCTTATTAAGACGATCATTTTCGCCTATTGTTCCGTTTTTAACTAAAAAATCATATAGTCCCCGGCGTGCTCTGGCAATCCTTGACTTAACCGTACCTTCCAGAACGCCGGTACGCTGGGCGATCTCCTTATAGGACAGGCCCTCATACTCTCTTAATATAAGAGCCGTTCGCTGCTGATCCGGCAGCGCCATGATTGCCTCTGCCACCTGCTTAAAAAGATCCTTGCTCTCAACAGCGGTTGAAGGATCAGCGGACTTGTCCGGTATGCTAGCCAGAACTTCTCCGGTGCCGGCGGTATCGGCAAGGGAAACTGCCTCAGCTCTGCTTTTTCTTCTTATAAAATCAATAGCTTGATTATAGGTTATCCTATAAATCCAGGTAGAAAAACGGGAACCACCTTTAAAGCTGCCAAGAGAGGAGTATATGCGCAGAAAAGTCTCCTGGGCTATGTCCAGGGCGTCCTGTTCGTTTCTGACCATTTTAAAAGCCAGGTTGTATACAGTGGTCTGATATTTAATTACTATCTCGGAGAAGGCGTCTTTGTCTCCGGATAAAACAGAGGCGATTACCTTCTCTTCGTCTTCCATATAAAGCCGCCCTCCTTCATTAATATATATAATGTATAATTATTTTTCCATCCACTTTATCTCTGCGGCTATCTGAATAAAGTCCGCAAGAGACGACGCTTTTACGGCGCGTGCTCTGTATGCGGATATGTGTGGTATACCTTTAAGATACCAGGGAAAGAATTTCCTTGCCTCAAGGCAGGCAAGGTGCTCACCTTTATATTTTGCCGCCGTCTCTATCTGATAGACAGCCATGTCAACTTTTTCAAAGAGGGAAGGTCCCTCCGGCTCAGGCTGACCGGATAAATACGCATTTGCCGAAGCGAAGATCCAGGGGTTTCCAAAAGAACCTCTGCCAACCATGGCAAAATCCGCACCTGTGTAATTTAGTATCCGCACTGCGTCTTTTCCCTCAAATATGTCTCCGTTTGCTATGACCGGTATGGATACGGATTTTTTGACTTCCCTTATTATGTCCCAGTCAGCAGTGCCGGAGTACATCTGTACTCTTGTCCTGCCGTGGACAGTTACAGCGTCGGCGCCGGACTCCTGGGCCATTTTGGCAAAGTTAACGGCATTTACGTTGCCGCCGTCCCAGCCTTTGCGAAATTTCACGGTAACAGGTACGCTTACGGCACGTTTTGCCGCCTGGATTACGGCGGAGGCCTTCTCTTCGTCCCGCATAAGAGCGGAGCCGTCCCCGGACTTTACAATCTTCCCCACAGGACAGCCCATATTTATATCCAAAATATCCGCGCCGCCTAGCTCAACAGCCATGGCGGCAGCCTCATTTATGCACACAGGATCGCTGCCGAAGATCTGAACAGCGTAGGGAGACTCATTTTCTCCTTTTTGCAGAAGGACTTTGGATTTTTGGTCGTTATAGCACAATGCTTTAGCGCTGACCATCTCGGAATAGGTCAGAGCCGCGCCCAGATCTCTACATATTGTGCGGAATGCGATGTCTGTTACACCAGCCATTGGAGCCAGGAAAACCCTGCCCGAAATATTCACATTTCAGATGAGCAAAAAATCATCTCCCATAAAGATAATAGGTATAAGCAATTTTATTCTAAAGGACGAAGTATGTCAAATAACAATATAAGAGTTGGGAAAAAACAATAAAAAAAGTTATAAAAAATGGAAAAAAAGTATTGACAAAAGGGAGCGGTTTTGGTATTTTATTAAAGCACGGTTTGGGGTAACTGCGCCTCAATGTGCAAAAATGCGATGAAACGGGAGATTGCAGGCTTGGCCTGGGCACTTCCGCGGAGTATGTCCGGCAGCGACTCTTTTGGCGCTGCGCAATCGGGCGGCTGAGAGATTTACTGTCCATGGCGTATATCGCCGTGTTCAGGGGATTAACCGGCCTGAAAGCCGGTTAATATTTTGAGCGGGAATGATACGCACGGTAAAGTGTACAGAAAATTTCTCACCGTACGCATTTTAAATTGCGGACCCAATGCCGCAAGAAAAACAACGTACGTTTAGGAGGAAAACAGAAAACATGGCAGCAAAGAAAATGATCAGAATCAGACTGAAAGCATACGACCATCAGCTTATCGATCAGACAGCTGAAAAGATCGTAGAGACGGCAAAGCGCACAGACGCTAAGGTATCCGGTCCTATCCCACTTCCGACACAGAAAGAGGTAGTAACAATCCTTAGAGCTGTACACAAGTATAAAGACAGCCGTGAGCAGTTTGAGAGGAGAACCCACAAGAGACTTATCGACATCGTTAACCCAACACAGAAGACTGTTGAAGCCCTTATGTCTCTTGAAGTTCCAGCGGGCGTTGAAATAGAGATCAAGCTCTAATCAATACCTTATTAAAATTGTCAAACCCATTTCCCGCAACTTGCGTGAGCGGGAGGGTCAAGTTGCCCGACCAATGCGGCTGCGGCCGTAAGTCGCTCAACCAATAACCTAACAGGAGGAAATACAATGGAAAAAGCAATCATCGGCAAAAAGATCGGTATGACACAGATCTTCGATGAAGCAGGTAAAGTAATCCCGGTAACAGTAATTGAAGCCGGACCCTGCGTTGTTGTCCAGAAAAAGACAACAGAAAACGACGGCTATGAAGCTGTTCAGCTTGGCTTTGAAGAAACCGAAGCAAAGAAGCTCAATAAGCCGGAGACAGGCCACCTTGCAAAGGCTGGCGACAAGCTCCTTAAGCATCTTAAGGAATTCAGACTTGACGACTGCAGCAAACTGAATGTTGGCGATGTTATCACAGCTGACGTATTCGCAGCAGGCGATCATGTAGATGTAACAGGCACATCCAAAGGTAAAGGTTTTGCCGGTACAATCAAGAGATGGAACGCAGGCCGCGGTCCTATGAGCCACGGTGGCGGTCCTGTTCACAGACATGCTGGTTCTATGGGCTCCACATCTTCCCCTTCAAGAATATTTAAGGGCAAGATCGGCGCTGGCCACATGGGTGTTGAGCAGGTTACAGTACAGAACCTTGATGTAGTACAGGTAGACCCTGAGCTGAACCTCATCGCTATTTTGGGTGCGGTACCGGGTCCTAAGGGCGGCATCGTTTATATCAAGAACACAGTTAAGAACATTGCCGAGAAGAAGGGCGACGCCGGCATCAGCCTCAACCCACAGAAGGCTTCCGCAAGGGTTAACCCACAGAAGGCTTCCGCAAGAAGAGCTTAAGGAAAGGAGAGAAAATAAATGCCTACAGTTAAAGTATACAATATGGCTGGCCAGGTTACTGGTGAAGTTGAGCTCTCCGAATCCGTTTTCGGTATTGAGCCAAATGAGCAGGCAGTGCATGCTTCCGTAAAGCAGCACCTTGCTAATATGCGTCAGGGCACACAGAGCGCGCTGACAAGAGCTGAGGTTTCCGGCGGCGGCAAAAAGCCATACCGTCAGAAGGGCACAGGTAGAGCTCGTCAGGGTTCCATCAGAGCTCCTCAGTACACACACGGTGGTATCGTGTTTGCTCCGAAGCCGAGAGATTACAGCTATACAATAAACAAAAAGCTCACAAGACTTGCTATCAAGTCTGCGCTTTCTCAGAAAGTTCTTGACGGAGCTCTCGTAGTTGTTGACAGCATCGAGATGCCTGAGATCAAGACAAAGACTTTTGTTAAATTCCTTGAAGATGTAAACTGCGGCAACAAGGCCCTGGTTGTTACACCTGAAGTTAACAAGAACGTTGTAAAGAGCGCTTCCAACATCCCGGGAGTTCAGACAACAATCGCATCCATCCTGAGCGCTTATGATATCGTAAATGCTAACACATTTATTGTTGACAAAGCAGCTCTCAAGAAGATCGAGGAGGTGTACGCATAATGAAATCGGCATACGATATAATTTTGCGTCCCGTCATCACAGAACAGTCTATGGAGCACACGGGCATCAAGAAGTACGTGTTCGAAGTAGCTGTTGACGCAAATAAGATTGAGATAAAGAAAGCAGTTGAAGAGATTTTCGGCGTAACAGTTGAGAAGGTTACAACTGCCAATTATCAGGGCAAGAAGAAGAGAACAGGCCGTTACCCAGAGGGTACGACTCCTGCTTACAAGAAGGCAGTCGTAAAACTGACAGCCGGTTCCAAGACTATCGAATTCTTCGAAGGAATGGCATAAGGGAGGATATATAGATGTCTATTAAAACTTATAAACCTACCACTCCGTCAAGGAGACATATGTCCGTTTCCGGATTCGACGGTATCGATAAGAAGGCAAAGCCGGAGCGCAGCATGGTAGAAGTTCTTAAAAAGCACTCCGGACGTAATAGCTACGGTCGCATAACAGTTCGCCACAAAGGCGGCGGCAACCGCAGAAAATACAGAGTAATCGACTTCAAGAGAAACAAGCTTGATGTTGAAGGAAAAGTACTTCGTCTTGAGTACGATCCTAACCGCAGCGCAAACATCGCGCTGATTGAATACGCTGACGGTGAAAAGCGCTACATTCTCGCTCCTACCGGTCTTAAGGCTGGGGACAGCGTAATCGCTTCCGCCGCTGCAGACATTCAGCCAGGTAACGCACTTCCAATAGCAAACATCCCTGTTGGTACAGTTATCCACAACATTGAGCTGTATCCTGGCAAGGGCGCTCAGCTTGTAAGAGCTGCAGGTACAGCAGCCCAGCTGATGAGCAAGGAAGGCGCACTGGCACAGGTAAGACTTCCTTCCGGCGAGTACCGTTATATCCGTACAGACTGCATGGCTACAATCGGTACAGTTGGCAACGAAGATCACGCAAACATCTCTATTGGTAAAGCCGGCCGCAGCCGCCACATGGGCATTCGTCCAACAGTACGTGGTAGCGTAATGAACCCGGTTGACCACCCACACGGCGGTGGTGAAGGCAAGAGCCCGATCGGGCGTCCAGGACCTGTAACTCCTTGGGGCAAGCCAGCTCTGGGTTACAAGACACGTAAGACAAAGAGCCGCACAGACAAGTTCATTGTCAGACGCCGCAACTCTAAGTAATCGAAGGAGGTCAATAGAATATGAGCAGAAGTATCAAAAAGGGCCCCTTTGCAGCACCAGAGCTCTTAAAGAGGGTCGATGAAATGAACAAGACCGGCGAAAAGAAAGTTCTTAAGACCTGGTCCCGTGCTTCCACGATTTTCCCGTCCTTCGTTGGACACACAATTGCTGTTCACGACGGCAGACGTCATGTTCCTGTATACATCACAGAGGACATGGTTGGACATAAACTCGGCGAATTTGCACCGACACGTACCTTCAGAGGTCATGCCGGAAGCAAGACCGGTAAATAAGGAGGAGAAGAGAAAATGGAAGCAAGAGCACATGTAAAATATGTCCGCATCTCTCCTCGCAAGGTAAAAATAGTATGCGACCTTATCCGCGGCAAAGACGTTAACACAGCTATGGCAATGCTTATGAACACACCAAAGGCAGCAAGCGAAGTTGTAGCTAAGCTCCTTAAGAGCGCAGTAGCCAATGCCGAAAACAACTACGAAATGGATCCGGAAAAGCTCTACATCTCCGAGACATACGCTAACCCCGGCCCAATCCTCAAGAGGTTCAGACCAAGAGCGCAGGGCAGAGCGTACCGTATCAACAAGAGAACGAGCCACATCACAATCGTAGTAAAGGAACAGGAATAAGGGAGGAGGCAGAATATGGGACAGAAAGTTAATCCCCACGGCTTACGCGTAGGCGTAATTAAAGACTGGGATTCTCGTTGGTATGCCCGCGATGACAAAGTGGGAGACCTGGTCGTAGAAGACTACAACATTCGTAAATACCTGAAGAAATTACTTTATTCTGCAGGTGTTCCTAAGATAGAGATCGAGAGAGATTCCGCAAAAGTAAGAATTTACATCCACTGCTCCAGACCGGGCATCGTAATCGGCAAGGGCGGCGCAGAGATCGAGAAGATCCGCCAGGATGTAGAAAAGCTCATCGGCAAGCCGGTAGCCCTCTCCGTAGTAGAGGTAAAGACACCTGATACAAACGCACAGCTTGTAGCTGAGAACATCGCTCAGCAGCTTGAGAAGAGAATTTCCTTCCGCCGTGCAATGAAGAATGCAATGAGCAGAGCAATGCGTCTTGGCGTTCGCGGTATCAAGGTTATGGTATCCGGCCGTGTAGGCGGCGCTGAAATCGCACGTACAGAGCAGTATCACGAGGGTACAATCCCTCTTCAGACAATCCGCGCAGACATCGAGTATGGTTTTGCTGAAGCAGCAACAACATACGGACGTCTTGGCGTAAAGGTATGGATCTACAAAGGCGAGATCCTTAACCAGACACTGAGGACCACACCGAGGACAATGGATACAAGCCGTCCTCCAAGAGACCGCAGAGATCGCAGAGACCGTAGAGGTCAGGGCCGTCAGGGTGGCGACCGTAGAGACGGTCAGCGCAGAGGAAATTTCCGCGGCGGTCAGACTCCTAGAGAAGGAGGAAACAAGTAATGCTTATACCAAAAAGAGTTAAATATCGTAGAGTCCAGAGAGGCCGCATGAAGGGTAAAGCCACAAGAGGTAACACCGTAACATACGGCGAGTGGGGTCTTGCAGCTACAGAGCCTGCTTGGATCACATCCAACCAGATTGAGGCTGCCCGTGTAGCCATGACACGTTACACAAGACGTGGTGGTAAAGTATGGATCAAAATTTTCCCTGACAAACCGGTAACAGAGAAGCCTGCTGAGACCCGTATGGGTTCCGGTAAAGGTTCACCGGAGTACTGGGTAGCAGTAGTAAAGCCCGGCAGAGTAATGTTTGAAATGGCGGGAGTTTCCGAGGAGACCGCGCGTGAGGCTCTTCGTCTTGCAAGCCACAAGCTGCCATGCAAGACAAAGGTCGTAAAGCGTGAGACCGAGAATGGTGGTGAATAAGATGAAGGCAAACGAGGTAAGAAAGATGAGCGCAGCGGAGCTTGAGACAAAGCTGACAGAACTGAAGAAGGATCTGTTTACACTCCGCATGCAGCATGCAACAAATCAGCTTGATAACCCTGTTCAGATATCCCTGGTCAAGAAGGATATAGCCCGAGTCAAGACCATAATTCGTGAAAAGCAGCTCGAGCGGTAAGGGAGGAGAAATAAATGAACGAAGTTAGAACATCTTCCAGAAAGACAAGGGTTGGCAAGGTCGTCTCCGACAAGATGGACAAGACAATCGTAGTAGCTGTTGAGGACCGTGTAGCTCACCCCCTTTACAAGAAGATCACAAAGAGAACATACAAGCTCAAAGCCCATGACGAGGAAAACATCTGCGGTGTTGGCGACACAGTAAGAGTAATGGAGACTCGTCCTCTGTCCAAGGACAAGAGATGGAGACTTGTAGAGATTATAGAAAAGGCTAAGTAAGGAGGCGCCAATATGATACAGCAGGAAACATATCTTAAGGTTGCCGACAATACCGGCGCCAAAGAAATCAAATGCATCCGCGTACTGGGCGGCTCCAAGAGAAAGTACGGCAACATCGGTGATGTAATCGTAGCTTCCGTACGCAAGGCCACACCAGGCGGTACAGTTAAGAAGGGCGAAGTAGTCAGAGCAGTAATCGTTCGCTCCGCCAAGGGCGTTCGTCGTGCAGACGGCACATACGTACGCTTTGATGAAAACGCAGCAGTCCTTATTCGCGACGACAAGAACCCAAGAGGTACTCGTATCTTTGGGCCTGTTGCCCGTGAGCTCAGAGACAAGGAATACATGAAGATCCTGTCCCTTGCTCCAGAAGTTATATAATGGAGGGCTCGAAATGCATATTAAAAAAGACGATACAGTAGTTGTTCTGTCCGGCAAGGACAAGGGCAAGCAGGGTAAAGTATTAGCTGCCGACCCTAAAAACGGCAAAGTAACAGTTGAAGGCGTAAACGTAGCAACATGCCACGTAAAAGCCCGCAAGCAGGGTGAAGAGAGCGCCATCATTAAGAGAGAAACACCTATCTATGCCAGCAAGGTAATGCGTGTTTGCCCTAAGTGCGGCAAGCCCACAAGAGAGGCGTATAAGCTCAACGGTAAAGACAAAGTTCGCGTCTGCAAAAAGTGCGGCGCTGAAATCTAAGAGAGAGGAGAGACTGTATTATGGCACCAAGACTTAAAGTTAAGTACAATGAAGAAGTCGCTCCAGCTCTTATGAAGAAGTTCGGGTACAAGAGCGTAATGCAGATCCCGAAACTTGATAAGATCGTTATCAATGTAGGCTGCGGCGACGCCCGTGATAACCAGAAGGCTCTTGACGCTGTTGTAAAAGACATCACAGCTATCACAGGTCAGAAGGCAGTTATCACAAAGGCAAGAAAATCCGTTGCTAACTTCAAGCTCCGTGAGGGCATGGCTGTTGGCGTAAAGGTTACACTCCGTCAGGATAAGATGTGGGAATTCCTTGACAGATTCTTCAACGTTGCACTCCCACGTGTACGTGACTTCCGTGGAATTAACCCCAACTCCTTCGATGGCAGAGGCAACTATGCTATGGGTATCAAGGAGCAGCTGATCTTCCCTGAGATCGACTATGATAAGATCGAGAAGATCCGCGGCATGGATATCGTATTCACAACAACAGCACAGACAGACGAAGAAGCAAGAGAGCTGCTCACACTTCTGGGCGCTCCGTTCCAGGCATAAGGAGGGGAGATCAAATGGCAAAGAAAGCTATGATTTTAAAGCAGCAGGCGGAGCCTAAGTTCTCCACTCGCCGCTATAACCGCTGCAAGATCTGCGGCAGACCACACGCTTATCTTCGCAACTACGGCATCTGCCGTATCTGCTTCAGAGAGCTTGCCTATAAGGGCCAGATCCCTGGTGTAAGAAAAGCATCCTGGTAATTTAAAAGTAAAGCCGCCCAAATGGGCGGCAGCCACTCCGGGCGGAGGGGGAGCGCATGATAAAAAACGCGCTCCTAAGTGAAAATGTAAGGCGGAAGGTAGGTCGCTTCCGCCTGCAGATAAAAATTTCTTTGTTGTTTTCTTAGAAAAGAAAGCAAGATGGCGAAAGGTCATTGGCAATTACCAAATTGGCTTTGATACCTCGCCACAGAAACAGGCAAAAGAAAGCCTGTAACTCTAAACAAGGAGGAAAACAAATGCAAATCACAGACCCAATTGCTGATATGCTCACACGTATCAGAAATGCGAATTCAGCAAAACACGCTACAGTTGACATTCCTGCCTCCAAGATGAAGAAGGCAATTGCCGATATTCTTCTCAACGAAGGCTACATCAAGGGTGTTCAGCTTGTAGAGGACGGCGCTCAGGGCGTCATCAGAGTAACCCTTAAGTACAACGGAAATGACAAGGTCATCACAGGTCTTCGCAGAGTATCCAAGCCAGGTCTCCGCGTATATGCCGGCGCTGACGAGCTTCCGAAGGTACTCAAAGGCCTGGGCATAGCTATCATATCCACATCCAAGGGCATCATGACCGACAGAAAAGCAAGAGAAGCTCATGTCGGCGGTGAAGTTCTTGCATTTGTATGGTAAGGAGGTACGGGTAAATGTCAAGAATTGGTAGAGCCCCTATTGCCGTACCTGCAGGCGTTGAAGTCAAGATTGACGGACATGTCATTACAGTAAAAGGCCCAAAGGGCGAACTCACAAGAGAAATTCATCCTGCAATCACAGCTGAGCTGGAGGCAGGCCAGATTCTGGTTAAGCGTCCAAACGACGAAAAGCTTAACCGCAGCCTTCACGGACTTACAAGATCACTTATCCACAACATGGTAGTTGGTGTAACAGAAGGCTATAAGAAGGAACTTGAAATCAACGGTGTTGGTTACAGGGCATCCAAAGAGGGTAAGAAGCTTGTTCTCAACGTAGGCTACTCTCATCCTGTAAACGTAGAAGAAGTTGAAGGCATCACAATTGAAGTTCCATCTCAGAACTCGATAGTAATCAGCGGAATCGACAAGCAGCTGGTAGGTCAGTTTGCAGCAGACGTCCGCAAGAAGAGACCGCCAGAGCCGTATAAGGGCAAAGGCATTAAGTACAAAGATGAGGTCGTTCGCCGTAAAGAAGGCAAGACCGGCGCTAAATAAAGGGAGGTGTGCCTAAATGATTAACAGACCTAATACAAAAGCTCAGCGTTTAAAACGCCATAAGAGAGTAAGAGGTAGAGTTTTCGGCACTCCCGAAATGCCTCGTCTCAACGTATTCCGCAGTGAAAAACATATCTATGCACAGATCATAGACGACACAAAAGGAACAACACTCTGCTCCGCTTCTTCCGTAGAAAAAGATTTTGAGGGCGTAGGCTCCAACAAGGAAGCAGCAAAGAAGGTTGGTATGACAGTAGCACAGCGCGCAAAGGAAAAGGGCATTGATAAAGTCGTTTTCGACCGCGGCGGTTATATCTATCACGGCCGTGTAGCAGCGCTTGCAGACGGCGCCCGTGAGGGCGGTCTGGAATTCTAATCGGAGGAGGAAAAGGTTTTGGCTTATAATAACAATAGAAGAGACAGAAGAGAAGAAAATCAGTCTGAATATATCGAAAAAGTCGTTTCCCTCAACCGAGTTTCCAAGACCGTTAAGGGCGGACGTATTATGAAATTTTCAGCTCTCATCGTAGTAGGAGACGGCAAGGGCAGAGTAGGCTTCGGCCTTGGTAAAGCCGGCGAAGTTTCCGAAGCGATTCGCAAGGGCATTGAAGATGCAAAGAAGAACATCGTGGCAATCACACTTGAAGGCTCCACTATTCCTCACGAGATTATCGGCGAGTTTGGTGCAGGCCGCGTTCTTCTCATGCCGGCTCCTGCCGGTACCGGTGTTATCGCAGGCGGCGCAGTACGTGCCGTAGTCGAAGCAGCGGGTATATCAGATATCAGAACAAAATGTCTGCGTTCTAACAACCCGGCAAACGTTGTCGCAGCTACAATGGAAGGCCTCAAGGCACTCCGCAATGCTGCTCAGGTTGCTGCAATCCGCGGTAAGAGCGTAGAAGAGATCTTAGGTTAAGGAGGAGCAGAGATGGCAAACATTAAGATTAAGCTTGTCAAGAGCCTCAACGGCAGACACGCCAAGCACATTGCAACTGCACATTCCTTAGGTCTCAAGAAGATCGGCAACGAAACTGTTCAGCCGGACAATCCACAGACCAGAGGCAAGATTGCACAGATCGGCTATCTGCTTCAGGTAACTGAAGAGTAAGGAGGTACGCAGATATGAAATTAAATGAACTTTCTCCTGCTGCCGGTTCCACACATGTAGGAAAGAGAAAGGGCAGAGGCCCTGGTACAGGTAACGGTAAGACAGGCGGACGCGGCCACAAAGGTCAGAAGGCACGTTCTGGCGGCGGCGTAAGAGTAGGTTTTGAAGGCGGTCAGATGCCTTTGGCACGCCGTATACCAAAGAGAGGTTTTAACAATATTTTTGCGAAACCCCTTACAGCCATCAACGTAGCAGCTCTTGAGCGCTTCGACAACGGAGCTGTTGTTGACGAACAGATGATTTTAGACGCTGGTATCGTGTCCAAGGCACGTTACGGCATCAAGATACTTGGCAACGGTGAACTCACAAAAAATCTCACAGTAAAAGTTTCTGCATTCTCCCAGTCAGCTAAGGAAAAAATCGAAGCGGCCGGCGGAAAGGCAGAGGTGATCTAAGTGTTTACAACACTTAAAAACGCGTGGAAGATCGAAGAGTTAAAGAAGAAAATGTTATTTACCATATTCATTATTCTTCTTTACAGAATAGGAACAGCGATACCGGTTCCTTATATAAATACTGATCTTTTGGAGCAGTATTTTCAGTCGGCTTCCAATACTCTGTTAGGTCTTTACAACGTAATGTCCGGTTCCGCCTTCTCACAGGCAACCATATTCGCCCTTGGCGTTCAGCCGTACATTAATGCATCGATCATTATCCAGCTTCTTGGCATCGCCATCCCATCTCTGGAAGAGCTTTCTCATCAGGGTGAAGAGGGCAAGAAGAAGCTGAACAGAATAACGCGCTATTCCACGATAGCCATAGCACTTTTGCAGGGCCTTGCGTTTTTCCTTCTTATGAAAAACAACGGTATGTTGCTGATCGAAGGTTCTACTATTTGGGCAGGACTTGTAATCGTCGCAACATTTACGGCAGGCTCATCACTTGTAATGTGGCTTGCGGAACAGATCACCGCATTTGGTATCTCTAATGGTATCTCCATAATTCTGTTTGTAGGTATTGTTTCCAGAATACCCACGGCAATATATACAAGCATAGTAAATATTATTGCAGCGCCAAGTACATTCTGGATATACCTGCTCATGCTCATTGGTGCACTTGCAATGATCGTACTTATCGTATTCATTACAAATGCAGAGCGTAGGATACCCATTATGTATTCAAAGAGGGTAGTAGGTAGAAAAGTATACGGCGGCTCCAGCACACACCTTCCACTTAAGGTCAATATGTCTGGCGTTCTTCCGATAATCTTTGCTCAGACGATAGCGTCTATCCCAGCTACAATTGGTGCATTCCTTGGCAAGACTGCACAGTCCGGTGGCTTCTGGGGCGGACTTCTCAGTGTGTTCGACACAGGCAAGATTTTCTACGCTATCATCTACTTCCTTCTCATCATATTCTTCAGTTATTTCTACTCCACGATCCAGTTTAACCCGATCGAGGTGTCCAATAACTTGAGAAAGAACGGCGGCTATATCCCAGGCTTCCGTCCAGGCAAGCCAACATCCGATTTCATACTTAGAGTACTGAAGAAGATAACGATGTTCGGCGCTCTCTATCTGTCCATCGTTGCCATCACACCTCTTATCGTAGGTATGGTGTCCGAAACAGCAGCAAGCGCAAACATCGCCATCGGTGGTACATCACTTATAATCGTAATCGGTGTTGCCCTTGATACAGTAAGAGGCCTTGAAGCCCAGATGTTAATGCGTAACTATAAGGGCTTCCTTGAATAATGGAGGAGACATGAAGCTAATACTTTTAGGTGCTCCGGGCGCCGGCAAAGGCACCCAGGCCGAAATAATCAGCAAGAAGCTTGATATACCCGCCATATCAACGGGCAATATCCTCCGTGCGGCTGTAAAAAACGGCACGCCGGTAGGACTTCAGGCAAAAGCATATATGGACAAAGGGGCGCTTGTCCCTGACGAAGTAATAATCGGCATCGTTAAAGAGCGTGTTGCCGAGGACGACTGCAAGAACGGCTATATTCTTGATGGTGTTCCAAGGACGATAAATCAGGCAGAACAGCTTGAGAAAGAGGGTATCGAGATCGATACAGCCCTGTCTATCGAAGTTGACGACAAGACTATTGAGGATAGACTTACAGGCCGCAGAACCTGCTCCCAGTGCAGTGCGACATTCCATGTAACGGCCAACCCACCGAAACAGGAAGGCATTTGCGATCACTGTGGTGGCAAGCTCACAATCCGCAAAGACGACGAGCCGGAGACGGTAAAGAATCGTCTTAAGGTTTACCATGCGGAGACAGAGCCTCTTAAGGACTTTTATGCAAAAAGAAGCGTGCTGAAGACAGTTGACTCAAAGCCGACTATCGAAGCAACTACAGCAGTTATCTATGAAGCTCTCGGTATTAACTAATTATGATTAGGTTAAAGAACCAGAGAGAAATTGAACTGATGCGCCGGGCGGGAAAAATTGCCGCGGCAGCCCGTGCTTTAGCAGGGGAAATGGTAGCCCCCGGCGTAACAACCCGAGAAATAGATAAAGAAGTACACAAATTCATCCTTTCCCAGGGAGCTAAACCCACCTTCCTTGGATATAGCGGATATCCGGCAAGCGTGTGCATCTCGGTAAACGAGACTGTAATTCACGGTATACCGGGTCCGAGAGTTATTCGTGAGGGCGACATTGTATCAATAGATGTAGGCGCCACGAAAGACGGATATGTGGGAGACTGCGCGGCAACTTTTGTTGCGGGGAGCTGTGATGAGGATTCGAAAAAGCTTATAGAAGTAACACGTCAGAGCTTTTTTGAGGGAATAAAATTTGCCCGTCCGGGATACAGAGTTTCGGATATCTCTCATGCAGTACAGACTTATGCTGAAGAAAACGGTTTTTCTGTTGTCAGAGAATTTGTAGGACACGGCGTAGGAAGAGAAATGCACGAGGGACCTGAGGTTCCCAACTACGGTAAGCCGGGCCACGGCCCGCGTCTTACCGCGGGCATGACCATCGCCGTAGAGCCGATGATAAACGCCGGCGTTGCTGGAGTTAAGATTCTCGATGACGGTTGGACTGTTGTAACCAGGGACGGAAAGCGTTCGGCCCATTATGAAAATACGATTCTGATAACAAATGGCGATCCTGTTATATTAACGACTGAGGAATAATAAGAGTATGATCAAGAAATCAGACATAGTAGTTTCAACAGCAGGGCGAGATGAAGGAAAGCTTTTCTTCGTAATGGAAGAAGACGGCGAGTTTGCGTATCTTGCAAACGGAAGAGAGAGAAAAATCGAATCTCCGAAGAAGAAAAAGATAAAACACCTGCAATTTATAAGTGAAAGCGAATGCCGTGCGGCAGAAAAGCTCCGCAGCGGCGAGAAATTGACAAACAGCGAAATAAGAAGAGCACTGTCCTCAGTGGACAGACAAAACGGAGACGAAGGAGGTATGTAAATTGGCTAAAGACGATGTAATTGAACTGGAAGGTACAGTTGTTGAATCGCTGCCGAATACGATGTTCCAGGTTGATATAGGCAATGGACATATAATTCTTGCGCATATTTCCGGTAAGCTCCGGATGAATTTCATCAGGATTCTGCCGGGAGATAAGGTTACGGTACAGATGAGCCCATACGACCTTACCCGGGGTAGAATAACCTGGCGCCGCAAGTAAGAAGGGGCACTGCCCCGGGCCGGCTTTGAAGTATTGCCGGCAGTAGAAAATCAGGAGGTTATTTCAAATGAAAGTCAGACCGTCTGTAAAACCTATGTGCGAGAAATGCAAAGTCATTAAGCGCAAGGGTAAAGTAATGGTTATTTGTGAAAACCCTAAGCACAAGCAGAGACAGGGTTAATTTAGGCTGAAGAGACAGTCTATATTCGTTAAAAATGAACGAAAGGAATGATTGACAAGTATGGCACGTATTTCCGGCGTTGACCTGCCCAGAGATAAGAGAATCGAAGTAGCGCTCACCTATGTATACGGTATAGGTAACACAAGCGCCAAGAAGATTCTCCAGGAAACAGGTATAAATCCAGACACACGAGTAAAAGATCTGACGGAACAGGAAGAGGCTTTACTTCGTGAATGTATCGATAAGAACTATGTAGTAGAGGGCGATCTTCGCCGTACAGTTGCTCTCGATATTAAAAGGCTTACAGAAATCGGCTCTTACCGCGGGACACGCCACAGAAGAGGTCTTCCAGTAAGAGGTCAGAGAAGCAAGACTAACGCAAGGACACGTAAGGGTCCAAAACGTACAGTCGCAAATAAGAAGAAGTAAAGGAGTGATATGTAATGGCACCTAAAGGCAAGAAAGTTGTAAGAACAAGACGTCGTGAGCGTAAGAACATTGAAAAGGGCGCAGTGCATATCAGCTCTTCCTTCAATAACACGATGGTAACTATAACAGATACAAACGGCAATGCTATCAGCTGGGCATCTGCAGGCGGAATGGGCTTCCGCGGCAGCAGAAAGTCTACACCGTTCGCAGCGCAGACAGCAGCCGAGACAGCAGCTAAGGCAGCTATGGAGCACGGCCTTAAGTCAGTAGAAGTATTCGTCAGAGGTCCAGGTTCCGGTAGAGAAGCCGCTATCCGTGCACTTCAGGGCGCAGGTCTTGAAGTAACAATGATCAAAGACGTAACACCGATCCCACACAATGGCTGCCGTCCGCCTAAGAGACGTAGAGTATAAAAGGGGGTAAAAGCATATGGCAAGATATACCGATGCGGTTTGCCGCCTTTGCCGCAGAGAAGGACAGAAGCTCTTCCTGAAAGGCGACAGATGCTATACAGATAAGTGCGCAGTAACGCGCAGAGCATACGCACCAGGCCAGCACGGCCAGGGCAGAAGCAAGGCTTCCGAATACGGAACACAGCTTCGTGAAAAGCAGAAAGCAAAAAGATATTACGGCATTCTTGAAAAGCAGTTCGAAGGCTACTTCGAAATGGCAAGCAAGAAGCAGGGTAAAACGGGTGAGAACCTCCTTTCTATCCTTGAGACAAGACTTGACAACGTTGCATACAGACTCGGTTTTGCTATGAGCCGCGCTGAGGCAAGACAGCTTGTTCGCCATGGTCATATCAAGGTTGATGGAAAGAAAGTAAACATTCCATCCTATCTTGTAAAACCGGGAATGACAATTACTCTTAAAGACTCCAGCCGTGGTCTTGACAAAATCAAGGCCAATGTAGAAGCCAACGCATTCCGTCAGCCTCCAAAATGGTTGGAATATGACGCAGAAAATCTGACGGCAAAAGTTATCGCCCAGCCTGCAAGAGATGATATCGATTTCCCAATCGAGGAACAGCTGATCGTCGAGTTCTATTCCAAGTAATGTATTGGCCCTCAGAGAAAATTGGTAAGCTGATATATTTTATTTTAAGGAGGGTAACAGTTAATGATAGAAATTGAAAAACCGCGTATTGAATGTATCGAAAATCCAGGTGATGAGTCATATGGTAAGTATGTTGTAGAACCGCTGGAACGTGGATACGGAACAACACTTGGCAATTCTCTTCGCAGGATTCTTCTTTCCTCCCTCCCCGGAACTGCAGTAACAACGATTAAGATTGCAGGTATCCAGCATGAGTTTTCGACGATTCCCGGCGTTAAGGAGGATGTAACAGAAATCGTTCTTAACATAAAGGGTATCATAGCAAGGCTCCATTCACAGGAGACCAAAACAGTTTATATTGAAGCAATGGGCGAAGGGGAAGTAACAGCCGGCGACATTAAGGCTGATGGAGAAGTTGAGATACTCAACCCAGATCTCCATATAGCTACCCTTGGACCTGACGCGAACCTCAGCATAGAGATGACACTGTCCCACGGCAGAGGATATGTCTCCGCTGAGAGAAATAAACTGCCGCAGCCTATTATCGGCGTCATTCCTGTTGACTCTATTTACACACCTGTAAAGAAAGTCAACTACACAGTAGAAAATACACGTGTAGGTAACATGACAGATTTTGATAAGCTGACAATAGAAGTATGGACAGACAAGACAATCAGCGCTAAAGATGCGCTCAGCCTTGGCGCAAAGATTCTTTGCGACCACTTCATGCTGTTTACTGATTTGTCTGACTCCATAGGAAGTAAATCTACCGTTGTTGAAAAGACAGAAACTCAGCGTGATAAGATGCTCGACATGACGATTGAAGAACTTGACCTTTCAGTACGTAGCTTCAACTGTCTGAAGAGAGCAAATATCAATACTGTTGCAGACCTGATCTCAAAGACGGAGGATGAAATGATCAAAGTCAGAAACCTTGGTCATAAGTCCCTTGAGGAAGTAATCAATAAACTCGCTATGATGGGTCTTTCCCTTGCAAGCGATGACAATAATTAAGGGAGGCCGACTCCGGCCTGACTCTGTAAAGGAGGTAAAAAATAATGCCCGGAACACGCAAACTCGGCAAGACAACTGATCAGCGTATGGCTATGCTCAGACAGCAGGTAACAGATTTTCTCGGTAACGGGAAAATGACAACTACTTACACAAGAGCAAAAGAGATCGCTCCTCTTGCCGAAAACATGATAACATTAGGCAAGAAGAACACTCTTGCAACTTACCGTAAGGCTCTCTCTTTCATGACAAGAGAAGATGTTGCCAATAAAGTATTCAAGGAAATTGCTCCTAATTACGCAACACGCAACGGCGGCTATACACGTATCACAAAGATCGGTCCACGCCGCGGTGATGCAGCTGAGATGGCTGTTATCGAGCTTGTTTGATTTTAGTTGCTTATAAAAATTTTAACAGCAGTGATCTTATGATCACTGCTGTTTTTTTTGCATATTTTTTCATAGAAAAGACAAAATATAGTGAAGGCAAAAGAAAAAGGATGTGCTCAGTTATGAAGATGACTAATAAACAGTACAATGAATATGTAAAAAAAGTATCGCCAAAGTCTCCTGTGGGTATGAATATGCTAAAGGCTTTTATCTCAGGTGGTATTATATGCTGTATAGGCCAGGCAATTTTAAACGGCTATCTGTCAACCGGACTAAGTGAGAGCCTGGCGGGTACGGCCACCAGTATAACGCTGATTTTTGCCGGTGCTCTTTTAACCGGGCTTAAGGTGTACGATAATATAGCCAAATTTGCCGGCGCAGGCACTCTGGTACCAATAACGGGGTTTGCAAACTCAGTTGTGTCTCCGGCCCTAGAATTTAAGGCGGAGGGTGTTATAACAGGTACGGCGGCGAAGATGTTTGTCATCGCAGGACCTGTTATAGTGTTTGGCACTGTGGCAAGCGTAATTTACGGCATAATACTTGTAGTGTTTAATCTAGTGTAAAAAACAGGCAGGATTTTTCCTGCCTGTTTATATATTATGTATTTCTTAGATTATAGATGTGAGAATAACATATAAGAGAGGTATCGTAATGATACACAGAGTGTGGGATATCATAGCCATAGACGCGCCTGTTGATGTATCGCCTCCATAAGCTGCTGGGAAGACAACAGTGTTAAGACCCAGAGGAGTGCCGAAAGCGAAGAGGGCCAATGTAAGGGTCTTGGGGTCTGTGCCCAGGATCATAAGGAAGCCAATGAAAAATACCGGCAGAACGATGAGCCTTAAGAATGTTGCTACATATACTTTCTTGTTTTTCAGAAGTCCCACAACATCGTAGCCACCGATAACAAAGCCTGTGAGAACCATTGCTACAGGGCCCATGCAAGCGGAGAGATTGCTTACTGTTGTGTGGAAGAAGCTTGGCATGTAGCTGTCAGCATTGGTGAGGCCAAGGAAAATACCCAGAAGAGTAGCAAGCATAAATGGATTGCAAAGATTCTGGATAGGGCTCTTCTTTTCACCAGTTTTAGGAATAAGTATTGTAATACCCCATGTGTAAACGGCGATATTCAGAGGAAGGGTAAAGAGCAAGTAGTCATACAGGAATTCCTGACCTAAAATGGCGGGCACGATAGCGTTACCCATAAAGCCAAAGTTTCCGATGGCCAGAGCGTATCTGTAGATATTTTTCTTGTACTCTTCCTTTTCAAAAAAGCCGGAGAGCAGGTAGGCCAGTGCAATGGCCACAATTGCGGCAATAACACAGTAGAGCATCATTTTATACTGCTGCTTCAGGGAAGCAACGGTACAGTAGCTCATAAATGTGTTGATGATAAGGGATGGAACAAGCACGGAGTTTTCAAGTTTGGATAGAACTGTTGACGTATTGTCTGGCAGAGCCTTGCGCTTGTTAAGGACAAAGCCAATAACAATACATGAAAACATAACGAGCATTGGTGAGAGCGTAGCAATAAACGCGTCTAACACGGAAATCATGTCCTTTCTATTTTTTAAAGTCCACGTGGTATATTACCACACTGGAAATTAAAAGTATATGTTAAAACTGCTATTTTTGAGTTTAAATATATAAAAAAAGTTGTCATTGGTACAACAAACGACAAAAAGCGCCGTAGAGATATTTAAGGAACATTTAATAATATTTTAATGATTATGTCGAAGTTTGTTAATAATCTTCTGGCTATAATTACACAGGTGATTTAAAAATGAAAAAACTGATGATGTTGTTTGTAATTGCGTTTGCCATGGCGGCAGTATTTGCAGGCTGTGGCGATGAGGAAGACGAAATAACTGAAAATGAAGAGCCGGGCAGCTGCGCGCCGGAAAGTTATGTTGTAAATATGAAGCTGGACAGCGATGAAAAGATCCTTACCGGCAGCGTAATTATAACATTTCGAAACAATACCAATGAGACTTTGGAGCAGCTTTGCATAAGAAACTGCACAGAGTTCATACCTCTGCCAGTGGAAGAGGAAGAGCCTGAGGAGATTGACGAGGAAACACAGGCAGCTCTTGAAGAGAGTACACTGGGTGGTAAAGATGACGAAGAAGATGAACAGAATCCGGATGAAGAGGTAGTCGAGGAAGAACCTGAAGAGCCCAGCTCCATAACTGCTGTTCTTATGGCGGAAAAGGGCAAGAAGCTTGAGTACACAGTTTCAGAGGACGGCTCTGTGATGTATGTTGATATAACCAAGTACAGCCTTGATCCTGGCAAGAGCATATCTATCGAGGTTGACTTCCAGACGTATATACCAAAAGGTAGTGGCGATTTCGGATATAAGGTATCCGGTGATGATGAGACATATAAGCTCTCATGCTGCTTCCCTACGGGATCTGTCTATGATGAGGGCCAGTGGGACGAGCAGTCTATTGAGGATAGCTATGATGAGATTAAAGATGAGAGTGTAAGCTATACAGTAACACTTGAACTTCCTAAGGGATATTCCGCCGAGGCAAACGGTACCGTGGATCAGGACGGAAACGTTGTGTATATAAAGGCTAAAAACGCCGGTGAAGCGGCTATCAAAGTTGTAAACGCTGTTGCTGAAGAGGAATAATAACTGCAGCCAATTAGCCTTTCGGCTTTTGCAGGGATGCAGTCAGGCATATAGACTTTAAATCTGAAAAGTCTTAAGGTTTGCATCGAAATAAGAAAAGTTAGATTAAAAGAGAATCCCCGTCTGTCTATTTTGGACAGGCGGGGATAATGCTTGTATAATTTTGTAAAAAGGCTGTAGCTTGCAAAAGACTGTGAAAATCGCCGGAAATTAAGCGACGATCAGGTTAATACTGGAGTATAGGGGCGGAGCCGTCATCCTCTGTTTTTGTTATGGATTTTATTACAGCGGTGTAGCTGAAATCCTCACTCATTTTCACAGTTATACTGTCGCCAACTTTTTTACCAAGAACAGCGACACCCAGAGGGGCTTCTTTGCTTATAAGACCTTTTAAAGGGTCGCATCTTATAGTAGTAACAACCTGAATAACTTCTGTCTCACTATCCTCCGGCATAAACAGCTCAACTTTATCGAAAAGGCCCACTTCATCCTGAGCGGACCGATCCTCAATGACCTTTGCTGAGGAAATCATTTTTTCCAGGTAGCGCACACGGCTTTTGTTCCTGTTTAAAGCCTGTTTTGCAGCTTTGTACTCAAAATTTTCCGATAGGTCTCCAAAGGCCCTTGTGCGTTTTACCTCCTCTAGAAGCTCCGGCATCAGGCGGTTTTTCCTGTCAGAGAGTTCATCTTTCATTTTTTTAATATCAAGAGACGTAAGTTCATCGTTCATTTCTGGCACCTCTGTTTGTTTTTTACAAACACTATTATAATATTATCGTCGGCTCTTTTCAAAATATTTTCGGTATGATAAAATATTCGGAAATATGGAGAAGCCGATGTTTTTTTCTAAGGTATATGATAAACTATATATAAAAGAACTGACTGACAAAAATATTTTCTGCATCAGGAGGCACAATGAAAAATATTATGGGCGGGCGTAGAACAATAAAGAATTTCTTGCTTCTTTTAGGCGGCGTAATGCTTTACGCATTGGCGCTGAACCTCTTTCTGGCAAAGAACAATCTTGTAGCCGGCGGTCTGTCAGGTATCGCAACGGCTCTAAGCACGATAGTACCTCTGAAAATATCAGAGCTGATTTTTATAATGAATGTACCTCTTTTGATAATAAGCCTGTTTATAAAAGGGAAAGAGTTTACATTTAACACAATCATTGGCTCTACGCTATATACATTGGCGGTAGAGGTTACATCATATCTGCCGGTAATGACAAATGATCCCCTTGTAGCCACCGCATACGGCGGCGCCATGTTCGGTATGGGCACAACTCTTCTTGTAATGGGCAACGCTTCCAGCGGTGGTACGGATATAATAATAAGGATAGTCAACACGTATTTCCCACAGGTAAGTATTGGCAGAGCGGGAATGTTTGTTGACGGTGCAGCGGTTGTATTCGCCATGGTAGTATACGGAAATATTGAAGTAGGTCTGTACGCTATTTTGACTATTTCTATAAGCTCTCTGGTGGCCGATAAGTTGCTCCTCGGCTTTGACAAGGCTACTTTCTGCCTTATTGTTACAGACAAAGATTCCAAAGAGATTGCCGATCAGATAATGCAGAGGCTGCAGCGCTCCGTAACAGAGTTTAAGGGCAAGGGAATGTATACGGACACAGAGAAAAATATACTGTTTTCCGTTATGAAGCCTGCGGAGGTTCCGAAAATGAAGCGGTTTTTAGGGGAGATAGACCCTAAGGCCTTTGTAATAGTTATGCCAGCTAGCGAGGTGTTGGGTGAAGGATTCAAAGAGTCCTGGATGCCCGCATCCAAGCTGCCATAAGAAGTGATTAAATAGTGAAAGTCCCGGCAGGATAAATCCTGTCGGGGCTTTTGTTATTATCACGCTATTTTTTAAGTTCTTCCAGACAATTGGCGCAAATGCTTTTGCCCTTGAAATTTTGTATATCCTGTCTGCTCCCACAAAAGACACAGGTTTGGGAATACTTCTGCATGACGATCTTTTCTCCGCTCAAGTATATCTCAAGAGCGTCTTTTTCATCTATCCCCAGGGACCGTCGCAGCTCTATTGGGAGAACTATTCGACCTAATTCGTCGACGCGTCGTACTATACCAGTAGACTTCATATTTGCCCGCCTTTCTCCATAAGCAGCCGCAACCCACATAAAAACGGCTGTAAAATCATAAACCTCTATCTGATTATATTATAGATTCCAGGCAAATATTTTGTCAATATACATTGGAAATTGTAACATTTAGACCCATTACATCTGTTCTGGAGCCTGAACGCCGATAATATCCAGGCAGACTTTTATTGTCTGTCTTGCGGTGTCGGCAAGTTTCAGTCTTGCGCCTATAACATCCGGAGCTTCGCCTTTTATGCGGCAGGTGTTATAGAATTTATGGAACTTTGAAGCAAGGTCGATAACATACCTGTTTATTCTGGATGGGTCGTAGTCCTTTGCGGCCAGTCTTATCTCGTCCGGCAGAAGAGAGATCTGCTTGATGAGGTCCTTTTCCTCAGATGATTTCAGAAGACCCATATCCACATCGTCAGCAGCAGGAACAGCATGTCCATCCTGGGCAAGAATTTTAATAAGAGAGCAGATCCTTGCATGGGCGTACTGTACATAGTAGACCGGGTTTTCACTGTCCTGGCGGATGGCCAGATCCAGGTCGAACTCAAGATGTGTGTCAGGTTTTGCGTTAAAGAAGAAACGGCATGCGTCAACGCTGATTTCGTCAAGAAGGTCATTTAATGTCAGCGCTTTACCAGTTCTCTTTGAGACTTTGATGGTCTCGCCGTTTCTCACAAGACGGACCATCTGCATAATGAGGAAGTCCAGCTTGCTCTTGTCTATACCCAGGCACTCGGCGCCCATAGTGGCCTTGAAGCGTATGGAATGGCCGTGGTGGTCGGCGCCCCATACATCGATTACACGGTCAAATTTACGCTCTACGAACTTGTTTCTGTGATAAGCTATATCAACTGCGTAATAGGTGTAAAATCCGTTAGAGCGGCGAAGAACCTCGTCCTTGTCAGCGCCAAGGGCTGTGTTTTTCAGCCAAAGGGCGCCGTCCTTTTCATATGTGAGGCCGCCCTCTGTGAGAAGATCCACAGTCTCTTTTACATAGCCGCTTTTGTGGAGGCTGCTTTCAAGGAACCAGTTGTCAAAATTGATTCTATACCGCTCAAGATGTTTTTTCATAAGAGCGATGTTTCTGGGCAGAGCGAAGTCTACAAAGGCCTTTTCACGTTCCTCGGCGCCCATGTTTACATACTTGTCGCCGTGCTCGTCATAGATTATTTTTGCAAGCTCTTTTATATCATCGCCGTGGTAGCCGTTGTCAGGAAATTCAACAGCGTCCTCACCAAGACAGAGCTGGAGATATCTTGCCTCAATACTTTTTCCGAAGAGGTCTACCTGGTTACCGGCGTCATTTACATAGAACTCACGGGTAACATCGTAGCCTGCTTTTGTGAGAACAGATGAGAGCGTGTCGCCAAGAACGCCGCCTCTGGCGTTTCCTATTGTCATGGGGCCGGTGGGGTTGGCAGAAACAAATTCCACCATGACTTTTTCGCCTTTGCCGACTTCAATGTCGCCGTATCTGGAACCCTCAGACTCAACAGTTTTTATTACCTCTCTATACCAATTTTCTGAGAGGGTGAAGTTTAAAAATCCCGCACCGGCAATCTGGCAGGAGGCAAAATAGCTGCCCTCAAGGTCCAGATTCTCCAAAAGTGCCTCAGCAATCTTTCTCGGCGCCATTTTCATCTCTTTTGCTGATGCCATTGCGTAACCGCAGGCATAGTCCCCATGAGATGGGTCCTTTGGTATCTCCACATTTCCCCGGAGAGTAGCCCCGGAAGGCAGGGTGCCGACCTGGGCAGCCTTTTTGTAGGCGGCCCTTACAAGTGAGTCTATCTGTATTTTCGCTTTTTCTATCAGGTTAGCCATAAAACTCAATCCTTTACATTTTGCTTATCTTCAGTAGAAGTATGTTTTTTCCTGTTTTTTCACCGTTTATAAATATATCGTACTCAAGGCTCAGGGTGCCACCGAATTTTGATAGGCAGGCTGTCATGGATAAGGCTTCAGCGGCCATTTCCGTGACCCCATAAGGAGTCTTATACAAAAAAGGTATACGCGCTCCGGCCTTTAAAGTAATTTTTCCCGATACATTACCCTCGCGCCTTATTATTACGGTTTCCGGGGTTATCTGTATCCGGGTTTTTGTTATGCCCATTTCGGAGCTTTCCGGCTCCAGATAAGATATGCGTGTATCTGATTCTGTAAAAATATAGCGGCCGGATACATCGTATTTTATGTTCTGCTCCCCATTCTGGGAGGATGATACAGAGATTAATACATCGGTCATGGAATTATGCCTCGTTTTTCCCAGAAAGGGAGGCCTGGTGTACGTTTTCAGTGATATCAGAACCCAGAAACAGTGAAGCGGTGTTTCTGAAGCTCTCAGTGTCATCTGTAACGAAATAATCAATGTTTCCCTGTGCTGACTGGCTGAAGAGGTCGTTTTTCTCCATCCAGTCAAATACATATTCCGCCGTAACACCACCGGAATCCACAAGAAAAACATCAGGACCCATTATGTCCTCTATAATATCCTTTAAAAGTGGGTAATGGGTGCAGGCCAGGATAAGGGTGTCGATACCGGTTCCTTTAAAAGTGGAGAGGTATTCTTTGAGAACTGTCTCTATGACAATATCACCTTTTTTTATCCTGCCATTTTCCACAAGTGGAACGAGCAGTGGGCAGGCGCAGGTAAAGACCTGGGCGTCAGGTATGATCGCCTGTATTTTTTTGATATAAATACCGCTGTTTATTGTGGCGACAGTGCCGATAACACCAATCTTTTTGTTTTTCGTTTCAGAGACAGCTCTATTTACCGCCGCGTCGATAACACCGATTATAGGCATATCGTAATCGTTTATAACATAGTTAAGAGCCGCTGCACTGACAGTGTTGCAGGCAACGATGACAGCCTTTACGTTAAATTTATTGAAAAAATCTATATCTTCTCTGGCATATTTTATAAGGGTCTGGGTAGATCTGCCGCCATAGGGGACACTGCCTGTGTCGACAAGAAAGATCATGTTTTCCCCGGGCAGCAGTTCTTTGAGCCGCTTAACAGTTGTGAGACCGCCCAGTCCGGAGTCAAAAATGCCGATAGATCTGTTGTCCAAAAAATCACTTCCATTATAAATTAGGCTAAGGTGATGACCATATTGCCGCAAAGTACATAATATCTCAAATTACCAAATAAAACAAGAGCAAAAGAGGCTTAAATATCATATTTATTGAAAATAAGCAAATAAATACACTATAAATATATTATGAATGCTAAGTACTGATATATGAGAGTTATTGTGTAAAGAGCAGTGCATGCCGATACTATATGGTATCCACTAGCGATTTATTTGTAGGGAAATGATGAACTAGCATAGGAAAGGGTAATTATATACTGGGGCAGACCTTGCCTGAGTTCAGTCTGCCCCAATTGTTTATCCTGCTTAATAAATAGAACCTTTCATTCTGCTTGCCTTTTGCTGCTTTATAAAAGCAATATTTTACAGCAAATTCACATTGAAACTTCTATAACCATAGCCAGAAATCATCTGGGATAAGCAAGTTCCATTAAAAGGGCATATATACTATCATATTCTTGTCCGGAAATAATGCCGTTTCTGTAATCCGAATATGCCTGACGAGATATTTCATCTAATTTATCACGATTTCTCTTTTCTGTTTTTTTTATTTCTCCTATGATTATCTGCGCTCTTTTTGAAAAATCCTTATAATAATCCATGGATTTCCTCCAGACCCTGATTTCTTGGTTTTACTTACTAAAAGTGTATCACATACCGTGAGTTGTAGCAATATACGTATCGTTTATGATGTTAAGGCAAAAAACAATGACAGATCATTTAGTGCTATGGAATATAGAATGAAATTTTGATATACTATTTTAGAGAGTTTTCATACAATATAAAGAAGGGGGTATAATATGAACATTGAGCTTACAGACAGAGAGTTCAGGCTGCTCCTTGATATGGTGTATATAGGGAACTGGATATTAAACTCTGCACGGGGAGGCCGCAGGATAAGAGAATATGACGAGCTTGAGAGCAAGATCTTTGCCCATTGCGCTAAGAACAAGAAATTTCACTCGCTTTTGTCCATATATGATGGAGAAGTGCTGCCCTCGGCTGCGTATGAAAACGGCGGAATTCATGAGGCCATAGTAGATTATGAGGATACTGTATTTTTTGAGATACTTGCCGAGGAACTGGCCAGAAAGGATATGGATTTTGCCCCAATAAACGCGGAAAACTTCCCTGAACTTGCAGTTAGAATAGAGGAGTATATAGCCGAATTTGAGGAGAACGGTATAGAGAATATAACCGTTGAAAAATAGTATCGAAGCGGAATAAGGCGTAAACCATTACGCCTTATTTTGTTTTTGATTTCATCACTTTACTTTGTAATTTTCCTTTGATATACTAAAAAAGCAATAGAGCTTTTGAAGGCAGGTTAGAAAATGAATAGCAGATATGAAAAATATATGCAATTTGTAAATGGAGGCAGTGCGGTTGTCCCTATTTCTTATGTTGCCGACGTGCTTGGCGTTACATATACCGAGGCTGTGTGCGATCTGCAGGAGATGGCGACCTTGGGGTATTTGGGTAGCGGAGCCTACGTTAATTATAAAGACAAGACCCTGGTGCTGAAAAATTTTGCCGCTGAAAAACAGGGTGCGGCAAACCAGAGACCGAGGCCAAGGCCGAGGACAAGGGCAAACACAGCACCGAGAGGCTATAACAATATGTACAGGGGACCGGTGAATGCGCCACGACGGTTTGGATTATCCTCCGGAAAGCGGGCGGTAATGATCACAATGGGCCTGTTTATTCTGGTCTTTATGGGAATTCCGCTTACGCTGGATTCACTGGACATGTTCTTTTACAGCGGATTTGCCAGCTACTGGCTGCCTGACGTGCTTCAGGGCCTTGTATTTTCGGGCATAGGTACCGGACTTTTCTGCACAGGAATTCTGGATAAAAAGCGTACTGAGCGGATGGAGAAATACTGCCAGATAATAGGCGGCCGGCCGAGCGTATCTGTGGAGACTCTGGCAAGCCACACGATGACTTCTGAGAGAAAAGTCAGACGGGATCTTGAAATAATGATAAGGAAAAATTATTTAGGCCCAATGGCTCATATGTCCAAGGACGGAACGAGACTTGTACTCCAGTACGAAGAAGATATGGCTGCAAAACCACCTAAGAAAAAAGAAGAGACAAAGGTAGAAGACAGGTACGACGCTATTTTAAAAGAGATAAGGCAGTTAAACGATGCTATACCCGATGAGGCGGTTTCTGAGAGAATATACAAGATCGAGGATATAACTGCAAAAATATTTGCCTTTGTAAAAGAGCATCCGGAAAAAGAAAGCGAGATAAAGACCTTAATGAGTCATCATCTCCCTATAACTCTGAAGCTTTTGAGGAAATATAGTGTTCTTGAGAAGCAGGGGGTAAAGGGAGACAACATAGATGGCTCGATTAAAAATATTGAAAAGACCCTTGACAAGGTTGTACTGGGTTTTACAAGACTCCTTGATAATATGTTCCAGGCGGAAGCTATTGATATTTCCTCCGATATAGATGTTCTTGAGTCAATGATGGCTCAGGATGGCCTTTCTGGCGCATTTGAGATTATGCCGGACAAGGAAGAGGATAAAGAAAAAGATGGCGATATTCAGCTTAAATTTTAAATGAAAAGATAAATCACCCCGGCATTTGCCGGGGTGATTTTTTCATAAACAAATTTCCCTGGGATATGGATATGAATTGCCTCAGTCTTTCATTTTAAGGGCCAAATCGTAAAGTTCGTTTCGCTTAAGGCCTGTTTTTGCCGCAACTTCTTTTGCGGCGGATTTTAGAGGTGTTCCAGAAGAGTACATTTCAAGGACCATTTCCGCCCCTTGTTCAGGGGATATTGAGATTTTTTCCTCCTCTTTGAGCCCCTCTATAACAAGAACAAACTCGCCCTTCGGTGGGACTGCCTCATAATATTCCACTGCCTGGCGTAAAGTAAAACGCAGAACCTCTTCATGGAGTTTTGTCATTTCCCGGCATATGGCGACTTTTCGATCGCCACCGAAATACTGTACCATGTCGCTGAGTGTAGCCCTAAGCTTGTGGGGCGCCTCATAAAATATCATGGTTCTTTTTTCTGTTTTCAGCTCCTCAAGGTGCTCAAATCTGCTTTTCCTGGCGGTGGACAAAAACCCCTCAAAGGTGAAACGTCCTGTTTCAAGGCCTGAGAGAGCGATGGCGCACACAGCGGCGCAGGGGCCAGGTACGGCAACGACCTCTATACCGTTTTCCGCGCACAGCCTGACAAGGTCCTGGCCGGGATCGCTGATGGCGGGCATTCCCGCGTCAGAGACGAGAACGCATGTCTCGCCGCCTAAAATACGTGAAATTATCTTCTCACCGCTCTCGGCCCTGTTATGTTCGTAATAGCTCACAAGAGGCTTTTTTATGCCCAGGTGGTTTAATATTTTAAGGGTAACCCTTGTATCCTCTGCGGCGATGAAATCGGTCTCCTCAAGGGTTCGGGCAACTCTGGGAGATATGTCTCCAAGATTACCGATAGGGGTGCCCACGAGATATAATTTTCCGCTCAAAATATTATGCCTCCCATCTTTTTTCGTAAATACTCAGTATCTCACGGCTCCTTGTCCCGTCGCTGTTTGCCAGAATAAGGTTCGGCAAAAAGGACACGCCCTTCTTTCCGCCCTTTTTGCATTTTATAAGAATAAGGGACGGTATTGAGTCTGGCTTGTGCTGGACAAGGCGTATGATTTTTGGCTCAAGGCCTGCCTCAGATAGTGCCCAGATGACCTCCGCAGCTCTGTCCGCTCTGTGGACAAGAGAGAAGTAGCCTCCGTACTTTAACATATAGGAGACCGCGGAGATAATATCATATAAACTGCACTTGACCTCCTGCCGGGCAATTTCAAAAGCGGCGGAGCTTTTTCCGCTGCCGGCGGGAAAATAGGGCGGATTGGATATTATATGGTCAAAGGAGCCTGAGACGAAAAGGCTTTTGTACTCCCGTATATCGCCGCAAATGACATTTATCCTGCCTTCAAGGCGGTTTTCTTTTATATTTTCCATTGTAATCCTGCAGGCTTCAGGCTGAATATCCAGAGCGGTAACAGCTGCACCCGGATTTTTGATAGCCGAGACTACGGCTAGAACACCACAGCCGCAACCGATATCACAGATATTTTTTGAAAATTTCACATCGGCGAAATCCGCCAGGACTACCGCGTCGGTGCCCGGAGCGAAAACTGAATCTCCGCAGGCAAAGACAGGGCCACCTTTAAAAAGTTCCTCAAAAACCATAAAACATCCCTCATAATAGCATTAGAGGCGATATGAAAACCATACCGCCTCTAATGTAAAGTTTTTCAACTTATTCAGCAGAAATTGCGCCAACTGGGCAAGCACCTTCGCATGCGCCGCAGTCGAGGCAAGCGTCTGCGTCGATTTCATATTTGCCATCGCCGGCGGAAATAGCACCTACCGGGCAAGTATCTGCGCAAGAACCGCAGGAAAGGCAAGCATCAGAAATTACACGAGCCATAATATATACCTCCATATAGAATCATAATAAGTTTGCATTAGCATTGTACCATGAAAACGCAAAAAATCAAATGCTAATTTATTAAATGCCAGAAAAAAACTATAAAAAATTAAAAATTATGTGAAACTTCACCACAGCTTGTGGAAAAAGTTGTGGAAAAGTCGTGTAAATAGAGAAAATATTCAAAGGTAAAAGGTGAGTCAGAAATATAAAAAATGTAGTATTACAAGGATTGTGTAATCAATAGAAGGAAAATAAAGGGAAAAAGGCACCTTAGAGGGAGAAAAAAGGAAAAATTGCGTATTAAACTGTGCGATGATAAAATTTTAAAGTCAAAATAGTGAAATAATGTGAAAAAACTTAAAATAATTAGAAAACAAGAGATATTAGAAGATAATTTAAAATAGATGTTTGCCAAAGGTCAGAAAAGGTCAAAATAAAATTTGATTAATTCGCCAGCGGGAAGTATTATATACACAGAAAGTCAAAGAAAGTCAAAGTCAAATTAGAAACAAACGTGTAGTATCTTTGGAGGTGATTGTGTTTGGGTATCAGTGATGTTATTGCCGCTTTTATAAATGACGCTCTGTCTCAGGCGGAAAATGGTACAGCGGAGCTGCAGAGAGCTGAGCTTGCCAATAAATTTAATTGTGTCCCAAGCCAGATAAACTATGTTATTTCAACAAGATTTTCCCCAGAGATGGGATATATTGTTGAGAGCAGGCGAGGGGGCGGCGGTTATATCCGCATAAGGCGAGTACGGTCTGACCCAAAGCAGCTTGTTATGCACACTATAAACTCCGTTGGGGACAGCATAGATGTGAATACCACTGCGGCGTTCCTGTCAAACCTCCTGGATTCAGAAGCGATAGATAAAAATACGGCTTATTTAATTATGGCCGCTATAAGCGACCAGGCGCTAAGGCCCGTGCCTCAAGACATGAGAGATAATGTCAGGGCCTCGATTTTAAAACAAATGCTTATTAAAACACTTTGAGGCAAATAGTTTACGTTTGCCGACTGGAAGGAGATCTTATATATGAAATGTGAAAATTGCGGAAAGAATATTGCTAATGTACATTACAAAGCAAACTATAACGGAAATGTAACTGAGAAACATCTTTGCAGCGATTGTGCCGCAAAAATGGGATTAAATAACAATATTTTTGGCGAAGATATGTTTAATGACTTCTTTGACGGATTCTTCGGTAGGGATTTCTTTAGACCGTTCGGATCCTTTGGCATGATGCCGGTTATGATGCCGACAATGCTTATGCCGAGATTGGAAATCAAATATGATGAACCGGAAAACAAAACCGCGGCGGAGGCTGAGGCTTCCAACAGTACCGTCCAGGGTGCTGATCCTGAGCTTTCAAAGAAGAGAGAACTCAATGAGCTCAGACTCCAGCTTGAAAACGCCATCAAAGAGGAGCGCTTTGAGGACGCCGCGACCTTGAGAGATAAGATCAAGGAGATCGAAAAATAATCGGTTATGGACGGATCTTCCGTCCATAATCTGATTAAAGGCAAATTTTGCATTAAGGAGGATCAAATATGAACTTTGAAGATAGATTCACAGAGCGTGCTAAAAACGCACTTACTTATGCCCAGGAGGCCGCTGCGGACCTTGGCCACGGATATGTTGGCACCGAGCACATACTTTTAGGTGTCGCCAAAGAAGAGGGCGGTATGGCGGCGAAAATACTTAAAAAGACGGGCCTGACTGTTGAGCTCATTACTGAGATCCTTGAAAAATACGTAGGCAGGGGCGAGAGCTTTGATACTACCGTTCAGGGACTCACTCCACGGGCAAAGAGAGTAATTGAAAGAGCAGTAGGCGAATCTGTACGTTTGGGACATAACTATGTTGGTACAGAGCATCTGCTTCTGGGCATACTCAGCGAGACTGACTGCGCTGGTTACAGGGCGATTGTCTCCGCTGGAGTTGACCCAAATAAGATATATACAGAAGTAATGAATGTGTTCAGGGGAAATGAATATATGCCTGCCACAGCAAAAGGCAGAGGCGCTGGCGACAGTAAGGATAACAGCAGCACTAAAAACCTTGATAAATTTAGCAGGGATCTTACAAAAGAGGCCCTTTCAGGTAAGCTTGACCCGGTTATCGGCAGAGCTGACGAAATAAAGCGTGTTATTCAGATACTTTCCAGAAGAACCAAGAATAACCCTGTGCTCATTGGTGAGCCTGGTGTCGGCAAGACTGCAATCGCAGAGGGCCTGGCCCAGAAGATCGTAGCCGGTGATGTTCCTGAGACTCTGAGAGGTAAGAGAGTCCTGGCCCTGGACCTTACAGGCATGGTTGCCGGAACAAAATACAGAGGCGATTTTGAAGATAGGATTAAAAATGTCATTGAAGAGGTTAAAAACGCTAGAGATATAATCCTCTTCATCGATGAACTCCATACAATAATCGGCGCTGGCGCCGCTGAAGGTGCCGTTGATGCAGCAAACATACTTAAACCCGCTCTCTCCAGGGGCGAGATACAGGTTGTAGGCGCTACGACTTTAAATGAATACAGAAAGTACATTGAAAAGGACGCGGCATTGGAGAGAAGATTCCAGCCGGTAACGGTAAATGAGCCTACAAAGGAAGAGGCTGAGGAGATACTCTTCGGTTTGAGAGATAAATATGAGGCACACCATAAGCTGAAGATAACAGATGAGGCCATAAAGGCTGCAGTTGATATGTCCTCAAGGTATATTAACGACCGTTTCCTGCCTGATAAGGCCATAGACCTTATTGATGAGGCAGCCAGCCGTGTAAGACTTGAGACCATGAAGTTACCGCCAAGCCTGAAAGCCTTGGAGACAGAGGTAGCCTCTATCGCCGCTGAGAAAGAGGCGGCGATCCAGGCACAGGATTTTGAGCGGGCTGCAAAACTCAGAGATGAGGAAAAGGACAAGAGAGATGAGCTCCTTACGCTGAGAAAAGGCTGGGAAGACGGTAATACAGATAACACCAAATCCGTTACGGAAGAGGATGTTGCAAACGTAGTTTCCCTCTGGACCGGTATACCTGTAAACAGCATTACAGAGGACGAGAGCGAGAGACTTCTCAAGATGGAGAGTATCCTTCACCAGAGAGTGGTAGGTCAGGATGAGGCCGTAAAGACCGTAAGCCGCGCAATTCGCCGCAGCAGAGTTGGACTTAAAGATCCGAAGAGACCTATTGGTTCCTTCCTGTTCTTAGGACCTACCGGCGTCGGCAAGACCGAGCTGTGTAAGGCTTTGGCGGAAGCTATGTTCGGAGACGAGAACGCCATGATCAGGATAGATATGTCCGAGTACATGGAAAAGCATACGGTCTCCAAGCTCATTGGTTCCCCTCCGGGATATGTTGGCTATGACGAGGGCGGTCAGCTCACTGAAAAAGTAAGACGCCACCCATATTCCGTAGTGCTCTTCGATGAAATTGAAAAGGCTAATGAGGATGTATTTAATATTATGCTCCAGATCATGGACGACGGCGTTCTCACCGACTCCCAGGGCAGACATGTTGACTTTAAAAACTGCATTATCGTTATGACAAGTAACGTAGGCGCAAAGAATATAACAGACAAGAAAGGCAAGCTGGGCTTTGAGGACAGATCCGGCGGGGATGAAGATAATATGTCCCACGAGAAGATCAAGGAAGCTGTAATGGGCGATTTAAGACGTACATTCAGGCCAGAATTTCTCAACAGAATAGATGATATCATCGTATTCCACCAGCTCACCCGTGAAGATATTGCCCAGATCGCTGAGAATATGATAAAGACGGTAAAAGACAGAGTAAAGACCCTTGGTATTACGATAGAAGTTGATAAGACAGCCGTTGACCGTATGGCTGAAGTCGGTTTTGACCCGGTATACGGCGCAAGGCCGCTCAGAAGAGCTATTCAGTCCAATATCGAGGATATTATCGCCGAGAACATCCTGGAGGGTAATATTAAAGAAGGAGACAGCGCAACTGTTCTTGAAAAGGACGGTAAGATACTTGTTGAGAAAAACTAATTAGTATTTGCCCCAATAAAAAATGCGGTACCGGTGTAAAATCCGGTGCCGCATTTTATTGTGCTTTTATTTAAGGGATAAGATTACCTCTGACGCTGTCTCGCCGAAAAGCCGTATGGCAGTCAAGGCCTCCTGCAAGGTGTTGCCGTTTGTGCCCACCTCTATAATTAGCGAACCTGTTGTTGTGTGCTGATTGTATCTTGACCCAGATACGGTGAGAGGCCGCATGAGGGTGGGATATTCATCTGAGGCGGCCTTCTGAAGCATGGTAGCGAAAGCTAGATTTTCACGCCACTTAGGATGTTCAAGACCGTTATAATCCGTGCCAACTACAAGCATGATCTGGGAGCATGCGTCCACGCCATCTATTTTGGCCACGGTTTTGTACCTGGTGCCTTCACCTTCAAGAGCGTCCCTATGTATATCCAGGACTATTTTTATTGACGGGTACTCCTCAAGATATTTTTCCATGGCCTCAAGTGAGCGGTTGTAGGAACCAGTGTAGCTTGGGTAATCGTACAGAGTTGTGTCATGTATAACCTCGATGCCATTTTCTTCAAATATATCCGCCAGCTCGTTTCCTATACGTACCATATTGTAATTTGTGTCCTCGGTTCTGGATGGGTCGGACTCCACATATACATCGTCGCCGCTGGGGGTGTAGGACTCACTGCCATGGGTGTGAATTATCAGGACCTGAGGCCCATCTGAGTCTATTTTTATGCTGCTGCCAGAGTCAAGAAGCTGCTGGCCGTCGAGAGTATAGTCTGTCTTGTTGTTAAAATAGATCCCACCGGAATAGTCATAGCTGGAGCTGCCTTCGCCGGTCATGGTGGTTGGAATTATGGTTATATCTCCCACCTGCGCAGGGGCCTGATCAGTTTGGGAAGAGACATCTTCATTTTCATTTTCGTTTTCTGGCTCATCCACAGTGTTGCTGTCCATGTCGACTTTCTTCATGGACGGGAAGAAGAAGGAAAAGGGGGACAGATTCTTTATATTAAGATCGTATCCCATGCCAAAGCCTGTCCTGAGGAGAAAGTCCGATAGTTTCTGATTTCCACCAACAGAGCGGAAAAAGCCCGACAGGGCACTGTCTGCGCTTTTCGGTAGAGCATAGACGAGAGTACAAACTAAAAGTAAAAATGCTATTCGTTTTGCCGCCAGTTTTATCACTGATAATCTGTAGCGGTTTTTTATGTAAAATCGATTTCTCATAAGTATACCTCCGATTAAATATATGCGCGACGGGAGAAGATATGCAAAGGTATAATGAGAATTGACATATATGGTATAATAACTTAAAAATCAGGACATATCGTTTCAGAACAAAATCCTATATTATGTTATAGAGGTGCAGATAAATGACAAAAACATATTATACAAAAGGTACATGTTCCACAAAAATAGATCTGGAAGTGGAGAATGGAATAATCAAGAGCGTGAAGTTTTCCGGTGGCTGTAACGGGAATTTAAAGGGCGTATCAAAACTTGTTGAAGGAAGAAAAGCCTCAGAAGTGGCTGATCTTTTAAGAGGTACAAAGTGTGGATTTAAAAACACGTCATGTCCCGACCAGCTTGCCAGGGCTCTTGACGAGATGGCTGCGGAAGAGAAATAATGGACGAATTTGCAAAAAGGATCTCTGATTTACAGCAGAGGTCCAGGGACAGAAATATGCTGACCCACACCACATTTCTCACCCCGGCTGAGGCATATGAAGTGCGAGGATGGAACATTGGGGCGTATCTCTCCGGAGGCGGTGAAAACTGTGAGCGGGAGATGGCCTTTTTCCTTCCAGAGTATATTGAGCCTGAAAATCTTGATATTGAGAAATATATAGCCGCTGTAAAAGTGGAGACGAAGTTTGCCTCCCCTTCCCACCGGGATTTTCTCGGCTCATTTCTGGGCCTTGGTGTAAACAGGGACGCAGTTGGGGACATAATAGTAACGGGCGATGGGGCCTATATTTACTGCCTGCCTTCCGTTGCGGAGTTTGCGGCTTTGAATCTTACGAAAGTGGGACGGGCCGGCGCGAAGACGGAGCGGGTATCGTTAGACGCGGTGCCGGTAAAAGAGATAAAAAAGAAGGAGATCAAGTTTTCCGTAATGAGCCCTCGGCTGGACGCCGCTGTGTCTGGCATGTTCAATCTCTCAAGAGCTGCCGCCTCGAAGCTCATAGACTCGGGACTTGTGTGTCTCAACTATAAAGAGTGTCTGAAATCCGACAAGGAGGTCAGAGAAGGGGATATTATTTCCGCAAGAGGATACGGAAAAGGTGTGATAAAAGAACAGGGCGGCACAAGTCGCCGTGGCAGAACATTTATATCGGCAGATATATTCAAATGAGGAGGGCTGTGTTATGAAGCCTGTATTTTGCAACACTTTCAATATCGCACACAATAAGAACAAATCGGAAACGGCGCTGTCCTTTGCCCATATATATACCGAGCACAATTACACAATGAAAAACGGTTCCCTTACTGATGTGTCAGGACAGGTAGTTGACGAGGTGGCAAGTGTGCTCCTTACAAGAGAGGGTACTGTGGCCCTAGCGAAACTTCTGAATAAAGTGGTAAAAAATTGGGGAATCGATATAGACAGCGTATAAAAAAAGCAAAGAGCCAC
>CALXGH010000005.1 GCA_944387845.1 uncultured Oscillospiraceae bacterium
AAAATCATGAAGAAGAATAAGGTTTTTTTCTATTTTCTTATGTTCTTCCCGCTTGTTATAACAGTCTGCGCACTGTTTTTCCTGCCGGACAAAATCCCCGCCCACTACGGCTTTGACGGCCAGGTTGACAGGTGGGGCAGCAAATATGAGACCCTCATCTTCCCTGCCATAACCATTGTCTTCGGCTTTTTTATGCTGGCCGTGGCAAAGTTTTCATCAAAACAGGAGGGCTCGGGAAAAAACAACGAAAAAGTCTGCATTGTAACAGGTATAATGTCCCTTCTTATTTTCAACGCCATGACGGTCTATTTCCTCTATACGGATTTTAAAGAGATCGGCAACCTTAACGCGGTGCCGGTAAGCTTGAACCAGATATTGTTTGGTCTTTTGGGTGCTTTTATGATCGTTGTGGGAAATCTCATGCCAAAGCTGAAGCTAAACTCAATCATAGGCCTTCGCACCTCATGGAGTATGAAAAACGATATAACATGGCAGAAAAGCCAGCGGTTCGGTGGAATTTCCTTCATTGTTACGGGTATTATCATAATCGTTATAAATTTTGTGATAAGAGACTATTCAAGCATTTTCCTGTCCCTTGCAGTTGCGGTATTGTCTCTTATAACCGACATCTTTTATACATACAAAGTAGCGAAAAAATATGGAGATTTGGAAGATTAGAGTATGGTAAACGAAAATACCCGATCTTAATATCGGAACTCAGGGCGAAACAATCGCCGAATGTATTGAAATGGCCCGGGACGCAATTGGTCTCTGGGGTATCTCAATGGAAGACGCAGGAAATACAATTCCTGAACCCTTTTCTTTAAACCCTAGCCACGAAAGTAATGAAATCGTTACTCTTGTGGATATCGACTTCACTGCTTACAGGAGGGCAAATGATATTCGCACCGTCCGCAAAAATGTTACTATACAGAGCTGGCTTAACGATCTTGCGGAAAAAGAGGGTATAAATTTTTCTCAGGTCTTAAGTGAAGGGCTGAAACAGAGACTTAATATCAAAAACAGATAACAATGAACGTTTTAAATAGCCGGAGAGCAGTCTCCGGCTATTTATTTTCCCCTTCCCCACCGCTCTGATGTCTTATGAAGCAAGCATTATAGCAATTATTGAAAAGATACTTGCCGTTACAGTCACTTTTATTGCCTCTTCTCACTCTTTATTCCGCTTTGCCACATTCTGAGCCTTGTGCTATACTCAACACAAAGGATGTGCTGCAATGAAAAAGTTTGAATCTAATCTGAAAACACTAATTGACGCCACTGAAGGCGGTTGTAAAACAATCCCTCTCGACAAATCGGGAATGCCCGAAGCCGACGCACGATATTTGTCCGCAAGAGGATTCGTCAAACTCATTTCCGCCGGAAATAACGAATTTGAAATCGCTGTATTGCCAAGCGGCCTGATTTACTTTGACCTCAAAGCCGACGCCGCAAAGCTACGTTGGCTTGACCGTATAGAGGGATTCTTTTTCGGCATGGTCAGTACTGTGGTGTCCGGCTTGTTTCTGCAATGGCTCATATTACAATGGCTGCAAGTATAAACAATCCCGCAATCACGCCAATCATTCCCCAAACCATGAAACGCCAACCGGAATGTGGCCCATTCGGCATGGTTGCCACCCCCTATTAATCATCTGCCTTCATTAGATCATCTATCGTGCACCCAAGAACTTTCGCCAGCTCAGTGAGCTTATCCGCTCTTGGCATTGCAGCACCTGATTCCCACATATTTACCGTGGTTCTTGCCACTCCGACCAAATTTGCCTGGCTATCTTGTGTTAATTTTTTTGACAACCTAATAGTTCTTATGCCCATGCCTTCACCTACTTGTCAATATTCTTGACAATAATATTTTATATATTTATTGCATGTCAACTAAATTGACATTATAATGCGGTCAAGGAGTGTATCAGATGAAAACCATAAAAGATTTGCGTCATATCAATCAAATAAGTCAGCAAAAACTTGCAAATTCAATTGGGGTCTCTCGGTCTACCATCGCAATGTGGGAACTTGGTAATTCTGAGCCAGACAACGAGAATTTAACAAAACTGGCCAACTTTTTTAATGTTTCTGTTGATTATCTTCTCGGACAAAATGGCTACCCTTCTCTCCCTCATTCTACCGGCGGAACCTGGGTTCCCGTTTTAGGGCGTGTTGCAGCCGGAATTCCCATAGAAGCCATTGAAGATGTGGAAGATTATGAGGAGATTTCTCCGGACATGGCTAAGACCGGTGAGTTCTTCGCATTAAAGATACAGGGAGACAGCATGGAACCGAAGATCTCTAATGGCGATGTTGTAATCGTTAGGCAGCAGCCTGATTGTGATAACGGTGATATTGCTGTTGTTTTGGTCAATGGCGATGAGGCAACAGTAAAGCGCATAAAGAAAAGCCCTGAGGGGATAATGCTCATTCCGAATAACACTTCCTATGAGCCAATGTTTTACTCAAACGATGACGTAAAAAAACTACCTGTCCGAATAATCGGCAAGGTAGTTGAGCTTAGAGCTAAATTCTGATATTTTCTGAAATAAAAAAGCCCCGCCGAAACGGCGGGGCTGTGTTTAAAGCGAGGTGATCTTATGACTTGTATAAAATGCGGCACCCAGCTTCCTGAAGGCGCAAAATACTGCTACTCCTGCGGCCGCAAGCAGCCAGTTGACCGCCGGTCTGTGCGCCGACCTAACGGTTCAGGAAGTGTATACAAGCGTGGTAAAACATGGACGGCCTCTGTTGTTATTGGCTGGCGCTCCCAGCAGCGCGGCAGCACAATGGTGCGGGTGCCTATACGCAGCTCAAAAGGCGGTTTTTCCACACGAGCGGCGGCCATGGCGTATCTTCCGCAGCTGCGTATGGAAGAGAAAAACAAAGACATCACATTTAAACAATTATATGATCTATGGCTGCCTACATACCGCAAAAGTAAAAGCACTTTAAACTGCTACAAAGCCGCGTTTAAATACTTCGCCTCTGTACACTATCTCAAACTAAAGGAAATAGATATTGAGGATCTGCAGGACTGCCTTGATGAGTGTCCCCAGGGCAAACGAACAAAACAAAATATGAAAGCTTTTTGCGGTTTGCTCTATAAGTATGGTATTCCCAGGGACTATATCCCCAAAGGCCGGAATCTGGCTCAGTTTCTCATAATCGACGCCGAGGCATCTAAAAAGAAATCTGGCTTCGATACCAGACAGCTTGACCTTATTCGCAGCTCCGTCAATATCGTGCCGTACGCCGATTATATTTACTGCATGTGTTACCTCGGTTTCCGGCCTTCGGAATTTCTAAGCCTTCGTGTGGAAGATTTCGACAGAGATAAAAAATTTATTGTAGGCGGCGCGAAGACAGAGGCCGGCACAAACGGGACCGTAACAATATCTCCAAAGATTCAGCCCATAGTTGACCGGCTTGTGGGCAGCCGAACAGAAGGCCCCATGTTTCCGGATCCTGACGGCGGGTACTTCTCTTATAATGTTTTCCGGTCCTCCTGCTTCTACCCCGCTCTGGACTCTATCGGAATCGAAAACCCAGTTACAGATGGAGTTCACAAATATACCCCACACTGCTGCCGGCATACTTTTGCTACACTGATGAAATCCGTAGATGCGCCGGGGGCAGATAAAATCGCTCTTATCGGGCATACTGATGACAGCATGCTCCGTTTCTACCAGGATGTTAATATTGATGACCTGCGTAAAATTACGGACAGTTTGTAGCAGTAGATGTAGCAGTAGAATTCATTTCTCAAAATTCCTGCTCACTTTTTTATTCTAAAAGTTCTGGAATCTTCAATTTGTCATTACGGTTTTCCTAAAGGTAATATCCTAAAAGCATACTAATAACCCGCAAAACACACCATTTTTGCAAAATAAAAAGCTCGTTTTGAAAACCAAAACGAGCTTTTTATACTTAAGTTTTTTGGTGGAGATAAGCGGGATCGAACCGCTGACCTCTTGAATGCCATTCAAGCGCTCTCCCAGCTGAGCTATACCCCCATACGTATTTTCTTAATTATATTATCATAACTGCAACCTTCTGTCAATTTATATTGATAATTTCCAGTGTATTAAATTTTCTCCCGCCATTATAAATAACACACGCCTAAAATCAAACACTGTTAATATGAGTTGCTTGCAAGGCTCGCCTATTTCCCATACAATAGCGGCAGAAAGCGAGAAAAGAGGTGCTATTAATGCTAAATGAAAACATAAAAGAACTGAGAAAAGCAAAAGGCCTTTCTCAGCAGGAACTTGCTGTCAGGCTGAATGTGGTGCGGCAGACTGTCTCAAAATGGGAGCAGGGTCTGTCTGTACCAGACGCCCAGATGTTAATTTCCCTGTCAGAGGTTTTTGAAACTCCTGTCAGCGCTCTGCTTGGCGAAACTGTTACTCAGCAGTCCCCAGACGATATAAAGGCAATTTCCGAAAAGCTTGAGACAATAAATTTGCAGCTTGCCAGAAGAGATGATCTGCGGCGAAAAGTGCTCCACTACATTTTTATCGCCATCCTTGTGGCCATTGTGGCCGTCTCCGCCCTCCTTATATCCTTCCACAGCCCTTATCTTAACTGGGATTTTGCCGACCCTGAAACGGCATTTATGGGGACGACTTTTCACATATTTGAGTGGGCTTTTGTCCGGGTGGCCCCGTTTTTATTCATCGCCGCCATTTTCGGTATAGTTTTAACAGGAAAGAGAGTATAAAATGTCCTGCTTTTTTGGAAAAATTTCTGTTTTTGAAATCCAGACTCTTTAAAATATGGTATATTTTCCGCGCCTTCGCAAAAAATATAAGTAAATTTCAGGAGGTGCCCCATGAAAAGAGCCCATTTTTCCAAAAAAGGACATGTAATTAAATTTATTATAATCTCAACACTGATTTTTCAGATATTCTGCAGCTTTATTGCCCTGGCGGAAAACGAGGAGCCGGAAGGCGTAAAGCCCAACAGCGCCCCTATCGCCGAGAGCCAGGAGATGAAAACATACAGAAATATCGCAATATCCGGCCAGGTGTCCGCAGTTGACCCTGAAGGAGACATGATAACTTTCGCCGTATCCAAGGAGCCTAAAAAGGGCACAGTTACAATGCAGTCCGACGGCTCCTTCTCCTACACCCCCGAAAAAGGCAAAAAGGGCAAAGACTCCTTCACCTTCGTGGCAGTTGACGTACACGGAAATATCTCCGCCGACGCTACCGTTACAATAAACATTGCAAAGCAGTCAACGGACATCACCTACTCCGACATGGAGGGAAACGATGCCCACTATGCCGCCCTGTGCCTTGCTGAAAACGACATTTTCGTTGGCGCAAGATTGGGAGACGACTATTACTTCTCCCCTGACACACCTGTAACAAGAGGCGAATTTCTCGTAATGTGCCTGAATCTCTGCGGCATCGACAAGCTGTCAGACATCACAAAAACCGGCTTTTCAGACGATGAGGAAATGGCCTCATGGCTAAAACCATACGTCGCCGCCGGCCTTATGAACGGAATTGTCCGTGGCTATAACGACGAGGACGGAAACGTTGTGTTCTCATCTGACAAAAACATCACAATGGCCGAAGCCATGGTTACACTGGATAACGCCATTTCCCTTTCCGTTGTGTACTCCGGCCCTGTAAATGAAGTGTACCCCACCTGGGCACAGCAGTCATTTACAAACCTTCAGGCCTGCAATATAGTCTCGGAGGACAGTGTCTATAACGACGAGGTAACAAGAGCGGAGGCTGCCAAAATGCTCGCTTCTGCATACGATGTAATAAACTCAAGATAGACTTTCATCATATTGGAAATCATTATAACAAAAGGCCCTTTGACATTTCAAAGGGCCTTTCTATCGCTCCGGGCAAAAATGTAATTGTAGACAATGAGCGAAAAATATTATATACTTTCTAACAATACTCTGCCATCTTCCGGCGAATACTACGGAAATATCACGGATGATGGTACAAAAGGAGAACAAAATGAATGCAAAACTAAAACATAAAAGCAAAATTCATTTTATATGCCTGTCTGCCATCATGACGGCTTTAACATGCATTTTGGGGCCAATGTCCCTTCCGGTAGGCCCAGTACCGGTATCTCTTACCAATTTGTGCGTATTCATGTCTGTGTATGTTTTAGGCTGGAAAATGGGATTTGTCAGCTGCGCCGGATATATAATGCTTGGGGCTATGGGCCTTCCTGTCTTTTCCGGCTTTTCCGGGGGCATAGCCAAGCTTTTAGGCCCCACCGGCGGATACATAATCGGCTTTCTGCCTATGGCCATAATCGCCGGAATGTTTGCACAGAAAACAAAAAACAGAGCGTTGCAGTTTTTCGGCCTTGTTGTGGCCACAGCCCTTTGCTACGGCCTTGGCACCGCATGGTACTGCTTCCAGGCCCAGTGCCAGCTTCTCCCTGCCCTTAGTCTGTGCGTATTTCCCTTTATCCCTGTGGACCTTTTTAAAATATTCATGGCGGTCTCCGCAGGACCATATTTAAAAGAGCGGCTTAATCAGGCTGACGTAGGTCAAATTTAAGGTATATTTTATCTGGTCTTAAATCTATCTTATTTTTTTATTTACAGTGAATTAAAAAAATCGTGGTGTAATATTCCCATAAAACATGAGGAAAGGTATAAAAAATGGCAATTACGACAGTTTTGTTCGATCTTGACGGCACACTTCTGCCAATGGATCAGGACGTTTTCACAACGGGTTATTTCAAGTCCCTTTGCAAAAAAGTCGCCCCTCTGGGCTACGAGCCGGAAAAGCTTGTTAAAGCTATATGGGCGGGCATGGCCGCCATGGTGAAAAACGACGGCTCTGAGACAAATGAAAAAGCTTTCTGGAAGTTTTTCGCCACGATTTTCGGGGACAGGGTTTACGGCGACATGGACGTATTCAATGACTTTTACGCAAACGATTTCAAAAATGCTAAAATCTTCTGCGGGTATGATCCAAAAGCCGCCATGGCGGTACGGAGCCTTAAAGACGCCGGCTACCGTGTGGCCCTTGCCACAAACCCCATATTCCCCTCTGCAGCCACGGAAGAGAGAATACGCTGGACAGACCTTGAGCCAGATGATTTTGAGCTTTACACCACATACGAAAACACAAGCTACTGCAAGCCCAATTTGAAGTACTATGAAAAGGTCATGTCAGACCTTTCCGTATCGCCTCAGGAGTGCATTATGGTGGGTAACGACGTAGGCGAGGACATGGTGGCAAGAGACTTGGGCTGCGATGTATTTCTCATAAAAGCCTGCATGATAAACAAAGCTGGCGCCGACATATCCGATTATCCCCAGGGGGATTTTGACGACCTTCTCCGCTATATAAAAAATCTTGAAAAAAACTCCTAAATTGAAAATATAAAAGAAAAGGACCCTTTTGGGTCCTTTTTCTTTTTCTATATGTTTATATTTTTTTATTTTCCCGGATGATACTATTCTTTTTCTTCCATAACCTTGTCCTTCAGGCCCCTGGCCTCAAGGCGAATATTTACCCATTCACGGCCGATTGTATATAAAGCCGCCGTAAGCGGTATGAAGAAAATCATTCCCAAAACACCGAAAAGGCTGCTTCCCACTACTGCGGCAAGGAGAGTCCACACCGGGGACAGACCGATTGAACTGCCCACAACGTGGGGATATATAAACTGATTTTCCACAAACTGTACCGTAAGGTACACCGCAAGGCAAACTATCACCTGGGACGGATTATACAAAAGCGTCAAAAATGCGCCTATAAAACATGATATAAACGCTCCGATGTACGGTATCAGCGCGAAAACGCCGGTTAAAATGGCGATAAGCCCGGCGTATGGCAGCTTGCATATTGTAAAGGCGATGAATATAAGTGAGCCCAGAATAACCGCCTCAACACACTGACCTGAGAGAAATTTCGTATATGAGTTCTGTATTGTAGCTGCCACATATATTATCTTGTCCGCAAATTTCTCATTAAAACAGGCATACAGCACCTTTTTGCACTGGAGCCCCAGCTCCTTCTTCTCAAGGAGCACATATATGGCGATAACGATTGCAATTGCCGACGTGGTGATAAGAGACACGATGGATGTGGATACATCAATTACCGAGTCAAACAGGGCCCCTGCCCCGCCCATGACCTTTTCGATAAGGCCGGCCATGTCAAGATTCTGCATGAACTGGGTAAGGTTTGCCGTGTCGATATTGTAGCTTGAGAGTATCTCAATCCACTCTGGAAGCTTGGCCTCTATTATCTGGAGGATACTGCTGATGGATTTTACAAATTCCGGTATTGCCACCTTGAACATGATAAATATCACAAGAACCACGCTGAGCACAGTCAGGGCAAAACTAATACCCCTTAACGGCTTATCGCCCATGTCCATATTCATCATGTCCGCTATCTTCCTTATCCGCTTCTGGAACCCGTTCATGGGCACACTTAAAAACAGGGCGATTATCAGCCCTGCCAGCACCGGCAGTATAAGGGAGACTCCCTTTGCGATATGGCCAATGACAAACTCAATATTTGTCAGTATGGCGAAAAGGGACACGCCGAACCCAATCAAAAATATCCACTGCTTATTTACTCGATCCATTTACGCCTCCGTAATCATGGTAAGACTTGCTCGCCACGCTGTACAGCTCCTCAGGTCTACCCTTTTCCGCTGCTTTATCAGGAGCACGGTGGAATATTTTCCTGAAGAAATTTCCAATCCGCTGCTTTTTATTTATATCCAAAAAGCTGAAATAATATCCAATAACGCAGACCGGTATGGCGAAAACAATGTCCAGTATGGAGTGCTGCTTTAAAAACAGAGTGGAAGCGCATATAAACAGCGCAATGACAGCTGCCGCAGTCTTCTGAAAGACAGTGCGGAGCCTGTCCGTGTTCCAGACTGTTATGGCCGCCGCCACGCTTCCGATAACATGTATGGACGGGCAGACATTGGTATTGGTGTCAAACTTATAAAACCAGGTCAGAAATCTTGTGAAGATATTGTCTCTTGAAAATGTCTCCGGTCGCAGATTCTGACATGTTGGGAATATAAGATATACCAAAACAGCTATGGAATATGTGATTATTATAAACTTCATCAGCTTTTTAAATGCCTCTATATCGTATAGGGCTGTATAAACATGGATACCAGCCAAAAATACGAACCAGAACAGATACGGAATGAGGAAAAACTCATTAAAGGGTATGTAGCTGTCCAGAGCGCAGAAAACGCTGTAATAATCCGTTACAGGGTAAAACCGCTCAACGAAAAGAAATAACAGCCCAAAAATCGGCCAGAAAAACAGCAGCTTTAAGTGCTTAAACTCATCGCTGCCCAAATTGCCGGGCCTGAGCTTTCTATAATCACGAACGGGTTTTGCTATTTTCATTTTCTATTTTCTCCGCTTTTTCCTTCATGCAATTATGTATCATCTGAGCGGCATTGTTACCATCAAGCTTTTCAAGATTAGCTCTCATTTCCTCAAGTTCATCGTCATCTTCAAGAAGGCGACGGCAAATACTGACTATATCCCTGACAGTCTTGCCCGTTTTGGCGCAACCACGGCTGAGATAGAAATTCATATTGTACTCCTCGCAGCCGGCAACGGCGTTTATAAACACCATTGGCAGCTTTTTAACCGCCGCCTCAGTTACGCTTATGCCGCCGGGCTTTGTAACATATATATCAGCGCTGTCCATCAGCGTGGCGATGTCGCCCACAAAGCCCATAGGGTGAATATTCGCCGCTGATGCGTATTTTTTCATAAGTTTTCCGTGAAGGGTGCTATTTGTGCCGCAGACTATGGTAAGCTCCCAGCTATCTTCCATACTTTCAGCCAGCCCCTCAGCCAGCTCTTCTATTGGTCCGCAGCCCATGCTGCCGCACATCATAATTATATGCCTGTGATCCGGATCTACGCCGCACTCCTCTTTAGCGGACTTCTTGTCCTTATTTTTGTAAAACATCTGCCTTATCGGAATGCCGCTGGCATACATCTTCTCCATAGGTATGTTCGGGCACTCGTACTCCCCGGCAATGGACATATGTGGAATGAAATAGAAATCCAGCCGGCTCTGCTTGTTGCTGGGACTGCATGTGTAGTCCGTGGACACAAAAGCAGTTGGCATCTTAAGGCCGTATTTCTCAATTACTGCCGTGAGCATAAGAGCTGAGAAAACATGGGTGCATATAACCGCATCTATTTTCTCATCTTTTATGTATTTGTAAATGGCGTCAGTGCCGGCGGTAAGGAGCCTGTATGTGAGCCTTTTCTCGTCAAACATACTGTCATGCCGCTCCGCAAAACCGTAAGAAAAGGTAAAGAGCGACGGCACATGCCTGTACATGGTGTCAAAACCTTTGGCTATGAGTTTTGACATCACAGGGGATATGAAAGCCAGCGCGTCTTCCGTAACGCAGCTCTCACCCATCAGACTGTAATATTCCATTATGGCTTTGGCGCAGGAATTATGGCCTCCGCCGGTATTGCAGCTTAAAATCAAAGTTCGCATTTTTTACTCTCTTCTCTTTGGGAGACAGATGAGCATTTCTCATATAGTCCAACAAGCCTTGGCCTGTTGTACCGCTGAGCCAAAATAAATGGCAAATTCCCCGCAGTGTTGAGGAGCGTACATATCACCCCTCCTATACCGTCCCATATCGCCATACAGTGGAGCCCGGCTACGCACAGGGCCAAATGGACAGCCTCGGCCACACAGGTCTCGTTTATCATGACAGGCAGATGGTCCATAAACCCGGTACGGAGCTTTTTCGGTTCCATTGACTTTTTGAAGATCTTACTCATATCCGGTATCTTATTCTGCCAGTCATGGACCCTCAGCTTCTTGTAAATCCGGCCATCCTCCTCAAAACGGAAGGTTCTGAAAGGAAATTTATAATAGCAAAGCCATTTTTTGGGTATAAGTCTCCCGATGATGAAAAATAGCATACCAATCCAGGCAATGTACTGAGCGCATTCTTTAAGTTTCATAATATCACACCGTAAAAGTAATAAAAAGAAATTTAATGTTTGTTCAAATACATACGTTCTATTAGTATTATTCTACATCCGCAAATTGAACTGCATATAAATTTTTTTCTGAAACTTTTACAAAACTTAAAGAGTGCCAGAGCAAGTATACCATAAATCTCCCATTAGCAACAGGAAAATGACAAAATCCTCTAAAAAAAGATAAGGAGCTCTCTCCGCTCCTTATCTTTTTCCGTCTAATTTTACTTTAAAGGGGATTTTATCTCTAATTTCCCTCTATTTCCCCTTTATCCTCACTGCCGGCTCTTCCGTTTTCACCGTATTTTTTAAATTCTACCGTAAAGCACATACCGCCCTCCGGCCGGTTTTCCGCCGTAACTCTGCCGCCGTACTGCTCTGCCGAGGATTTTACTATGGAAAGGCCAAGTCCACTGCCACCGTCGGCACGGCTTCGTGCCTTATCCACACGGTAGAACCTGTCAAATATCTTGCCAAGCTTCTCTTCTTCAATACCAGGTCCCGTGTCAGACACTGAAATATATGCCATATTATCCCGGACAAAGGTCTTTACATAAACTTTTCCATGCTCAGTGTTGTATTTTATGGCGTTTTCCACAAGATTTATAACTATCTGATACATATCGTCCCTGTTTATGAAAACAGTGCAGCCGTCCTCCAGTTCAGTTATTATCTCAATATTTCTCTGCTTCCCAAGAGGCCTGAGTATCTTAACAGCCCGCCGGGCGATATCAGAGATATCCTCAGGCTCCGCCGGCTGCCCAGTCTGGTTGTCAAGGTTTGTAAGCTTCAAAAGCTTTTCTGTGGTCCTTGCAAGACGCCTTGCTTCGTCCCCTATATCGCTGACAAACTCCTGGATTATCGCCTGGTCCTTAATATCGTTCTGGGTTATGCTGTCGCTTAAAAGCTGAATTGAGGCAAGTGGGGTTTTCAGCTCATGGGATGCGTCAGACACAAACTGCTTTCTGGCCTCCTCCGTCTTTTGAAGGCGATCAGTCATGCTGTTGAAAGCCTGGGCAAGCTGGGAAACTTCATCAGTGCCGGACACGTCTATTCTGTAACCGTACTCACCTTCACGGACATTTCTAATTGCCACAAAAACGCTCCTCAGCCTTGATGTCAGCTTCTGTGTGAAGAAAATGCAGACGATGATTGAAAGTATCATCAAAACAGCGCTTATCCTGATAATGTTATTTTTCAGCGCTGTCAGCACTCCCCCCTGCTCGGCATCGTAATTCATTATGCATATTGCGCCCCAAACCTGCCCTGATGCGAAAATCGGCGCCGCGAACATGCTTATAAATGCCCCGTTTTCACATTTTGAGTAGAATACATCATTACTCTGGAGCGCGTCCTCAAGGCACTGCCTGTACTGCCCCTCAAGACTTGCCTCCTCCGACAGCTTCTGGTACATGATGTTCATCTCGCTGTCGGTTATTATAATGCTGTCAAGGCCATCCATCTCCAAAACTTCCATAACAAGGCCTATATTCTCCTCATTTATAACATCAAGGGCCTCGATGGATGAGCTTATAAGAGCGCACTCGTACCCAAGACTGTTGTATTTGGCGTTATATATAAAATTTTTCGTTACCGCCGCCGGGCATGTGTTAAGTATTATAAGCACCACCGCCACGATGGAAAAATAGGTCAGGAAAAACTTTATCCTTAAACTGCCCGTGTATGAGGACAGCTTCTCTCTAAGGCCTGAGATAATAACCAACTCCCCATTTCGTTACAATAAGGCCGGGGTCGGAGGGGTTGTCCTCCAATTTATCCCGGAGCCTGTGGACGTGGACGTCCACAGTCCTGATGTCCCCCTGATAATCATAGCCCCATATAAGGTCAAGAAGGCTCTCCCTGCTGTAAACCTTGCCGGGGTTTTTCACAAAAAGCTCAATAATGTCAAACTCCTTACTTGTAAGCTCCACATATTTCCCGTCTTTCTCCACCATTTTCCTGTCAGAGTCAACGGTAATGTTTTTGAAAACAGTGATATTTGACTTGGGCTTCTGGTCGCTTATGGCCGAACGGCGCAGAAGGGCCCTTATTCTGGCCCGCAGCTCAAGGATATTAAAAGGCTTTGTTATATAGTCGTCAGCCCCGCTCTCAAAGCCCATAAGCTTGTCCGAGTCCTCGCTTTTTGCCGTGAGCATGATTATAGGCACTGTGGAAAACTCCCTTACCTTCATGCAAACATCAACGCCGGATATTTTCGGCATCATTATGTCCAGTATGAGAAGGTCATAGTCCCTGGCCTTTGCCATGTTCAGGGCCTCTTCCCCGTCATAGGCCGTGTCCACCTCATACCCCTCGTTTTCAAGATTGAATTTTATGCCTTTTACAAGCAATTTTTCATCGTCAACTACAAGAATCCTCATAAACACCTCTTAAGACAGCACAGTAATATAATCCCTCAGCTTCAGAAAAGTCGCGTCTCCTATGCCGGAGACATTTACAATGTCCTCGATCTTTTCAAAAGGACCGTTCTCTTCACGGTACACTATTATCCGCTCGGCGATAACCTCGCCAATTCCCGGCAGAGTCATTAATTCATCCCGGTCCGCAGTGTTGATATTCACTTTACCGTCAGCAGACTCCTCAGTGTCGGAACTTAAAAGTTCAGTGTCTATTTCAGGGTCAATGACAACCTGACTTGGAGCGCTGTTCCTGCCGGCAAAATAGCCGATAGTGAAGGATAATATGACCATCGCCACCGCAATTGCCACAATTTCCAGTTTCTTCATTTTACTCATATAATTTTCCCGCCGAATGTAGATTATGGTATAAGTTTAATGTATAATAAAAATGCATTTTGTCGAATGTATCAAAACTAAGCAGCGCCTATTTTGACTTATTATAAAAGTATAACATATTTTCCGGGAGTTTCATAATGAATTTTTTTAGAGGAAAAATGACGGCTTTTGCAGTCGCGGCTACACTTATAATATCTGTTTTCACCGCCGGAGCGGCTCTCGGCGCCGGTAGCCTAAAGAATGACGGTCTCTCCATGCCCGCTCTTGGCGCTTATCCTGAAAGCCCTCGGGTCCTTACAAAGTCCGGTCCTTTTACTCAGCCTGACGGCGAAGTATATCATACGTCAAAGCCCGGCACATATAATACGGCAGAGCCCGGCAAGGCAGGTACCGCCGCTCTGTACCAAACTGTGGCCGGCCAGTCAGGCACGTCTGACGACGGCGGCGTAGCCCAGCCTTCCCTCTTTGATGCCCAGGCCAACGCCGCCCTTCTTGTAAATGAGAACAGCGGTAAGATCCTCTATGAGAAAAATGCCGACGAGACCATATACCCCGCCAGCACTACTAAAGTCCTTACCTGCCTTATAATAATAGAGGCCATAGAAAAGGGCGAAATCGACCCTGAGGCCTCTTTCGCCGCCGATGGCGCAATATACAGCGATATTGCCGCTGGCGGCAGTACGGCCCATATTGCCCCGGGAGAAGTCATGTCCGTTATGGACTATCTCCACTGCGCCCTTCTTGTTTCGGCAAATGAGGCATGCAACGCCCTTGCCATATATTACGCCGGAAGCATAGACAAATTTGTGGACATGATGAACCAGTACGCAGATAGTCTTGGCTGTACCGGCTCCCACTTTGCAAACACCCACGGAATGTCTGACTCAAACCACTACACAACAGCCAGGGATCTTTACCTTATTTTCAGTCAGGCCATTGACCACGATCTCTTCAGAGAGATATGTTCCAAAACAAACTACACTGTTCCGGCCACAAACGTCTCAAATCAGAGAGACCTTGTTACATCAAATGTTCTGATCGACCAGAACTCCGACTACTATTACGACTGGGCGGTTTTAGGCAAGACCGGCACAACAAGTTCCGCCGGAAGCTGCCTTCTCTGTCTTTCAGATAAGGACGGCGAGCGGATGATCTCCGTGGTCATGGGCGCAAACTACTATACATACGGCGGCAAGCGTTATTCTGAGTGCTTTTCCCAGACGAGAGACCTCATCTCCTGGGGATATGATAATTTCGGCTACCACACCCTTCTGTCAGAGGGTCAGGTCATTACCCAGGTGCCGGTTAAATACGGCCGTGGCACGGAATATGTAAATGCCATAGCCATAGACAAGGCGGTAGTTTACTCTGGAAATTACGACGCCCAGGAAAATGTGGAATATAATATCCAGCTAAGTTCCCAGGATCCGATACCAGCGCCTGTAAAAAAGGGTGCGGACCTTGGAACCGTCCAAGTGCTTTTAAACGGAGAGGTGGTCTGGGAAGGGTCTCTTGCCGCCCAGAGCATGGTCTCCTTCTCCACTGTGGAGTTTTTAAAGACATACGCTAAAGAGCATGTTTTGGCCATTGTCATCGTAATTGTTCTCCTCATCTGCGCCGCCGCAGCTGCTTTTATCCTCATAAGGAAAAAGCGCTCAGCGAAAGTTATGGCTCGTGCCGCGGCGGAAGAGCAGGAAAACCTTGAAAAATATGAGCTGTCCCAGGCAGGGAAACCTGATAGCCAAGAGGCCGGTAACGATATGGCTTATGATATGGCTTATGCCAGATCTGAGGATGACGTAGACGATATCTTCTACGACGGTGCCGAATTAGACGGCGAAGAAACATCTGAGGCTGCCGGAAAAGAAAGCGATAGTGAAAATTACCCAGGTAGATGAAAAAGGCCGCAGGTTAAAATATAGCCCCAAAACGCCAGAGTATAAAAAAGCAAAAAAATAAAAGCGCTTCGGCGCTTTTATTTTTTTGTCAGTTTATAATGCTGTCAATAAGAGTCTTTGCCCCGTTATAAAGGACCACGGCTATATCCTTAATGGTGATCGCCACACTTTTCAGAGCAGAAAAAATTTTCTCTAAGACCCCTACCGTCTTTTTTACGCCCTCTATTTTTTCCGTTATATCCTGAAGATCAGTATCAGATGCGTTTTTTATGTACTGGGAGACCTTCACCATCTGCTCGTCAGTAAGCTCCACATCATAGTCCTCGCAAAACTCGCTTACATACTCATAAAGCTCCTCGTCGCTGAGGCCTTTAGCGTAATCAAGTTTTTCTTTTATCATCTGGGACAGTTCGTCCGTATCCAAATCTTCAACAGCGTCCTTAAGTTTATCAGATATATTAACCTGTATATCGTCTATGGATATGGTGCTGCCATCTTCCGAGGCTCCCAGAGCCGTACCTGAAATACATAAAAGCAGCGCAAAAACAAGGGCTACTGATAATATTTTTTTCATTTACATCACTTCCCGATATAAATATATCAACACCAGTCATAATTGTAAAGGAGGGGTAATAAAATATAAAACAGATGCAATAAATTTTTTGAAGAAAAGTGTTGACAAATGCAGCCTCCTTTAGTATAATCAATTCTGCCGTTACGGTTTGGATGGGAGTATAGCTCAGCTGGTTAGAGCACCTGCCTTACAAGCAGGGGGTCATAGGTTCGAGTCCTATTACTCCCACCAATTGTGTTTAATGGCCGAGTAGTTCAGTTGGTTAGAACGCCAGCCTGTCACGCTGGAGGTCGAGGGTTCGAGCCCCTTCTCGGTCGCCACAATGCCCAGATAGCTCAGTAGGTAGAGCAGGGGACTGAAAATCCCCGTGTCGCTGGTTCGATTCCGGCTCTGGGCACCATTTGTACTAAGGCGGGCGTAGCTCATCTGGTAGAGCGCCACCTTGCCAAGGTGGAGGTAGCGAGTTCGAGCCTCGTCGCCCGCTCCATTTTTTTATCTGAATCGAATATTGGTGGCATAGCCAAGTGGTAAGGCAGAGGTCTGCAAAACCTCGATTCCCCAGTTCAAATCTGGGTGCCACCTCCAGCGTCGGAGCAAGCTTCATATCGCTTGCTCCGATTTTTTATTTAAAATCAGAGCGCGCTCATTTCGCTGCTCCTCCTTTACAAATCGAAACCGCTTTGCCGGGTTTCGATTTGTTTTAGCGTATCTTTCTTTTTTGGCCTCCGGCGGCTAATGCCGCCTCCGCCCTTTGGAGATTTAAAAGCCCATAGCGAAATGAACTTCCTCTGCGCGAAGGTTTTGGCCTACGGCCAAAACGCTTCTACGGCAGGCGCCGTCCCGCTCTGCGGGTCCCTATATCAGAGCGCGCTTATTTCGCTGCTCCTCCTTTACAAATCGAAACCGCTTCGCTGGGTTTCGATTTGTTTTAGCGTATCTTTCTTTTTGGCCTCCGGCGGCTAATGCCGCTATTGATCCCCCAGGCAACACAAAAAAAGAACAAAGCAAAGCACAACATAACACAACACAAAAGGACGGGAATATTCCGTCCTTTTTATATTCAGTCTTTTACTTTAATGCTGCGGCCGGTCTTAAAACGCTTCGGGCAAAATGCCCATACAGGCTCTATTTTCCGCCTCTGTGCCCTTTTTAATCTCCGGCTGGATAAAAATCAGCAAGGCATTTTAAACTCGAATACGGCGGTGTCCCCGTTTTCCAGTCGGGCATTTATGCTGCCCTTATGGATATCGGCTATGGCTTTGGCAGCGGACAGGCCGATTCCGTAGCCGCCGTTTTTCTGTGTCCTGGCGCTATCTGTCATATAGAACCTGTCAAACAGCCGGGATACGTCCTCTTCTTTCAGGTTATCACATTTATTTTTCACCTGAAGAACCATCTTCCCTGACTCTTTTTTCAGCGTTACGCCAATATCTGTATCACTAAGGGCGTATTTTACGGCGTTGTCCATTAAAATGGACATTAGCCTTGTGATATACTCCCTGTTTGCCCGGACTCTTACACCGTCTTCGATATTTTTATCTATTTTAACGCCCTTCAGCGCCCCGGGCTCCTCAAACTGCTGTATCTCTGTTTCCATGGTCTGGGACATATCCACGTCCTCAAACACAAGGCTGTCCCTGTTCTCGTCCAGTTTTGCCAGAGATAGAAGATCCTGCATAAGGCCGGACAGCCGCTTCGTCTGACCTTTTATGTTCTCTGTCCACTTGTTCGAGCCGTTATAAAGCTCCATAGCCTCAGTGTTTGCCATGATGATGGCAAGTGGCGTTTTTATCTCATGGCCCGCGTCAGTTACAAACTGCCTCTGCTGTTCCATATTTCTGGCAATAGGCAGTATTGCCTTTTTAGAGAGCTTAACAACAAGCAGAAGCATAAGGGCCCAGCACAGCGCGCCCCCTAAAACAGAGAGAATGAACACTCTGAAAATACTATAAGACTGGCTGGATACGTCAATAAACGTGGCTGTAAGGCCTCCATCGCTGGAAGATGTTATCTTGTATTTATACTCGTCTATCTTCCCTTCCAGACGGTTTCCTCCGAAAGCCTGTGCCGCGATCTCTACAGCCCGCTCCTCGGACACGGAGGCTATCCTT
>CALXGH010000006.1 GCA_944387845.1 uncultured Oscillospiraceae bacterium
ATGGGAAGAAGGATTTTTTGTATATCGAGCAGCACTTAACTCTTGCTGAATAAATGCATCCGAGGTTTTAACAATCGCCTCTGTACTCCGAAAATTTGTGCTTAAAATGTGGGTACTACTTTCAGGATATCGTTCTTGAAAACTTAAAATATTATTTACATCTGCGCCTCGCCAAGCGTAAATAGACTGATCATCGTCACCAACTACCATAAGCGAATCTGTACGGTCATGTAATTGACGAATCAAGCGTTCTTGCATGGGGTTGATATCCTGATACTCATCTACAAGTATATGGCGCACACCGTGTAAAGCCTGATTGATTTCAGGTGAATTACGCTCTAACTCCTCAACTGCACGTCGAATCATTAGAGAAAAATCTATGTACTGATCTCGTTCAAGACTTTCATATACTCTATTTAACAGAGAACCCAAGGTTTCATCTGTTTGCTTAATCATTTCAAAATCAAACGCCTCGTCATTGGCTGTGCTCCATGCATTAGCAACTTCACGAATTGTCGCAAACATTTTGGCATTACGTTCCCTTGCTATTTCATTAAGGCCGAGGCTGCGATAACGAGATAACAGGTATAGTTTCAAACCGTTTTCATCTAACACCTCAAACTGCCTATATTGGGCATCCACATTGCCTAGAAGATACTGACAATATGAGTGAATCGTGCCAATATACATTGCTCCGACCAAGGTTTGCGGCAATCCAAATTTTGACAAAGCCTCCGATACTCGACGCTTAATAGATTCAGCCGCTTTGTCAGTAAATGTGAACGCCACAATAGAATCAGCAGGACATCCATTTGCGACAAGATATGCAATTCTAAAAGCCAATGTTCTTGACTTGCCTGATCCCGCACAAGCCAAGCACAAAATATCTCTATGGGGGTCAAGAACAGCTAGCCGTTGCTCTTCGGTTAAATACTGTTCTAAAACTTGTGCGCTAGTCATAAAATGCCCTCCTTCTACTATTGTAAGAAATTCAAAAGTTGTTTTTTTAATTCTTCAACATTGGATACCTTTATTTCACATTGCCATATTACCAAATAGTCCCAACCTTTTTGCGTGCATTCTTCGTAATTTTTTTGATCTCTTATGATATTGTTGTGTATCTTGCTCTCCCAAAATCCTTGATTAGTTTTTGGTAGAGAGCCGCGTTTGCAATTGTGTCCGTGCCAAAAGCATCCATTGACAAAAATTGCTTTCTTTTTAGCCGGAAAAATTATGTCTGGTTTGCAATTAAGTTGTTTGGTAGATAAGCGATATTTATATCCTAGTGATGTAAGTATTTTACGGATAAAAAGTTCTGGAGTAGTGTTTTTGTTTTTGATTTTTTTCATTATTTCAGATCGCTTATCTGCATCAAAAACATCAGACATAAATATTTCATCTAACTTTCTGCGAATATTTGCACACTGTGCTTCACAAAAAACCGGAGGAAGAGCATTCCCAATCATAAGCGCTAGATTTGTAAGCGGTATATCTTCCGGAAATATATATGTTTTCCTAAAAGTTTGAAGAAGTGCTGCCTCTCTAGCGGTAATGCAACGATTTTCCTCAGGATGAAGAAATCTTCCTTTAGAGGGATTTAGACAGCCACCAGTAATAGTAGAAGACACATCATCCCAACGCAGTCTCCCGTATATATCATTAAATCCAACGCCTTCTTTGCGATGACAGTTAAGTGTATAGCAGTCCGGCAAATCTCGCCGGCTTCCTCCATCGGGCGGAGTAAGCCGAATTCTTTCCATTACTGCTTCAGAGTGGTGTGGATACCGGCGATGAACTGGGTCGGTTGTCACTTCAACATTTTCTAAACCTCCGATATAATCACGAACTGTGAAAAGCCTAGAATTTCCTTCCAACACATCAATGGGGCCTAGCAAAGACCCCGTCATAACTAGGCGTTTTCTCCTTTGTGGAACGCCATAATCCGCCACATTTACAATTTTGTATTGCGGATTGTAACCGAGTTTTTTTAGTTGAGAAAACACTTTTTTAAAAAGAGTATAATTTTCAATCCCAGGCACATTTTCTAGCATTATACAAATTGGTTCAAGTTCTTCAACCATTCTGTAATATTCAAGGATTAGACTATTCCTTGAATCTTTTGATGCTTTTTTTCTGTTCTTTTTTCGGAGAGATGAAAAACCTTGGCACGGCGGGCATCCAGCCAATAAATGTAAGGGCTCCCCACCTAATAATTCTTTTATTTGTTCCGACTGAAGTTCCCGTATATCCGTTTCAAATAGTGTTACACCATGCCGATCATGATTCGCCCTATAAGTTTCTGATGCAAATTTATCTATTTCAACTGCAGCTACAACACGAAAACCTGCGTGTATTAAACCTTCTGTCATTCCACCGCACCCAGAAAACAAATCTATCGCATTATATGGCATGGCTACACCTCCTACTCTCAAATAATGACTATACATTTTTATTATATCATACACTCTTTCCAGCAGCAAACACAAATGGGAAATGTGCATTTTGTAAATGCTCAATATAAGGCAGCCGCAAGAGTATATTCTGCAGCTGCCTTATATTCTTATTCAGTTTCGTCGTCCAGGCCCTCGCTTTTCAGCCAATCCTCAAAGGACTTCCTGGAGATGCGGATCATGTTACCGATGCGGATCGTCTTGAACGCTCCGGAGTTGGCGAGCTTATAGGCCGTAGCGCGGCCGATACCGAGAATGGCTGCGATGTCATTCACGGTGTATGTTCTGCTTTGGGGCGTTCCTTTTTCGTTAGGTGTGTTGGTGCTCATAAGATTATCCTCCTTCTGTGCTAATAGCATTTTAAAATGGCCCCTGGAAGCCCTCTGTCACAAGGGGTTCCTGCTAATACCTTGCTAATACGACATTTGAAAAGCCGTTGTAAGGCAGCATATTCGGGGGGAATTTGTGCAAATTGACCTGCCTCCAGGCAGCACAATTTGCGAAGAAACAACACGGGAAGATATGATATGAACAATTTACGAAATGGTACGCCATACTCCTAAGCGGAAGGTCAGAGGTTCGAATCCTCCCGTGGGTGCCATAAAGCCTAATTGCAGGCCACACAAAAAGCGGGTACAAACCCGCTCTTTTCTTTTTATTCCGTGCGTAGCACACCTTGTTTGATTTCACCTTAATTGGCAGATATATTATTGTTATTTCTTCTTTTTCATGATAAGCTTAATTTGTATAACATCACAAAGGAGATTTCGCAAATGAAAAACGGCAGCCGAAAAATTACAGTGGGCCGGCAATGCCGGACTGCGCCCTTTTTCCTATTGGATTGCAGGTCTGATAAAATTGTTATGTTCTGAAGGCGTGTGTCGTCCGAAAAACGGACGTGCGCGTCTTTTTTGTTTATTATTAGTAAAATTAGCACATAGAAGATAAAAAGAGGAGGAATAAAAGTGAAAAGAAGCAGGATCGTGGCAATTATTTTAACATTGCTTTTTTGTGTAAGTTTGTTTCCGATGCCCGCTCTCGCCGCAAATTCCATTGAAATTTTCGGCAATACATGGAATTCATCTACCTATGCCAAAGTTGTTGAAAACAAAATAGAGACAGACGGCGCCGGTCCCGACGATTTCAACATATACTTGGACGCTGAAAATGCCAAACTCACGCTGAAAGACGTGGATATGGACATTGAAAATTTGTCCATTACTGCGGATTTGGAGAATTTGCAGATCGATCTTATCGGTAAAAATACATTCTCCGTCTCTAAAAACATCAATGGGGATTTCTATTTCATTTCAAACACAGGCAAAATGTCTATTACAGGGGCCCAGGACGCTCTGCTTGACATTGATGTTACGTTAAATAACAACGTTATGGGCAATATTGGCATTATATCTGCTGACGGCAGCATAACAAACAGTACCAGCCTTGATCTTCTATTGTCCGTACCTGAGGAAAGTTCTTTCACGGCAAAGCTCTATTGTATTCTGAGCGGCTGGAGCCGTGGCTCACAGGGCGGCCTTGAAAACAGCGGTACCATAACCGCAAAAACTGAGCGTATGAGTCTTTCCGGTTCATCATCAGACATCTATGCCATCTATATCATAGGCGGACCAATGCACAACACCGAAAGCGGAACCCTTGATTTGACTGGTGTTACCACAAACGGAAGCATCGCCTGTCTTGCGGGCAACTATATCCCTTACGAAAGCTCATGGACCAACGACGGCACTATTCTGGCCAGCGCTACAGCCTACGGCGGAAACTATCCAGGCTTTACAGGCAGCGCATTTTCAAACCACGCCTGTGCAATTAGCGTCTATTCAAACTATGATGCTCTGATGATGACAAATAACGGATATATGGACCTCTACGCCGTAAATTATGGTCAAAACAAGGGCTATGAATATGCTATCGGCATGGAGTTTGAAAGTTCAGCTACCAATTTTATAAATAAAGGTACAATAGATATCCAGGCTCTCCAGGGATATACTTTCGGAATGTATCTTCCAACGCTGGAAGAGGACTCTGTTCTGAAAAACTACGGCGACATTTCCATACTTGTTACAACAGACGGCGAGTTCCTCAGCAATGTGGATAACTACGCTTCAGCCACAGGAATTTTACTCACTCTGTCGAACTACGACAGTAATCCGGAACCCAAAATCACAAATCTCAGTTTGGAGCCCGGTTCCAGTCTTGAAATCACCGCCCGGCCGGCAGATAATGACATAAACGAGGACATGGGCTACGATGATATATATTATAATCTCTGCGCGGCAATCCAGATGCAGAAGATATTTGTCTATGGAGATCCTTATGGCGGCGAGGCGCCTATGGAGATCATCCTATCTGACGACCTTGTTATAGTTGAGGAAGACGGCGAATACGACGGCGGCGAGCCAATCGCCCTACTTGAAAGCTTCTATCTGCCTGATCTTTACCTATATATAAACACAATAGGCAACTATTTCACCGAAGAGGAGTCCGGCGATACTTTTTCAGTACCATCAAAACATATTCAGATCCTGCCAAAAATTCCCGGCACCGCGGAAATTTCCGGAAACCCAAAGGTGGGAAATGAGGTAACAGCCAAGCTTTCAGGGGTGCCGGACAGTATCCCTGTTACATACCAGTGGCAGTCTGGCGACAGTTCTACCGGCACATTTACAGATATTGCCGGGGCCACAAATCAGACCTATAAGATAACAGAAAATGAAAAGGGAAAATATCTCCGTGTGGTAATAACACCTGTGGCAGGTAACGGCTACGCCGGAGATATCACAGCCACTTCCACATCATACGTAGCTGTAAACAACCCAATAAGCATTTATCCTCCTATTATTGTGGATAGCACCGGCGGCACCACCACAAAAAATGTCTCATATCCCAGATTCCGGGACGAAGTCGTTCTCACTCCTTCCCCGGACATGGGTTATAAACTTGACAGCATAACTCTCTCTGTGGAAAGCGGAAAGAACATAGATCTTATCTATAACGGCGACGGCACATATTCTTTCATCCAGACTGATGAGGTTGTTACCGTTACAGTAAAATACTCTGCCGGAGGCTGTGGTGGCACCGCTGCCGAGGGTTGTCCCTCCGCAAAATATAAGGATATCGATACAAATCAGTGGTACCATTACTATATTGACTACGTTTTGAGAAACCACCTTATGATAGGCACAAGCGACACTGAATTCTCTCCGGACGACACTCTCACAAGAGCTGAAGCTGTAATGGTCCTCTGGCGCCTGGCCGGAGAGCCTATGGTAAAATTCGACATGGACTTTGAGGATGTGCCGGAACTTCAGTGGTACACGGAAGCTATCAGATGGTCTGCCAGCGAAAAAGTTATTGAAGGCTACGGAGACGGCACTTTCGGAACAGAGGACCCCATCACCAAAGAGCAGCTTTCTGCCATCCTTTGGCGGTACGCCAAGTCCGAAGGATATGACGTTTTCGGCGGTGAGGATTTTGACTTATCTGTTTTCACCGACGAATCAAGCATAAGCGATTACGCGTACGACGCTGTTAAATGGGCATGCGGAGCCGACATTATCCGTGGAAACGGCGATGGCACTCTGAACCCTGCTGGTGATATGAAGCGCAGTGAGTTTTCCACAATGATGATGTACTTTATAGAGAACATTATCCGCTAAAATCCAGCGGAAAATAGTCTAATAACAAAATATAATAAGACCGCCAGTTCCTATTAGGACTGGCGGTCTTATTTATTAGGTTCCTCCCATAAATACACCGCAAGATATATCACGTTTATCTTCCCTTTATAAACGCAAGACATATAAACAAAATGCCGCTGAGCCAGGACAGATCCTTCGGAGACCGACTGCTTATCTTCCTACCCAGGTAAAGGCCCGCATATGTAAACATTTCACCGATAAGAAACGCAGCTGCCAGAGCAACAGGTACCGATATATCCATAAAGGCGGCTGTTACACCGGATATGAGGCTATCGACGGACATAGCCAGGGAGAAATATATAACCTCACGCCAGGACAAATTCTTGTCCCTGTCTGCGTCCGCTTCCATAGGATCGCTGTATATGTTGATAATAAAATGGACATTGAGTATTTTAAATGACGCGTTCTTGCTCAGGGCCTCGTGGCCTTTAAGATATTTCTTAATGGCGCAGTCGGAAATTTTCAAAAAACCCAATAGAAGCAGACTTAGAAAACACAAATTTTTCGTAAGCCCCGCCGGTATCCATATCTCCAAAACGGACCCGAAAACAAGAGACAGGCCCAGAACGCCGCTGCATATACCGTTAAAAAGGGCGATCTGGCCGTGGGATATATGTATCTGATTTGTGCCGTAAGCGGCGCTCGCCACAAAAGCGTCAAGACAGAGGGCGCTTACGAGGATCAGCACAGGGGAAAGCATGGCAAAACTCCTTTCCCCTTATTATATTCAGCCTCCGGCTTTTTGATATTGATGCCTGGTAAAATACAAAATTCCACATTATTTTTTTGCAAAATTCTCACTTTATTGTATAATAGTATCAAATATGCAAAAATACCCGGCGCCTATTTGGGCGCTGGATTACAATTATGGAGATGATAAAATGGGGCATCTTGCCAGCAAAGACGCTTACAAAAATCTTGAAGACAGAATAAATTGGTTCACCCAGGGCGCGCCTGTTTCTGACACACTCTATAAGATACTTCAGGTGCTTTACACAGAAAAAGAGGCCCAGCGAGTGGCCCTTCTCCCTGTCAGGCCTTTTACTGCAAAAAAGGCCGCTAAAATATGGAAAACAAGCGAGGCGGAGGCGGAAACTTACCTTGTGCATCTGTGCGAAAAAGCCCTGCTGGTAGACTCTTTCCACAATGGGGTTCGTAAATTCGTAATGCCGCCACCGATGGCAGGTTTTATTGAGTTTGCCCTTATGCGTACAAGAGGTGATATCGACCAGAAATACCTCAGTGAGCTGTACTATCAGTATATGAATGTGGAAGAGGACTTTGTAAAAGACCTGTTTTTTGTTACAGAGACCCGCCTCGGCAGAGTATTCGTACAAGAGCCGGTACTGACAAACGATAATACCCTCCATATTCTCGACTATGAGCGGGCAAGCCACATAATTGACGAGGCGGAGTATATCGGTCTTGGCATTTGCTACTGCCGCCACAAAATGCTCCACGCAGGACACCCATGCGAGATAAACGCTCCGTTGGAGGTATGCCTTACTTTCGGCAACGTTGCCCGTTCACTTGCACAAAACGGGGGGTACGCCCGCCTTATAGATAAGTCCGAAGCTATGGACGTACTCCAGCTCTCATACGAGCACAACCTTGTCCAGATCGGTGAAAACGTCCGGGAAAACCCGGCATTTATATGCAACTGCTGCGGTTGCTGCTGCGAGGCTCTTCAGGCCGCCAGAAAATTCAGCCCAATGCAGCCGGTGGCAACCACAAATTATATACCGGAAGTCCACGGCGATATGTGTGTGGGCTGTGGTAAATGCCAGAAAGCCTGCCCGATCTTCGCAATCGAGGTCAAGGAGACCGAAGAGGGTCAGGTAAAGAAAAAGACAGCTCAGGTAAACTCCGAGATCTGTCTTGGCTGCGGCGTATGCGCTAGAAACTGCCCCACCAAAGCTATTGAGATGAAGCGCCGTCCAATACAGGTAATAACACCTGTAAACGGCACCCATCGCTTTGTACTCCAGGCAATCGAAAAGGGAACCCTCCAGAACCTTATTTTCGATAACCAGGCCTTTGCCAACCACAGGGCTATGGCCGCAGTATTCGCTACCATTTTGAAGCTGCCTCCTCTCAAGCAGGCCCTTGCCAGCAAGCAGTTCAAGTCCGTATACCTTGATAAGCTCCTGTCAAGCCAGGTCGAAAAAAATCGCCGGAAAGAAGAGGCTATGAAAAAATAGCCTTGGTCCGATGTGCCGGCAGAGACTGCCTCAGGCCGGCGTCATCTGAAAGTCACGGCGGACTCCAGCCGGCTGTTTAAATGTAGACTGCTGCCTGGCTCCGGTTTTTTGATCCCAGACGACAAAATGCCGTGTTCTGAAGAAAAAATATAAAAAAAGCCGCATACCAAAAGGTATACGGCTTTTGCATTTTCTTTTTATTTTGCGTATTCCACAGCTTTGGTCTCTCTGAGGAGATGTACCTTTATCTGTCCAGGATACTCCAGCTCTGACTCTATCTTCTTTGCGATATCTCTTGCCAGCAGCACCATCTCGTCCTCGGATACCTCCTCGGGCTTGACCATAATGCGTATCTCACGGCCGGCCTGGATAGCGTAAGAGCTTTCAACACCTCTGAAGGAAGATGTGAGTTCTTCCAGCTTTTCAAGGCGCTTAATATAGTTTTCAATGTTTTCACGTCTTGCGCCAGGTCTTGCGGCGGAAATGGTATCCGCAGCCTGGATAATGCAGGCGATAACTGTTCTTGGCTCTACATCTCCATGGTGGGCCTCAATTGCGTGAACAACCTCTTCATTTTCCTTATACTTTCTTGCAAGGTCAACACCGATCTGAACATGGCTGCCCTCAACCTCGTGGTCAATGGATTTACCAAGGTCGTGTAAAAGACCGGCTCTCTTGGCTGTGGCAATATCCACGCCAAGCTCCGCGGCCAGCAGGCCTGCGATATGGGAAACTTCTATGGAGTGGTTGAGTACGTTCTGACCATAGCTTGTACGGTATTTCTGACGGCCCAGCAGCTTAATTATCTCAGGGTGAAGACCTCTTACGCCGGTCTCAAATACTGCGCGCTCACCTTCAGCTTTAATGGTGGCGTCAACTTCGTTTCTGGCCTTTTCAACCATCTCTTCTATCCGGGCGGGGTGTATACGCCCGTCTATTATGAGCTTTTCAAGGGCAATTCTCGCGATTTCACGGCGGACAGGATCAAAACTTGAAATTGTGATTGCCTCCGGCGTATCGTCAATTATCAAATCAACACCGGTCAGATTCTCAATTGACCGGATGTTTCTGCCTTCACGTCCGATTATGCGACCTTTCATTTCGTCATTTGGCAGGGGAACCACGCTGACGGTAGCTTCGGCAACATGATCGGCAGCGCAGCGCTGGATCGCCAGGGATATGATCTCTTTCGCTTTCTTATCCGCTTCATCTTTATATTTTGCCTCAATCTCCTTGACTTTCATGGCCGCTTCATGGGTAACTTCCGTCTCAATGTTCTTGATAAGAAGTGCCTTAGCTTCCTCCACAGAAAAGCCCGAGATTTTTTCCAGCATTTCAATCTGGCTTTGTTTTATTGTATTGACTTCGTTTCTCGCGCTTTCAACGTCTGCCAGCTTTTTGGCAAGAAGCTCATTTTTCTTCTCGATAGCGTCAGTTTTCTTGTCCAGGAGATCTTCCTTCTGCTGAAGTCTGTGCTCCTGCTTCTGGAGTTCCTGTCGTTTGCTTTTTTCCTCTCGCTCGTACTCAGTACGGCTTTTGTGTATTTCTTCCTTGGCTTCAACCAAAGCTTCACGCTTTTTGTTAGCGGCATTTTTTATCGCTTCGTTGATTATCTTCTTAGCCTCTTCCTCGGCACTGGAGATTTCTCTTTCGGCAACTTTTTTTCTGTAAGTTACCCCTAAAAAGAAGGCTATTATGCATAAAATTATGGCTGCTGCACCATAAATCAAATAGTCCAAGTAATATACACCTCCTTAGTCAAAAATAAAAAGATATACTTCGGACACGCACTCCGGCGTGGATTAATAAATCTAAATGAAAAAACTCCGATGTTCCCCATACATCAGAATTTACATTAGAGCTGGCAATCAAATAATTGGCCATCAAACATTTTACAGCTTTACATTACATTATGTCAAGTTTATTTCCTGACTATATTGTATGATTTTCCATATTTAATTAGTACTCAGCCCTGTTTTATCATAGTAGGTGGGGTGCAAAGGCCATGGTATGCGCTGCCAGAAGGCATTTGTGGGGCTGCCTGTGATAATCTTTTTATTGGAAAAACTGCTGTTATATTCATCAAATGTCCCTCCGGACCTACATATCTTGACGATTTAAAACAGCTCGACCCTAACTTCATAAAACCTGAGTATTTTACCCTAAAAATAAAAGAGGCAGGACTTATCCTGCCTCTTTTATTTTTATTGTTTTTTATTTCAATTTGCTTTCAACAAGACTGACAACATCCGCAACAGTCTTTACATTGAATGCGTCATCTTCTTTCATGGCAATACCAAACTCTTCTTCAAGTCTGACCATAAGATCAACAAGATCAACAGAGTCGAGCATAATGTCTTTGCCGAATTCGCTCTCCGGCTTTATATCCTCTTCATTGCATAAAAGAATGTCAACTAAATGCTCGCGTACTTTCTCAAAAACCATAAAACGACCTCCTTCATTCCATTTTTTTGGAATATACGTTAGTTACCGTTTCTGTATTTCTTTACTGAGCGCTCCTGTCATAGGCAACGACAACACGTCTGTTTGGCTCGCTGCCAGTTGAGTGTGTGGTTACACCCGGATATTCCTGCAGAGCTGTATGGATAACATGTCTCTCGTATGCGTTCATTGGTTCCAAAGTGATATTTCTTCTGTATTTTGTAACCTTACCCGCAACTTTTTTCGCCAGTCTCTCAAGACTTTCCGTTCTCTTGGCACGGTAATTTTCAGCGTCTATATTTATCCTTACTCTGTTTTCGCTGCCGCGGTTTACAGAATAGTTAGCAAGATGCTGAATGGCGTCAAGAGTCTCTCCACGTCTGCCTATCAGGGCGCCAAGATTCTCACCTACAAGCTCAATATTTATAGCGGCTTCGTCCTCATTTACTATGTTGGCCTGAGCCTCCACATTCATATGCTCAAAAAGTCCAGTCAAAAATGCCTGAACCTTCTCAGACTTTGTCTCCGGCTTTTCATAGCTGACTTTTACAACGGCATTGGTGCTTCCGATGCCGAGAAATCCGGATTTTGCCCGCTCAACGACCTCTATAGAGACTTCGTCCAGCTCTTTACCCAGCTGCTCAAGGGCGGAAGCGATGGCTTCCTCTTCGGTCTTCGCCGATACCTGTATTGTTACTGTCATATGTATGCTCCTAATTATTCGTTGCCAGAAACATCTTTTTCAGTGTTTTCTTCTGTGTTTACCGTATCTTCTGTATTTTCTTCTGCCGGCTCAGCTTCACTTCCCAGAACCTCTGGCTCTTCCGCCGGTTCCGGCTCTTCTTCCTCTGCCGGGCTCTTGAACCGGTCAGGGTCATAAGCCCTGCCCCGGGCGTTGGGCCTGTCGTCTATACCGCCTTGTTTTTCTTTCCTGATGCCGTGCTCTTTTTCCCAGTCAGCCTGCTTTGCCTCTCTTTCAAGGCGCTCCTGCTGCTGGATCTTTTTCTTTGAAGTATTGGGGTTCTTTTCGGTGGTGCCGAGCTTTCTCTTTATCTCGGTATCCGCCTTCCTGTTCTCCCACTCCATTTCTCTCTGTCTTGCCCGCTCCTCAGCTGCCAATGTCTCCTGCATGTATTTCTTTGCGAAAACTTTTGAGAGTATAAGTTCCTGTATAATGGTAAATACGGAACCTGCTATCCAGTATACACCGATAGCGGCTGGCATGGAGAAGCAGAACAGCAGCATGATAATCGGCATTGCCGCCATAGTGGATCTGAGCATCTCACTCTCGCCGGCGGTGCCGCTCTTCTTCATCGTAATATAGGACTGCAAGTATGTTGCAAGAGCTGTCAAAAGCGGAATGAGAAACAGGCCAAGCATTGGCCAGAAGTCGCTTGTCTCAAAAAATGTCCAGAATTTATAGCTTGGCTCATCTCCCAAGTTAAGACCTAAAAAGCTGAAGTCGATCTGGACCAGCTTGTCAGAAAGTCCCCTGAAAGCCTCAAAATTCTTAGAGATAAACTCTGTCTGAGCTATCTGGGCATATGTTGATGACATTGTTGTGGAAAAGCCCAGCTCTGTGAGCTTTTCGGCAATTGCGCCGCCGCTCTGCAAAAGGGCAGCCGGTACACCCATCATTACGGTGAGTGGATAACGGATAGCCTGATAGAGGGCCAGCAGGATAGGAAACTGTATAAACGCCCACAGACAGCTTGAAAGGGGCTTTATTCCCTCTTCCTTGTAGAGCTTACGAACTTCCTCCGCGTATTTCGGCGAATTGCTCCCGTGCCTCTTTTCCAGTTCCTTCATCTGCGGCGCGATCAGCTGAGTTTTCATAACGCCCAGCCTGCTCTTTACAGTAAATGGCATAAGTATAAGCCTGATCACAACGGCAAATAGGATAAGGGCTATACCATAGTTGCCGGTCAGCTCATACAGCTTTAAAAGCAGCCAGCCAAATGGTTTACCGATGGCTTGTAACATATAAGTTTTCTCCTGTCTTCTGTTGTGCCGCTGTATTATACAACGGGATCATAGGGATCAAAATTTTTTCCATGGAATGGGTGGCATCTTAAAAGCCTTTTTATCGCCATCCATGAACCTTTAAGCGCGCCGTATTTTTCCACAGCTTGTAGCGCGTATGTGGAACAGCTCGGTACAAATATGCAGCAGGTTCTTTTATAGGGAGATATGTACTTCCTATAAAACCTTATCATTGCTATTATCAGCTTCTTCATCATTTTTCCATATCCCCAGCTTTTTAAGCAAATAAAGATAGTCCGCTTCCAATTCCCCATATGTGGAATATCTGCTTTTTACTCTGGCTACGATTATTATATCGTAACCGCCGGATATTTTGTCCGAATTCAGCCTGTATATCTCCCGGAAGCGTCTTCTTATGCGGTTTCTGTGGACCGCTTTTCCGATCTTCGTACTGACTGTTATTCCAAGCCGGCTTGTCTGCGAATTGTTCTTCCGGCAGTATAACGCCATACGCGTGGTAAACGCGCTTTTTCCTTTTGAATACAGCCTGCGAAACTCGTAATTCTTTTTGATCGTCAATTTCATAATACGGCTGCACTTCCATTTTATATGAGTGTGTGCCGGAAAATACCGGAAATCCGATATAACTGGCACTTTTTAATTGCCACTGTCAAAGGACAACTGCAAAACTTTATACACTAAAAAGGCCGGAATACCATCAAGGCGGGAGAAATTCCCCCGCCTGGACAATTTTAAAATTCCGTTATGAGTCAGAAAGTTTTGCTCTGCCTTTTGCACGGCGGCGTGCCAATACCTTACGGCCGTTTTTTGTTGACATTCTTTTTCTGAAACTATGCTCTTTGGTACGATTGCGCTTTTTTGGCTGATATGTTCTTTGCATTTACTTAGCACCTCCTGAAAATAATAAATACTCAACATCGGCACTCGCAGATACACCGAAGCAGTTGATAAATTTAGTCGCTTTTACTTTCCGTTCAGCCTAAAGATTATACACTGTTTCTCTCTTTTCTGTCAACAATTTGATTTGATTCCCCCCTAATAATTTTATTTTCCACAGTCTGTAATTTGATTTTCACTTAATATTGGGGTCGTACCATTATTAAATACAAAATACTGGACTCTAATTTGACCAGGTGGTAAAATATTAAGGTTGAGATGGAGGCAGACTCCGGCCATTTTTAGCTGATGCCGGCTTAACTGCCTTTTGTTTTTGATCTTAATGATAAACAAACAGAATTTTACATAAGGGGGTTTTATTATGGCAAAAAAACAATTTAAAACAGAATCCAAACGCATTCTGGATATGATGATCAATTCTGTTTACACAAACAAGGAAATTTTTCTGAGAGAACTTATCTCTAACGCCTCCGACGCTATCGACAAGCTGTCATACAGATCCCTCACCGACGACTCAGTTACTCTCACAAGAGAGGATTATAAAATAATTATCGCCGCCGATAAGGATAATAGGACAATAACCGTCAGCGATAACGGTATAGGCATGACCGCAAAAGAGCTTGAGGAAAATCTGGGTGTAATCGCAAAAAGCGGATCTCTGGCCTTTAAAAAAGAGCATGGAGAAGCAGAGGAGAGCCCTGACATAATCGGCCAGTTTGGCGTGGGATTTTATTCCGCATTTATGATATCCTCAAAGGTAACTGTCCTCTCAAAAGCATACGGTGAAGATACGGCAAATATCTGGACATCCTCCGGTGTTGACGGATACACTATTGAGCCGGCTGAAAAAGACCAGGCCGGAACTGTTATCACTCTGTACGTCAAAGAGGACGAGGAAGGTGAGGAGTACTCTCGGTTTTTAGATGAAAATTACCTCTCTTCACTTGTAAAGAAATACTCAGATTATATCCGCTGGCCTGTAATTATCGGCGGAAACACAATAAACAGCATGGTGCCCATTTGGCAGAGATCAAAGTCCGAAGTGTCCGATGAGGACTGCGCTGCATACTACAAAGAGACATTTTACGACGACAAGGACCCTGCCGGCATTATACGCATAAACGCTGAGGGTACAGTCTCTTTTAAAGCCCTTATATTCATTCCGCGGTCAATACCTTTTGACTATTATTCCGCATCATTTACCCCTGGCCTTCGCCTTTATTCAAACGGGGTAATGATAATGGAAAAATGTTCCGATCTTCTGCCGGACTATTTCCGCTTTGCAAGAGGCGTTGTAGACTCACCTGATCTGTCCCTCAATATTTCCCGTGAGATCCTCCAGCAGGACAGACAGCTCAAAATCATCGCCTCCAATATTGAAAAGAGGATAAAATCTGAGCTTAAAAAGATAATGGACAAATCCAGGGACATATACGAGGAGTTTTATAAAAACTTCGGTCTTCAGCTTAAATACGGCATAATCGCCGATTTTGGTGCTAAGAAGGACTTTTTGAAAGACCTTCTTATGTATTACAGCGAGAAGCAGCAGAAAATGGTCTCCATTGACGAGTATATTGAAAAAATGCCTCAGTGCCAGAAATATATCTACTTCGCTCCGGGTGAAAATGTCAAAATGTCCCTTGGCATGCCTCAGACAGAACCTGTAAGAGAGGCCGGCTTCGACATTCTTTCCATGACGGACAGTGTGGATGAATTTGTAACGGGCATTCTTGAAGAATACGGCGATAAGAAGTTCAAGTCCGTAAACGACGACGATCTGGGTCTTGATACAGAGGAAAATAAAGAGGAAAAAGAAAAGATTCAGGAGGAGAACAAAGACCTTCTTGACTTTGTGAAAGATTCTCTTGACGGTAGAGCCGCAGCAGTAAAAATATCAAATAAGCTTAAAAGCTATCCGTCATGTCTTTCCACACAGGGCCCAATAACTCTTGAGATGGAAAAATATTTCGCATCACTGCCAACTCAGGGCGAAAAAATAACAGCTGAGCGTGTGCTCGAACTTAACCCTGACCACGATATCTTCACAGTTTTGAAGGACGCTTTTGAAAATGATAAGGAGAAAGCCGCCGATATAGCAAAGCTCCTTTACAGCCAGGCGGAGATCATGGCTGGATGCCTGCCTGAGGATCCGTCGGCCTTTGCCCTTTTGATGAGTAAATATATAAAATAAACCAAAAAAGAGAAAAAGTCCCCAAACGGATTTTTTCTCTTTTTTTAACTTTTTTGGCCTATTAAAAAATATTCTATTTATATATGTATATCCACTAAAATATGTTGATTTTACAGGCATTTTTTGATATAATAAAGTGTCTTATAAATTTTAAAATTAGTGAACAATTAGAACTTCTGAAAGGAATGAAAACTGTGAATTCAGTTGCAGATATATGGGAAGGGGTCCTCTCGGTTTTGAGGGAGAATCTCACTTCTGTAGCCATCACCACCTGGTTTAGCGACTGCAGCGCCGTAAATATTTCCGGAAACAGATTTATTCTGCACACGCCTTCGGAATTTAAAAAGCGAATAATTGAGTCCAGGTTCACCGATCTTATAAAAAGCGCCCTGAAGGATATTTTCGCAAGCGATTTTGAAGTTGTGCTTCTGTGCGGCGATGAGTATGAGCGGTATATGGAGCAGAAGAAAAAAGAAGAGGGCCAGCAGCAGGAGCAGGACGAATACACCTTTGAAAATTTCGTCGTAGGCTCCTCAAACAAATTTGCCCATGCCGCTGCTCTGGCGGTAGCAAACGGCGTAAACAAAAAGGATTATAACCCTCTTTTCATTTACGGTGAGAGCGGACTTGGCAAGACCCATCTTCTCCACGCTATACGCCATGAAATAAAAAAGCAGCACCCGGACTACAATATCGTCTATGTAAAAGGAGACGACTTTACAAACGAGCTTATCTCTGCCATTCAGACAGGCCGTAATATGGCTTTTCGAGAGAAATATAGAAACGCCGACCTGTTCTTAATGGACGACGTTCAGTTTATTGCCGGCAAGGAGTCTACTCAGGAGGAGTTTTTCCACACTTTCAACACCCTCTATGAGGCAAACAGACAGATCGTATTTACATCAGACCGGCAGCCAAACGAGATACTCCGTCTTACTGACAGACTGAAAACAAGGTTTGAGTCAGGACTTTTGGCCGATGTTCAGCCTCCTGACTATGAGACAAGAATGGCCATTATAAAAAATAAGGCTATTCAGTTAGGATTAAACCTTGATGAGGACGTTGTAAATTACATAGCAGAAAATCTTACGGCAAACGTCCGTCAGCTTGAGGGCGCCGTTAATAAAATAAAGGCCTACCACGACCTTATGAGTGAAGATATAGATGTGTCGTCAGTCTCAAAGATAATGAAAGACATGTTTAAGGAGAAATCCAGCTTCATTACTCCCGATATAATCATCGAGGAGACGGCAAAATACTTCTCTATCTCCCCTGAGGATATAAAAGGTCCGTCCCGAGCAAAGCCCTTTGTTGTGGCAAGGCAGATATCAATGTATCTTCTCAGGACCCTTACAAACTTCTCTCTTTCAGAGATAGGCGAGTTTTTCAGCAGAGACCACTCTACCGTTATAAATTCTCTGAAACAGATCGAAAAAAATATAAAGGCAAATCCCGATTTTTACAGGATAATCAAGGACATAACATCCAACATAAATTCCCGGAATTAGACCTACTTTTCCACAAATCGATGTTCTTAACTTGTTAACTTTTGTCGGTTTTTTTCAGGCCGCCAAAATCCTGCAAAAATATCCACAATTTGCAAAATTTCCAATCCCTTGTCTTATAAAGATTTTCCTGGGTTTTCCACAAAATTTTTCTCTACTACTGCTACTACCTTTTATCCTTTCTTTATATAGACAGAAACTTTCTTTTTTAGGAGGAAACCTATATGAAATTTTCCTGTGAAAAGTCTTTTCTTCAGAATGCTATCAATACGACTTCAAGAGCTACCGCCGCAAAAAGCGCCGTTGTTGCTTTGGAAGGTCTTTTGATCGAGGCAGGTTCTTTTGTCTCCATTTCAGGCTACAACTTAAAAACAGGCATAAGAGCTGAAATACCTGCAGACGTACAGGATGAAGGCAGCATCGTCTTAAATTCCAGACTCTTTGGAGAAATAGTCAGAAGATTTGACGATGATATAGTTACAGTGGAATCCAATGAAAATCTCATTGTAAAAATAAGCTGCGGAATGAGTGAGTTTGAGATAATGGGTATTTCCGCAAACGATTATCCCGAACTGCCTACAGTTGAATCCCAGAGCAGCTTTATTATCCCGGAAAAAATGCTTAAAGACATGATAAGCCAGACTATATTTGCAGTTTCCGACAATGAGGCAAGGCCAATACACACAGGATCCCTTTTCGATATTGAAAACGGAAATCTGACAATTGTCTCCGTTGATGGATATAGACTGGCTTTAAGACGTGAGCAGCTTAATAGCGAGACAATCGCAAATTGCAGCTTTGTTGTTCCGGGATATGCCCTTACTGAGGTAGAGAGAATACTCTCCGACAACGATGAAGGACAGGTTAAAATAACCCTTGGTCTCAAGCACATAATGTTTACTATTGATAAAACCGTTGTTATATCCAGAAGACTTGAAGGTGAATTTTTAAACTACAAAAATTCTATACCAAAGACATGCAAATATGTTATAGAGGCAGATAGAAAATCTCTTATCAGCGCTGTTGAAAGGGTATCTCTTATTATCAGCGATAAACTGAAAAGCCCTGTAAGGTGCATTTTTGGGGATAATATATTAAATGTTCTCACTTCAACAGCTCTCGGTAAAGCAAGCGACGAGTGCGCCGTATCAGGAAATGGTGAAAACCTTGAGATCGGTTTCAACAACAAGTATATACTTGACGCACTGAAAGCGGCACCGGCTGAAAAGCTCAGGCTTCAGCTTTCAAACGGCGTATCTCCCTGCATTATAATTCCCGCTGACGACAAGACAAATTTCCTTTATATGATTTTACCTGTAAGGTTGAGAGCAAATGAAAATTAAAGTAAAAGTAGCGAAAAGAGACAGCAGAGTCGTAAAAATAAAAACTGAATATATTAGGCTCTGCGACCTTTTGAAATTTGCCTCTGTTGCCATGACAGGTGGGGAGGCAAAGATATACATTACAGAAGGTCTTGTCAGGGTAAACGGTGAAGTATGTACCGCGAAAGGTAAAAAAATCTATCCCGGCGATGTAGTTACCTTTGAAAACGACGAACTTATCATTGCCGGCGCTGAAAATGAAGAATGATCGTTGAAAATATTGAACTTAGTAATTTCAGAAATTATGAGAGAGAACGTTTTTTCTTTGACAGCGGCATAAATATCATAATCGGAGATAACGCTCAGGGTAAAACGAACCTTTTAGAGAGCATATTTTATCTCACCACGGCGAAATCCTTCCGGCCGGGTTCCGACAGGGATATCGTCCGGTTTGGCGCGTCCGGATTTGATTTGAAAGCCAATATATACTCCGCAGAACGGAGACAAAAACTTAGGATAGTTTATGAGGCGGGTAAGAAAAAACAGCTCTACTGCAATAATATCAGGCTGAAAACATCATCTGAGCTGTCAGGAAAACTGACCGCTGTTTTGTTTTCACCTGACGAACTTTATATTATCAAAGACGGAGCCGCAGCCAGGCGCCGTCTTATGGACGCGTGTATAAGCCAGCTTCGGCCTAAGTACGCTTCTGCCCTGTCCCAGTTCCGGCGTGCATATGAAGGCAAGACTCGGATACTGAAAGACAGTGATAAAAAGCCGTCCCTTATGGGACTTTTAGATGAATATAACGTTTTACTTGCACGAATGAGCGCAAATATTATATATTACAGGGCTTATTTTGCAGAGAGTTTAAATAATTACGCGGGAAAGATACATAAGGACTTTTCCGGTGGCAAAGAAGATCTGAAAATAAGATATAAAACTGTCAGCACCATAGACGACCCAAAGAGAAAACCATCAGAACTTTTTGAGATGATAATGGCGCACCAGAAGTCTCACTTTCAGGCGGAAATACAGTCCGGCCAGTGTCTCACGGGAGCCCATAAGGACGACCTTGAGATTTTTATAAACGGCGGCCCGGCAAAATCATTTGCGTCTCAGGGTCAGACGAGAACGGCGGCTCTTTCCATAAAACTTGCCGAGCGGCAGATACATTACAAAAGCATGGGAGAGTATCCTGTACTGCTCCTTGATGATGTACTGTCGGAACTTGATGACAACCGGCAGAATTATATCCTCAATATGATAAAAGAGGGTCAGATATTCATCACCTGCTGCGAGGACGGGAAGATAAGCCAGAAAACCGGCGGAAAAATAATCAAAATACATGGAGGGAGAGAGGTTTAATGTACCTGCATATAGGCCAGAATGTTGTTGTACCAAAAGAAAGTGTACTTGGCGTATTTGATATAGACAACACTACCTCATCCCATATAACAAGAAAATACCTAAATGAATGTGAGAAAAACGGCGAGGTTATAAATATCGCCGATGATATACCGCGCTCTTTCGTTTTGTGCATAGAAAACGGGAAAAGGACGGTATATCTATCCCAGCTTTCAAGCGCCACCCTTCTGAAAAGAAGCGAAAGTCTTGGCATTGAATAATTACGCTGAAAATTCGGTAAAAATCACATGAAACAGGCCAGATATATAATGATTGGAGCAATATTATGTCTGATATCACAGGAAAAATAAAACAGGAATACGACGCCTCCCAAATTCAGGTTCTTGAGGGTCTCGAGGCGGTAAGAAAGAGACCTGGTATGTATATCGGGTCCACTTCCTCTTCAGGTTTACACCACCTTGTATATGAAATTGTGGATAACTCTATAGACGAGGCACTTGCAGGTTATTGCGACCATATAACAGTAACCATTGAGGAGGGAGATGTTATATGCGTAACAGATAACGGGCGAGGCATACCTGTTGACATTCAGGAACAGACAGGAAAACCGGCTCTTGAGGTAGTATATACAGTTCTACACGCAGGCGGAAAATTCGGCGGCGGCGGATACAAGGTATCAGGCGGCCTCCATGGTGTTGGCGCCTCGGTTGTTAACGCTCTTTCCGAGTATCTGACTGTAGAGGTACATAAAAACGGAAATATCTACAAAATGGAATTTTCCCGTGGCCACAAGATAAGCGATATGCAGATTGTGGGTAAAACTGACAGAACAGGTACTACTGTCCGGTTTAAACCTGATCCGGAGATGTTTGAGGACACAGTGTACGACTATGAAGTGCTCCACACAAGAATGCGCGAGCAGGCTTTCCTCAACGCCGGGCTCCATATTACAATCGAGGATAAAAGAGAAAAAAGCGCTGACAAGAGCGAAAACGAGAGATATGACTCCATGTGCTATGAAGGCGGCATAAGGGAGTTTGTAAACTATATTAACAGAAACAAGACGCCGCTCCACAATGATGTAATTTATGTCTCAGGCGAGAGAGCTGACTCCGTTGCGGAGATTGCCCTTCAGTATAACGACAGCTACAATGAGATAATCGTATCCTTTGCCAACAATATCCACACACCGGAAGGCGGTATGCATGAGACAGGCTTTAAGACAGCTCTTACAAGAGTTTTAAACGCATACGGCAAAAAGTGTGGAATGCTTAAAGAGGGGGATTCTCTCTCCGGCGAGGACTGCAGAGAAGGTATGACTGCTGTTATCTCAGTTAAGCTTACAAATCCTCAGTTTGAGGGCCAGACAAAGGCAAAGCTGGGCAATTCTGAGACAAGATCTCTTGTTGACGGTATACTTCAGGATAAACTCTCAGAATTTTTGGAGGAAAATCCGACAGTAGGCAAGGCCATAATTGAAAAGGCTCTTACTGCGTCAAGAGCCAGAGAGGCTGCAAGACGGGCAAGAGAGTCTGTACGCCGTAAGACAGGCCTTGAATCCGGTCAGATGCCTGATAAGCTCCAGGACTGCAACGAAAGAGATCCGTCCCTCTGTGAAATTTACATCGTTGAGGGCGATAGTGCCGCCGGCTCAGCCATACAGGGCAGGGACTCCAGGTTCCAGGCTATACTTGCCATGTGGGGCAAGATGTTAAATGTTGAAAAAGCTAGAGCTGACAAGATATATGGAAACGATAAGCTCTATCCTCTGATCGTAGCTTTAGGCGCCGGCATAGGCGATGAATTCAATATCGAAAAGCTAAGATATCACAAGATAATAATAATGGCCGATGCGGATGTAGACGGCGCCCATATAAGAACACTGCTGCTTACATTCTTCTTCCGCTATATGCGCCCGCTTATTGAAAACGGGTATGTTTATTCTGCGGTTCCGCCTCTTTATAAGCTTACAAGAGGAAAAACTCAGCGCGTAGCCTATTCCGATGAGGAGAGAGACAGGATATCCGCCGAACTTCGCGGGAATAACCCAAATGTAAAAGTTGAGATATCTCGTTTTAAGGGTCTTGGCGAGATGGATGCTCACGAATTATGGGATACTACCATGGACCCTGAAAAGAGAACTCTGCGGAGGATCACCCTGGACGACGCATTAAAAGCTGACGAGGTATTTACGATCCTCATGGGTGAAGAGGTTGAGCCGCGCCGTGAGTGGATAGAATTTAACGCAAAACATGTAGTTAATCTTGATATTTAGTATGATTTAAGTATTTTCCGGGGCGGAAAGCCCCTCCCCGGATTTTGGGAAACTCCATAAAAAAGGAGATATTATAATGGCACATAACAGAGATTATAAACCTGAAGACATAGCTTTTCCGGACCAGTCCATAACAGAGTCCGAACTTGTCTCGGAGATGCAAAACAGCTACATAGACTACGCCATGAGCGTAATCGTTGGCCGTGCCCTGCCGGATGTCAGGGACGGACTGAAGCCAGTTCACAGAAGGATACTCTATACTCTTTACGAGGATGGCCTTACATCGGATAAGCCCTTTAAAAAGTCAGCTACCTGCGTCGGCGACGTTCTGGGTAAATATCATCCCCACGGAGACACTTCTGTGTACGACGCCATGGTAAGACTTGCCCAGGACTTTTCCATGCGGTATATGCTCGTTGACGGCCACGGCAACTTCGGTAGCGTTGACGGAGACCCTCCGGCAGCTTACCGTTACACTGAGGCTAGAATGAGCAAAATCTCCGACGAGATGCTCAGGGATATAAATAAAGAAACCGTTGACTGGGACCCAAACTTTGACGAGAGCAGAAAAGAGCCAAGGGTACTGCCTAGCAGATTCCCTAACCTTCTTGTAAACGGTTCCAGCGGTATCGCCGTAGGTATGGCCACAAATATACCGCCTCACAATTTAAGAGAAGTAATCGACGCCTGCATCTGCGTAATTGACAATGAGGAAGCTACACTCTCCGATATTATGCAGCATATCCAGGGCCCGGATTTCCCGACCAGGGGCATAATCATGGGCAGAGCCGGTATAAGACAGGCTTATGCCACAGGCAGGGGCAAGATAATTGTAAGAGCCAGGGCGGAGTTTGAGGAGTACGGTAGAGACCACAGAACGAGAATAATCGTTACTGAGCTTCCATACCAGGTAAATAAACGCCAGCTTATAAGAAATATCGCTGATCAGGTAAAAGACAAGCGTCTTGAGGGAATAAGCGATTTAAGAGACGAGACTGACAGAAACGGTATGCGTATCGTTATTGAGCTGAAAAGGGACGCAAACGCTCAGGTAGTTTTAAATAAGCTCTATAAGCAGACCGCGCTTCAGAGTAATTTCTCTGTTATAATGATCGCCCTTGTAAATAATCAGACTCAGCCGAAAACACTTTCTCTGCGGCAGATACTTGATGAGTATATTGTTTTCCAGGAGGAAGTTATTGTCCGACGCACAAAATATGACCTTAAAAAGGCTCAGGAACGGGCTCATCTTCTTGAAGGCCTCATTATAGCCCAGGACAATATTGACGAGGTAATAAGAATAATTAGGACCTCCTATGATAACGCCAAGGAACGTCTTATGGAGCGGTTCGGTCTTGACGATGTTCAGGCTCAGGCAGTCTGCGACATGAGAATCATATCACTCCAGGGTCTCAACAGAGAGAAGCTTGAGAGTGAATATAAAGAGCTTGAAGGGAAGATCGCATACTATAACGAGCTTCTCGGTAGCGAGAGCATGCTCAGAGGCGTCCTTAAAGACGAACTTATAGCCATAAGGGATAAATATGGCGACGAGCGTCGTACAGAGATACAGGACGTTGAAGACGAGATAGATATTGAGGACCTTATCGAGGAGGAGGAGTGCGTTTACACCCTAACTCACGGCGGTTATATAAAGCGCCTGCCGGCCAGCGAGTACACGGCACAGAGGCGCGGTGGCAAAGGCATAAGAGCCATGACCACAAAGGACGAGGACTATGTTGAGACAGTATTTACTGCCTCAACCCACGATAGTATCCTGTTTTTCACCAACTTCGGCCGTGTATATGTTCGGAAAGGTTACCACATACCTGAGGCCAGCCGAAACGCCAGAGGTACAAATATAGTTAACATAATCCCAACAGAGCAGGGCGAAAAAGTCTCCGCAATGATGAAGGGCAGAGGCTATGAGGAGGATAGTTTCCTTATTTTCGTTACGAAAAAGGGCACTGTTAAGAGAATGTACCAGTCTGCCCTTAAAAATATTCGCTCAAGCGGTATAAGGGCTTTGAACCTTGATGATGGCGACGAACTTATTTCCGTACTCAGTACTGACGGCGGGCAGAACATACTTATAGCAACCCATGATGGTCTTGCAATCTGCTTCAGTGAAAACGATATAAGGCCTATGGGCAGAGACGCTGTAGGCGTTCGCGGTATAAAGCTCAACGAGGGCGATTGGGTTGTTGGCGGCGTATGTGCCGTTTCCGGTCAGATGGTGCTGTCTGTAACTGAAAACGGATACGGCAAGAGAACGGCCATTGACGAGTATGTCCGCGGCGGTGGCGAGCCACAGAGGCGCGGCGGCAAAGGTATGAAAAACTACAATGTAACGGAAAAGACTGGTAAAGTCGCAGGAGTTAAGATTGTATCCGATGAGGACGATGTTCTTGTTATATCAGACGACGGCACGATAATCCGTATGGCGGCCTCAGATGTGAGTATTTACGGCAGATCCACTCAGGGTGTGCGTATAATGCGTCTTGCTGAGGGATCAAAGGTAATCTCTCTTGCCGTTACGGCAAAAGAAGAAGAGGAAGAGTCATCTTCCGATACAGAAAACGCTTCCCAGGAGTCTTAAAAGTAAAATAAAGAAGCCGGCAGGTTATCCTGCCGGCTTTTTCCATTAAAATGTAAGTATAAAACCATATTATATGCACAATTTTAAAAGAATCTTGTTGCAATATAGTATACGTAAATTGCCGTGATAACAGCGCCAAAAAATGGACCTTTGTAGAGCATTTTCTGGGTAGCATATAATGACGCGTGCATCATGGCTGGAATAGCGATCATGAATTTTTTCGGATTGTTTGGAAGGTACTTTATAGGGATCTTACTGCCGTCCTGGATAAAGTAAGGCAAAAGGTTTGATGGCTTTGTGTAAGGTGTAATGACGCTTTTCCTGTATTCAACGCCGCCTACATAATAGCTCAGTTCCAGAGTGTAGGCCGTCAGAGCTTCAGATTCGTCACCTATTACCACAGGCGTACGGTCAGACCCTCGCTGTATATATGATGGGTGGACAACACGTTTTGCCACACGGTCAATAAATGCCTCCCCATCGACGCCGTGGTTTATAAGTCTTGCGTAAAGGGAGTTGTTGTAAACAGGTTCAAGGCAGAAATAGTTTACGCCGGCCACAACAAAACCTATTGCAATGGCGATAAGATAGGTTATACCAAATCCAGATCTGTCTAAGAGCGCTAAAATTCCGGCAAATACAAGACAGATTATAAGAGTTTTTAAAACACTGCCGGAAGAACTGTTATTATTCATAGGCTTTCACCGCTTTCTTATTTATATTTATAAGATACCACTATACTTGAAAAAAATATACCTCCATGATAAACTAATTATTAAGAAAATCAAATTTTTGGAGGCGAAGAGTATGAAATCTGCGTTTTTAATACTTGGTAGAGAGGGAACGGCTGTTTTGCCGGACGGCACGACAAAGCTTATCGGTGTTAAAAGCTTTGAAGAGGCAGAGGAAAAAGTGCTTGAATTTAAAAATGACGGTACTCAGTTTGTTGAGCTCTGCGGGGCCTTCGGACCGGAGCGGACTAAAAAATACACAGAGATGACGGATCACAAAATCCCGTTTGGATATATAGTAAGATTTCCCGAGATTGAGCCTCTTTTTAGAAAGGCCTTTGATGGTACAGGCAGAAAATGTAAATTTGCCTTCATGATAATGGGCAAAGGCCGCTATGGCAGAGCTTTTCTGCCGGACGGTGTTACAAGCATCGTAGGCGTTGACAATTTTGATATCGCCCTGGAAAAGGCAAAAGAGCTTGTAGAGGAGGGCGTTGAGTGCATCGAGTGCTGTGGCGCGTTTAAAGAGCCGGATATAAGGCGGCTGTTTAAGGAGACAGGTGAGAAAATAGCCATTTGCATGATGGAGCATATCGACGACCCAGAAACTAATGAAGTAAGAAGAAAATTATTTGCAAACGAATAGAAAGTAGTTTTGTATGATAAAAAGCCCTGAAAGATGTCCTTTCAGGGCTTTTTATATTATTTGTATTTATCTCTTTGGGCTACTGCAAGAGCGTCGCACCTGTTGTTATACTCATTTTCTGCATGGCCTTTAACCCAGTTGAATGTTACGTCATGGATATTTAGCAGCTCATCTAGTTTTTTCCAAAGCTCTGGATTTTTCAGTTCGCCGCCTTTTCTTTTCCAACCATTTTTCTTCCATGAAGAAAGCCAGTTCTGGTTTATGGCGTTTACTATGTACTGGGAGTCTGTATAAAGGGACACTTTACATGGCTCTTTTAGCGCAGACAGAGCGGAGATGACGCCCGTAAGCTCCATTTTATTATTGGTTGTGGCCCGCTCCCCTCCTGACAGCTCCTTTATAATGTCGCCGTACCTGAGGATAACGCCCCAGCCGCCAGGACCGGGATTTCCGCTGCATGCTCCGTCTGTGTATATTGTTACTTCTTTCATGTAATTGCTCCTGTAAAAGTGAGGTATGTCCCAACCAGATGGAGAGATTACTGAACCTTCATCTGGTCGATAGAGATGGAAACATCATGCTTTATAGGCTTCCATTCTACCTTTGAGAAAAGTGCCTGACAGGAAATTGGTATATATGTGAACATGAAAATCGGGAAAGTAAATGTGTAGAGGATCTTTTTGAACGCCGTAGTTTTTATATTCTTCCACTGGGTTATTGTGGTTATGACGCCAACAAGGAAGATCCAGCTGTAAATATTCCTGATCAGAATCATTATTGAGAAATATACTACGCTTGGGTCGTTCAAAAACAGCATACTGTATATGACCATTGAGGTGTTGAATAAAATAGCGAAAACGCTAAGTAAAAACGCAGCTGGCATAACCGTCATGCACATATCATAATAGGAAAAGCCCTTGCCTTTTAAAACACCCTTGAAAAGGTCTCCGCCGTATTTGCCAAATACCTGGAAATAGCCTTTTGACCATCTAAGTCTCTGACGCCATGACTGGGACAGAGTAACAGGCTGCTCATCATAGAATACGGCTGTTTCGCAGAAGCCAATCTTCTCGCCATTTAGGACATTGTATACTGTAAACTCGGCATCTTCTGTCAGGAGGAAGAAATTCCAGCCACCAGCTCTGTTCATTATCTCGTTTGAGAAAAGGAAACCTGTACCTGACAGAGCACAGCTGTTTTTCGTAAGTGCTCTTGAACGGTTTAAGTACATGGCTTCACGCAAAAACCAGAGACCGTAACCGGCACTGATCCAGTTATCGCCATAGTTTTTCGAGTTGCGGTAGCTGGTTATGACATTGTAGCCGTCAGAAAATGTCTTATTCATCTCAGCAACATAGTCCTTGTCCAGCAGATTGTCTGCGTCAAACACGAAAAATCCGTCAAAAGCCTCGGTGCCGTAATCTTCTCTTATTCTGTCAGAGAGATAGTTCAAGGCAAAACCCTTGCCCACCCGCTCTTTATTGAATCTCTCATAAACAATAGCACCTGCGTCCCGGGCAATTTTTGCCGTGTCGTCAGTACAATTATCCGCCACAACAAATGTGGTGATAAGATCCTGAGGATAATTTTGCTGCGAAATACTGTTTATAAGATGGCCGATAACCGCCGCTTCATTTCTCGCGCTTATAAGGATGGCGAATTTGTGAGGTTTAGGCTCGTTTTTATGTTTATACTTTTTGAACAATGGGACAAAAATAAAAACAAGCTGATAAAAATATAAAAGAATGAAGATTATGGATAAAACTTTATTTACCTGTACCATCAGTTCAACTGCATCCATATTTTACACCTTCTTACTTTTGCAGATTTTTCTGTATATGATAAATCCGGCGGCTGCCAGAAGAAATGTTATCACAAAAACGATAACTGCAGAACTGTAATCTTTAATACCCAGAGCGTTTCCTCCGGCGGTTGAAGTAACTACCGATGGAAGTCGCGCTACTGTGGCAATTAAAAGCCATTTACTAAATTTTATATCAGTAAGCCCGACGAAATATGTCAAAAGATCTTTAGGAGTGCCGGGAATTAGAAAAATAATGAAAATAAGCAGATCTTTTTTCGGATCCGTGTGGAGAAATTTGAGAGATTTTATCTTTTCCTGGGAGAAAAAGACGTTTACTAGCTTCATTCCAAAAATGCGGACAAAAGCGAAAACCACGACGGTGCCAATGAGAATACCCAAAAGGCAGAAGAATGTGCCCTCCCAGAAGCCAAAGGTATAACCCGCGGCTATCTCAAAGGGCTCGCCGGGTATGACCGCTACAAAAACCTGCAGCGCCATTATTCCCAGAAACATAAATTTTCCTAAAATTCCGTAGCTCTCCACAAAAGATCGGAATTTCTCAGGTTCACCGGCAAATTTTATAAGAGGCTTTCCCACATAATAAAAAATCAACGCCGTAAATAATAGATAGACGAGTACCGCCAGTATATATACAATTTTTTGTCTTTTTTTAGTATTATCGGAAGTATTTTCTGCCATTATTTGTCCTTCTTGAGTTTATTACAGGGTCAGTTATATTTTTACCGGTATATACGCTTTTAGTATATAGTTATAAACTGTACGCATATTGTAATATCAAAGCTTTTAAATAGTATTAATAATTTGTGACGAAATAATTATCTAAGGGCAAACAATCTGTTAACAATTTGAAAAGAGTAAAGGAAAAGGAGAAGGTGTAAAATTACCTTCTCCCTTAGTTATCTGTTCGCTTAGTTTACGCCATTGCGTTGAGAGCCTTGGTAAGAGCACTCTTTTTATTAGCAGCGTTATTCTTATGAATAATATGCTTATTAGCAGCGTGGTCAATAGACTTGACAGCAACTTTATAGGCAATTTCGGCTGCTTCGCGGTTGCCCTCGGCTACCGCTGCGTTAAACTTTTTGATATTTGTCTTGAGAACAGACTTCTCTGCCTTGTTGCGGGCATTCCTTTCCTTCGAGATGAGTACTCGCTTGGACGCAGATTTAATATTGGGCATTGTTCAAGCCACCTCCTCCTACAAAGTCACGCATTATCATAACATGTCGTGCGGATTATTATTGTAAATGCAAATTGAAAAAAAAGCAAGTACATTTTTTAAAAAAACTGAAATTTTGTATATATTTTTTCCGCGGGGCAAATATATAGAGGGAAAGGAGCGGAAAAATGGATATAAAACATACTGATCTTGCCCTGGAAGCGAAAAAGATATGGGAAAATACAGCTCAGGACACAACCAGCCTGCCTGGCGTAAAAGCTAGGACAGAGGATATGGACGGATATGAAGTAACAACAGTGGATATACTGGACGATAAGGGCTCTGAAATATTATGTAAACCAAAAGGAAAATATATCACCGTTGAGCTTGGTGAACTTATCGCAAGAAAAAACGGAGCTTTTGAGAGCGGGGCCATGGTCCTTGCTAAAAAGCTCAGGGAGGTACTCCCTCAAGATGAAAATACAGTTTTTCTTGTAGTGGGTCTCGGGAACAGAAATATTACCCCCGACGTGATAGGTCCAAGAGTATCGGAGATGGTTTTGGCCACAAGACATCTCGTTATGGAAGACGGCGAGGATTTCCCGTTTTTTAAAAATGTGTCAGTAATCTCCCCCGGCGTTCTTGGGACCACCGGAATAGAGAGCGCGGACATCATAGTTTCCCTCAGCGGCAAGATAAATGCTGGATGCATTATCGCCGTGGACGCACTGTACTCCGCTTCCCTTGACAGACTTTGCCGGACGGTTCAGATATCCGACAGCGGCATTGTGCCAGGATCAGGTGTGGGAAATGCCAGGTCTGAACTGAGCCGCGGGACCATAGGTATTCCTGTGATAGGCATTGGGGTTCCTACGGTAACCAGTGTAATGTCGGCGGCTGAGGAACTTTTCGGCACTCAAATCCCTCAGGGGGACGGCAAGGCCGATCTGTTTGTAACGCCAAGAGATATCGATGTTAGGAGCGAGGATATTTCAAAACTTATCGCCTATGGAATTAACCTTGCTATTCACAAGGGATTGACTGTTAGCGATATAGATATGTTGGTGTAATATATATTATAATGTATAAGCAAAGGGTTGTTTCACGTGAAACATCCCTTTGTTCTGTTCAGCAATAAGTTCCGCGGAAGCAGTTAAACATCTTTTTTGTCAAATAATCCCCAAACCGCCAACATAAATCCGACGGAAGCAATAAGAATGAAAACATAAAAAGCTGGCAAAAGGCCATATTGAGATATATTCCATATGCCAGAAAACATCCCGTTAATAGTCCAGTCATTAGCCATAGAACCGGCAAGCAGCAGAGCCGCGGAAATAACTCCAGATATAAACATTGCAGAACCGAGAATGAGTTTTTTCATAAAAATTCAGCTCCTTTCGGTATATATGAAAAATATATCATAGGGAAAATTCTAATTCAACGCAAAACAATTACAGTTCCGTTACAGACAGCGGCTTTAAGGCCGATAATTGTTTCAAATAATTCCAAATGTTTCACGTGAAACATTTGTAAAATCCGTATATAATTTTTGTTTTTCTTGAAAATGGAAAGCGGTGTTGTTATAATGTGTTGATATAAAGGAGTAATGTTATGGGTAGAATCATTGCTATCGCTAACCAAAAAGGCGGTGTGGGTAAGACTACCACCTGTGTAAACCTCTGCGCTGCACTTGTTCGCCAGGGCAAAAAGGTCCTTTTATGTGATATGGACCCCCAGGGTAACGCCACATCAGCTATGGGAATTAGCAAAAATAAAATACGAAAAAGCATTTATGACGTCCTTATCCGGGGTGAAGAGGGAAAAAACGCGATTCTGCTCACTAAATCTGGAGATGTACTGCCGGCAAACCGGGAACTTTCCGGCGCGGGCATAGAGCTTGTGGGAATCGACAGCAGAGAGTATATCCTGAAAAACGCCCTGGAAAAGTTAAGGGATCAGTATGATTTCATACTTATCGACTGTCCTCCGTCTCTGGAACTTTTGACAGTGAACTCGCTGACCGCTGCTGACGGCGTCCTTGTGCCTGTTCAGTGTGAATACTTCGCTCTTGAAGGTCTCAGCGATCTTATGAATATTGTAAGGATAATAAAAAGAAGGCTCAATCCACAGCTTGAGATCGAGGGCGTGCTTCTAACAATGTATGACAGCAGGACGAATCTGTCTTTTCAGGTTGCAGAAGAAGTAAAGAAATTTTTCAAGGAAAAGGTTTATAATACGGCAATACCGAGAAATGTGCGTCTCAGTGAGGCGCCCAGCCACGGGAAGCCGGTTACGGAATATGATTTCTCATCAAGGGGCGCTCAGGCGTATCTTGCACTTGGAGAGGAAGTCATAAAGAGAAATGAAAAAGGAGGTTAAAATGGCAAAAGGACTTGGTACAGGTCTCGGCGCACTGTTTGGAGACAGCGCTATGGAGCCGGAAAAAGAAAAAAGCGATCTTTTGCCCATCTCCAAAATTGAACCGAGACAGGATCAGCCGAGACGGTTTTTTGATGAAGCACAGCTAGCAGAGCTGGCTGAATCCATAAAAGAGCACGGCGTTATACAGCCTATAACCGTAAGAGAAATCGACGGGGGATATTATCAGATAATCGCCGGTGAGCGAAGATGGCGGGCGGCCCGTCTGGCGGGGCTTTTTGAGATACCCGCTAAAGTTATTGAAGCCGACGATAGAACAGCAATGGTGCTGGCTATGGTTGAAAATCTCCAGAGAGAGGATTTAAACCCTATCGAGGAGGCAAAGGGATACAAAGTTCTCACTGAGGAGTATGGTATGACCCAGGCGGCTGTAGCTGAGAGCGTTGGAAAGTCAAGGCCGGTAATAACAAACGCCATGCGTCTTCTCACTCTTCCTGAGGATGTTTTAAAACTGACGGAAGAAGGTAAACTCTCCCTGAGTCAGGCAAGGGCAATACTTGAGATTGAAGATGACGAGCTGAAAAGCCAGATAGCCGTTCAGGCGGCGGAAAATTCCCTTACTGTAAGGGAGATATCTTCACTTGCCGGTAAAATCGGCAGAGAAAGCAATAGAAAAAAGAGTAAAAGACCTGTTTTTCCAGACGGTGTGGATTATTACGCTGAGATGGAAAAATCACTGTCCTCCGCCCTTGGGCGGAAAGTAAAGATCCAGTGGGGCAGAAAAAAAGGCAAAATAGAGATAGAGTATTACGGCGACGAGGATTTTGAAGAAATCTGCGCGGCGTTATCATCGGTTAATAACAAATAAATCAACTACCCATGAAAGAGGAGAACGAAAATGATAGATATAAAACTTATCCGTGAAAATCCACAGAAAGTTAAAGAAGGCTTCATCGCCAAAGAGGTAGACTGCAGCGACGCTGTCGACAGGATACTTGAGCTTGATACCCTTCGCCGTCAGCTTATTGGCAAAACAGAAGCCTGCAAGGCTGAGCAGAACAAAGCCTCAAAATCCATACCGGCAATGAAGAAGGCTGGTGAGGATACCACGGCAGTTTTTGCAAGAATGAATGAGCTCAAAGAGGAAATTAAGGAAATTGATGCCCAGCTCCGTGGGGTTGAGACTGAGTATACAACTCTCATGCTGGGACTTCCAAACCTGCCTGACGAGGACCTGAAGCCAGGCGGAAAAGAGAACAACGAGCCACTTCGCTATTTTGGCGAGCCGCATAAGTTTGATTTCGAGCCTAAGCACCATGTTGATCTTTGTCTTGATCTGGGCCTTATCGACTATGAGAGAGGCGCAAAGCTCTCCGGCTCCGGTTTCTGGATGTACACAGGTATGGGTGCGCAGCTTGAGTGGGCGCTTTTAAACTATTTTATCGAGACACATCTCAAAGATGGCTATGAGTTCATTCTTCCACCTCACATGCTTGAGTACCAGTGCGGTGTAACAGCAGGCCAGTTCCCGAAGTTTGCTGACGAAGTATATAAGATAGCTAACCCAACAGACGACAGAATTCACTACATGCTTCCAACAGCTGAGGCAGCTCTCGCGTCCTTCTTCAGAGATGAGATAATCCCTGAAAAGGATCTTCCGAGAAAGATGTTCGCTTATACACCTTGCTTCCGCAGAGAGGCAGGTTCCGCCAGAGCTGAAGAGCGCGGCATGGTAAGAGGCCACCAGTTCAACAAGGTAGAAATGTTCCAGTTCACACGGCCTGAGGACTCCCCGGCTGCATTTGACGAGCTTGTAACAAAGGCTGAGGATCTTGTAAAGGGTCTGGGCTTCCACTTCAGAACAGTTAAGCTGGCAGCAGGCGACTGCTCCGCTTCTATGGCTAGAACATACGATATAGAGATCCAGATTCCGTCCATGAACGGATATAAAGAGGTATCTTCCGTATCAAACGCAAGAGATTATCAGGCACGTCGTGGCAATATCCGCTTCAGAAGAGAATCCACAGGCAAGACAGAGTATATCCACACATTAAACGGCTCCGGTCTTGCAACAAGCCGAATCTTCCCGGCTCTCGTTGAGCAGAACCAGCAGGCTGACGGCAGCGTTGTTATACCTGAGGTTCTCAGAAAGTATCTGGGCGGCCTTGAAGTTATAAGACCTCTTGGTAAATAAGCCAAAGGGAGAAAATAACAGGAAATTTCATAATAAGGCAAAGCGCGGGAAAAGAGCGCTTTGCCTTAACTTGCTGTAAAAATTTATGCTTGGTGATGAATATGGATTATGAGATTTTAAAAAAGGGTCTTGAGGAGCTGGGCGCTCCCTCAAGCGACGATATTTGCGAAAAATTCGGTATATACTTTGATACGCTTGAAGAGACGAACAAAGTTATGAACCTTACGGCAATCTCCGGCTGGGAGCAGGTTGTGAATCTCCATTTTCTGGACTGCGCAGCTCTAGTGAAATTTATGGATTTTTCGGGAAAAAGCGCCATTGATATCGGTTCAGGGGCGGGATTTCCTGGACTTCCATTAAAAATAGTCTGCCCGGATATGGAGCTTCTCATGGCGGACTCCCTTGCCAAAAGAGTTAACTTTTTAAATGATACTGTGGAAAAGTTAAATCTTTCCGGAGCATCGGCAATACATCTTCGGGCCGAAGAGGGCGCTCTAAAAAAAGAGTATCGGGACAGTTTTGATTTTGCCCTGTCCCGAGCAGTTGCAAAACTCTCGGTTTTAAGCGAGCTGTGCCTTCCATATGTTAAGCCCGGCGGATATTTTATCGCTATGAAGAGCGCGGACAGCGAAGATGAGATAAATTCAGGCAAAAACGCCATAAAGACTCTTGGAGGCAAAATAAAAGCCGTGGAGGAGTACATCATCCCAGGCACGGATATTCTGCGCCGGGCGGTTATAATAGAAAAAATTTCGCCGACACCTAAGGGGTATCCAAGGCGGTTTGCGAAAATATCAAAAGACCCGCTGTAAAAGACGGGTCTTTCAGGCCTTTTTTAATTATTATCAGTAAAATCCCATTTTTCGGCGAACTTAAGGTGTGATTATGAAAAATCTTTCCCAACTTATAGAAAATGAAGAGAGCTATCTGGGCATAAAAAACGCTGTGGACAGCGGTGCGTGTCCTGTGCTCTGCTCCGGTGTGAGTCAGATACACGCGGCAAACATAATAGCCCGGCTGAGAGAAGATTTCTCCATGCCGGTACTTGTCGTATGCTCAGACGAGCTGGAGGCGGGCAGGCTTTCGGCGGATGTTGAAGGATTCTGCGGCCAGAGGGGCGATATACTCTCTGACAGAGAGTTCATGTTTTACAGTGTGGAGGGCGCCTCAAAGCAGAGCCAGCAGAGGCGGCTTAATACTTTGTATAAGGCCGCCGAAGGTAAGGTGGAGCTGGTCTTCGCCACGGTAACAGCTCTTATGCAGCGGTCGATACCGAAAAAGGAGCTTTTATCCTGGTCTTTTGAGCTGAAAATGGGCCAGGAATATGACCTTGACAAACTCTGCGATATGCTCACAGATGCGGGGTATGAGCGGGCGGCCCAGGTTGAGGGTATGGGCCAGTTTGCAAGAAGAGGCGGCATACTTGACTTCTATTCGCCGTCCATGGAGGACCCTGTAAGGTGTGAGTTTTTCGGGGATGAGATAGACTCCATGGGCACTTTCGATCTGACTTCCCAGAGAAGGACAGAGGTAATAAAAGTAGCGTCCATAATACCTGCTGCAGAAGTTCTGCCAAGACTTTGTCCAGGTGGTCTTGACGGCCTTATCAAAAAACTGGAAGTCCAGAAAGGAAAGATAAAAAGACGGAAAAATCCCCAGGAGAGCCTTATTTCCGCAATTGATGAGGATATACGCCGTCTTAAGGATATGGGAGATCTCCCCTCCTGCGACAGATATATTGACCTTATATATAAAAAGGCATCGGCAGCGGAAATGTTCGAGGGATATATAACCGTGTTTTACGAGCCTCGGCGTCTTTCTGACAGGGCGAAAAATTATGACACAGAGCTCTCCGAGGATATAAAAACCCTTATGGAGCGGGGCGTTATTGACAGCGCTCTTGCAGATTTTGCATATAAATATGATAATATATGTGAAATTGTTGCAGATAATGCGGTTGTAATGCTGGATAATTTCGCCTCAGGCAGATATGTTTTAAATCCCAAGACGGTTATCGGCATGACTGCCAAGCAGACCTCCGCCTACGGAGGCAGTGTTGATACTGCCGCAAGGGACATCCAGTACTATATGAAAGAGGGGTACAGGACGGTAGTTCTGTGCTCTGACAGGAGAAAAGCGCAGCAGCTTTGCCGGCAGCTGGACAGTTATGACATAAAAGCGGAGCTGGATTTTGATCTTACTGCTATGCCTGAGCCGGGACAGTGCGCTATTGCTGTGGGATATCTCTCCGCCGGTTTTGAGTACCCGGGAGAGAAGATAGCCCTTATAACAGAGGGCCAGATACTGCGCCAGAGGAAAAAGGTAAGAAAGGCCCGGCATAAAACAGGGCAAAAGCTTGACAGCTTTGCCGACCTTACTTATGGCGACCTTGTTGTTCACGAACAGTACGGCATCGGTAGATTCATGGGCATAGTTAAAATGCCTGTTGACGGCAAGGATAAGGACTATATAAAAATAGCATACGCGGGCACGGATAAACTGTATGTGCCGGCAACGAATCTTGACGTTGTAACAAAATATATAGGCTCCGGCGAGGATCAGAAGGTAAAACTCTCAAAAATGGGGGGCACCGAATGGGCAAAGACCAAATCCCGTGCAAAAAGCGCGGCGAAGGATCTGGCAAAAGGTCTTATAGAGCTTCAGGCCCAGAGAATGAAAGAGATCGGTTACGCCTTTTCCCCAGATACGCCATGGCAGGCGGAGTTTGAGGACGCTTTTGAGTACACGGAGACGGATGACCAGCTCACATGTATATCGGAAATAAAAAAGGATATGGAAAAGCCCATCCCAATGGATAGGCTTCTTTGTGGGGACGTTGGCTACGGTAAGACCGAGGTGGCACTCAGGGCGGTTATGAAATGCGTCATGGACGGGAAGCAGGCGGCCATACTTGTGCCTACAACGGTACTTGCCCAGCAGCACTATGTTACGGTTATGAAGAGATTTTCCGGAATACCAGTGAGGGTTGAGGTCTTGAGCAGGTACAGGACCCAGACACAGATGAAAAAGGCCCTGCGAGAGATAGCATCCGGCGGTACGGATATTGTAATCGGAACACATAGGCTTTTACAGAAGGATATATCATTTAAAGATCTTGGACTTCTTGTAATAGATGAGGAGCAGAGGTTCGGTGTCAGCCACAAGGAGAGGCTCAAAGAGATGAGCCATGGCGTAGACGTTCTCACTCTGTCGGCAACGCCAATACCAAGAACGCTTAATATGGCTCTTTCTGGCATAAGGGATATGTCTACTATAGAGGAGCCGCCCATGGACAGACAGCCTGTCCAGACTTATGTCATGGAGCACGACTGGGGCATAATATGCGACGCCATACGCAGAGAGGTCTCCCGTGGCGGCCAGGTATATTATCTGCACAACAGGGTATCAAACATTGAAAACACCGCAAAAGGCCTTGCCGAGATGCTGGACGGCGAGGTGGCGGTGGGTGTGGCCCACGGTCAGATGGACGAGGCGTCGTTAAACTCCGTAATGGAGCAGATGGTAAACGGGGACGTTCAGGTACTTGTCTGCACCACCATAATCGAGACAGGTATAGATATTCCAAATGTAAATACGCTTATCATTGAAGATGCAGACAAAATGGGCCTTGCCCAGCTCCATCAGATAAGGGGCCGAGTAGGCCGCAGCAGAAGGAAGGGCTACGCCTACCTCACATTCAGGAAGGACAAGGTGCTAACTGAGATAGCTGTAAAGCGGCTTACGGCAATAAGAGAATTTGCCCAGTTCAACTCAGGCTTTAAAATCGCTATGAGAGATCTTGAGATAAGAGGGGCCGGAAACCTTTTAGGTCCGGAACAGTCTGGCCACATGATGAGCGTTGGATATGACATGTATCTTAAGATACTGGAAGAAGCGGTTACTGAAGAAAAGGGCGAAAAGCCAAAGAAGAAGGCCGAGTGCTCAGCGGATCTGCTTGTTTCGGCGTATATTCCCCAGACATATATGCCAAGGGACGAGGAGAGAATGGATGTTTACAGGCGCATTGCCCATGTGCGGACTGAGGAAGATGCAGACGATATAATCGACGAGCTTGTGGACAGGTACGGCGATATACCGAAAAGCGTCAATATGCTCATACATATAGCCCTTTTAAGAGGCGAAGCGTCTCAGGCGGGTATAAGTGAGATTACTCAGAAAAAAGACGTTTTGAGGTTCAAAATAGATGAGTTCGACATGAAAAAGATTTCGGCGATGTATGTTATGCCTGAATACAAAAACGCCATGAAAGTTGAAGCCGGAGCTGAGCCGGTTGTGTCTGTAAAAATCAAGACTGGAGTAGACGTCATAAAGGCGGCCCGGAATTTTGTCAGGACGTACGGCGACAGGGCCGGGGAAAAGGACGGCGAAACAGAATAAAATTTTCCAAAATAGAGCAAAATAAGCTGTAACGGTAGCGTTACAGCTTATTTTTGTCTGGAGGTTTATGAAGTGGAAGGGGAAAGAATGTGCGCCTTTGCGGAAAAGGCCATAAATGAGATAAAAAAGACCTTTGAGAACTGCTACGATTTTCAGATAAGGGCCCTTAACGCCGGAGGCAAAGGAAAGTTTCCGGCCCACATCTTTTTTATAGATGGCTTGGTATCCGGAGTTGATCTGTCAGAAAATGTAATAAGACCTATGACGGACTGGACCCGTTTTGAGCGGGTGGATGATATAAGAGAATTTGTGCGCATGATAACAGGTGGCGTTGTGTACAACCACACTGTCCGAATGAGGATGAATGCCGATGAGGCTATCGACGATCTGCTCTCCGGTTTCTGCGGCGTTATTTTTGATCAGTACCCGGCTATTTTGACTTTTGAGACCCGTTCTGCTGACAAGAGAGGTATTGATCAGCCTAAGGAGGAAAAAGTCGAAAAAGGGGCAAAAGACACCTTTATCGAGATATTAAAGACAAACACCATGCTTATAAGGCGACGTATCAAGGATAAAAATCTGAAGATAGAACAGGTAGTGCTGGGGGAAAAGACAAACACGGCTGTTGCCATGGTTTACATTGACGGCTATACCAACCCGGAAATTGTATCCAAGGTAAGAGAACGGCTTGGAAATATAAAATCCGAAGGAATACTCTCAACCTCTGATATTGAAGAGAATATAGCTGATGCGCCTAAGTCCGTGTTTCCTCAGTTACTTACTACTGAGCGGCCGGACAAGTTCTGCCTAAACATAATTGAGGGGCGGGTTGGCATAATCACCGATGGACTGCCGGTAGGAATTTTGGCGCCGGGAACATTCTCCCAATTTTTTAAAGTACCGGAGGACAAGGCTCACCACTATGTTATAGTTACACTTTTGACAATGCTTCGGTATGCGGCATTGCTCATGTCTTTGCTTCTTCCGGCTTTTTATGTGGCTATTGCCATGTACCACCAGGAAATGATACCGACGAAACTTCTTCAGTCCATAATCGACTCGAAGCAGAGCGTGCCTTTTCCCACTGCCATAGAAGTTATACTCATGCTGCTGTCCTTTGAGCTTTTGCAGGAAGCTGGTCTCAGACTTCCTAACCCGGTAGGAGAAACGGTGTCTATAATCGGCGCCCTGATAGTGGGGCAGTCAGCGGTTGAGGCTCAAATAGTTTCGCCGGTAGTAATAATAGTAGTGGCATTTGCGGGAATAGCCGGCTATACCATGCCAAATCAGGACATGAGCGCGGCGTTGCGAATATGCAGGTTCATACTTGTAATAGCGGCCATTTTGGCGGGCATGTTTGGCCTTGCCATTGTGTCGTGTCTTATAATCTATCATCTTTGCACCCTGTCCACCTTCGGAGTGCCCTATATGGATCCCTTTGCCGGCTCTGATGCCAGAAATATAATAAAGGCTCTTTCCAGGGAACCGGTAATGGAAAGACAGGAAAAAGATGAGACTCTCTTTTTCGGCGGTGATGAGAAATGAAAAAGAAAACTGAACTTGTAATACTGGCCCTTGCCATAGCCGCGACACTTCTATTCCTCACGGGCGGTATATCTGAGGACGTTAAAGAGGTGTCTGATCTGGAGCTTGTCAGTGTAATAGGTATAGACAAGGACGGGAAAAATGTGGTTTTGACAACAAGTGCTGCCCTTGACGGTGATCTTGAGAGAATAGTTATATCAGGTACGGAGAAAGAGAGCCTTTTGGAGGCTATAAGCGATCTGTGCCACAGCGCATCGGTCCGTGAGCCCTTTTTTGCCCATGTGGAAAACCTTATCATAGGTGAGGACGCGGCCAGGGACGAAAACGGTATCGCCCCGTACATCGATTATATAACGCGAAACCTCAGCATCCGGCTTGACGCCAATGTATATATAGTAAAAGGCGGTACGGCCCGTGATTTTATTGCGAAAACCGTGGAGAAGAATGTGTCCATCTCTGGAATGCTGGGATATATTCAAAAAGATGTGAACATGTCCACTGAAGGTCAGGTCTATACCTGTGGAGACGTGGCGGTTTCTCTTATAGAGGGAACACCGGTACTTTTACAGGCGATAGAAATAAAGCCTGAAGAGGAAATGCTGGAAAATTCGGAAGAGGTCATATCACCGATGGGGTTTGCGGTGGTAAAAGAAGGGATACTTGTGGATTTTACCGGGGAGGATGTTACAAAAGGTATATGCATACTCAGAGGTGTGGCTGAGTCGGAAGTTGTAAGTGTATATCTGGACGGAGCCATGGTGTCCATGGACCTTAAAAATATAAAAGCCGATATTGAGCCTGTATTCTCAGGGGATGAGCTTAAAAAGATAAAAATAAAACTGAGCTTTAACGGCAGTATAGAGCAGATAACAGGAAAGCTGGACGTAGGACAGGAAGAGGTTTTACGGGCGCTTACGGATGAGATAGAAAAAAGAGAGGCGGAGAAAGTTGCCGCGGCCATAAACAGCGCGAAGAAGGCCGAGATGGATTATGTGGGGCTGTACAAGATACTTAAGACCAGTCATCCACTAAAATTCAATATGACAGAGGATCAGTGGAACGAGATATTCAAAGACGTCCAGATAAGCATATCTGCCGAGGCGAAAATAGAGCGCGCCTACGATATAATAAATGTAACCGGTAAAGGGTGAAAGCAATGAAAACTGACAACGATAAAATAACTTACAGACAGCTTATGAAGGTTGCGGCGGTCTGCATGTATCTGCCCATACTGAGGCTTATACCTACTGAGAACGTAGCCTACTGGGGAAACGGGGCGTATATCGCGGCTTTAGCCGCAGCCCTGCCTTCCGGGCTTTACATCTATTTTTACAGTACATTTATTAAAAAAAGAGCCCCAGGCCAGGGCCTGGGAGACCTCATTATAAGATGTGTAGGAAGTGTGCCAGGCAAGATAATATGCGCTGTGTTTCTCTTGTGGTTTGTTCTGTATGCTGGCTTTACTCTGAGAATGTCCTCAGAGAGACTTGTAACTACTATATTTGATGACAGCAATCTGACTTTCATCTCCCTTATAACAATAGCGGCTGTGCTGCCCGCGGCAACGGGAAAAATAAGTAGCATGTGCAGAACAGGGGAAATATTCCTTTTAATAATAGTAGGCATAATGTCCATAGTGCTTGTAATGTCTCTTAAAGGTCTAAAACCGGAATATTTCTTACCAGTGGAAAATAAAGGAGCCTGGGGATTTTTAAGAGCCACAACAGTGGTCTTTGATGTGATCACAGCTATTGCGTATGTGGGCTTTCTGGCCGGTTACGCAGTAAAGGAAAAAAATGAGCTGGCAAGCACAGCAAAGTGCGGTGGCAGTATGTTGCTGTTTATGGCAGCGATCACATTCTGCTGTGTTGGTGCCCTTTCAGCGTCTCTTATAACAGAAATGCAGAATCCGTTTTTTGTAATGGTTCGAAACATATCTGCTTTTGGAGTAGTAGAGAGAATAGAATCCGTTGTGGTTGCAGTATGGGTATTGGCTGACTTTCTGTTTCTGTCTGTTCTAATGCGTATCGTTGGTGTGCTGTCGAAAACGGTAACAGGGTTAGAAATAAAAAATATTTTTTATTATATAGTAGGTGTTATAGTTTATTTGCTGTCTCTTGCCATGGGAAAAGATTATTTTATTTTAGCGGAGGTTTCAAAAAATTGGATACCAGCCGTAAATCTTTTTATGACCGTAGTTCTCTTGCTGGCGGTTTTTCTAATAGGCAAGGCAAGAAAAAAGATATAGGCTACCCCATAATATTCCATATATAGTGTAAGGAGGGCGGCGGGGAGTGGAAGGTATAGTGTAATGAAAAAGAGGATAAAAAAGGTAAAAAAAGGGGTTGACACGAGGGGTAGAAGGGTGGTATAGTAGTCAAGCTGTCAGCGAGGCGGGAGCCTGCGGGGGCAGCAAGACACCAGCGAAGCTTAAAAAAGTGAAAAAAGAGCT
>CALXGH010000007.1 GCA_944387845.1 uncultured Oscillospiraceae bacterium
TGCGTACAGGCCGTTTTTTCTCAGCTTATATGATACTTCCTGCACAAGGAATCCGATTACCTGCCTAACTTCTTCATTATCTATAAGATCCTCAGTGCAGGTTATCCCATGGCCTATACTTTTTATCTCAGGAGCCCATGTTCCAGGCATTACCGGGTCAGCATTGTTCCCGCATGCGTTGTTCCATATTGCTATTCCATTCTTGCCTAAAATTTTCTTCAAAAAGTCCGGATCTGCTGACGCAAGATCTCCTATTGTTACTATTCCGTATTTATTAAGCTTCCTCTCAGTGGCCCTGCCTACATATACGATATATCCAGCAGGCAGCCCCCATATCTTTTCCTTAAAATTCTCTCTAGTTATTACTGTTACCGCGTCTGGCTTTTTCAGATCGCTTCCAAGTTTTGCGAAGATTTTATTGTAACTTACTCCTACGGATATCGTAAGCCCCATCTCTTTTTTTACTCTGTTTCTTATGGTCTCAGCAAGGCAGTATCCACTTTTATACATCCATTCCATACCAGACGCGTCAATAAAACACTCATCTATCCCAAACGGTTCTACAAGATCGCTGTACTGGCCGTAAATCTCTCTTATCTGCCTTGATATTTTCAGGTACTCATCCATATGCGGAGGTACTGCTATAAGCTCAGGGCAAAGTTTTCGTGCCTCCCACAACGTCTGACCTGTTCTTACGCCGAACTTTTTAGCCTCCTCACTTTTAGCCAGAACTATCCCATGTCGATCTTCGGTGCTGCCACATACCGCCACGGGCTTACCTCTTAGCTGTGGCTCATTGCGACATTCCACAGAGGCGTAAAAATTATTCAAATCGCAGTGAAGTATTATTCTGTCCACGGCTTTCCCTTCTTTCGAACAAATGTTCTATATTGCTATATTATACGAATATTTGTTCGGTGTCAAGGTATACACTCTGGAAATACATGGATATATCAGGGCTTTTAACCACTGTGATGGATGAGAGACCAGGTATATTCCCTGTGCCACTTCCCAATTTCTATAAAAGCAACGGATATCCATATAGGAAATCTTTTAAAACTAAATTGTCGCCGATATATAAAAAAAGATGGAACAGATATCTGTTCCATCTTTTTTTGAAGTTTATGCCATCTTCTCGTCCATTTTCTTTCCGCCCAGGATATGGAAATGCAGATGGAAAACTGTCTGTCCCGCGTCAGGACCACAGTTTGATATGACCCTGTATCCTCCATCCAGTCCTTCCTGTTTGGCTATCTTCCCTATAGCCTCGAGACACTTGGCCGCGATCTTGGAGTTTTCCCCGTTAACATCGCCTATGGAAGGTATGTGTTCCTTTGGTATCACAAGAATGTGAGTCGGTGCCTGGGGTGCAATATCCCTGAAGGCAAATACATAATCATCTTCGTATACTTTAGTAGATGGTATATCGCCGTTTATAATTTTACAAAAGAGGCAGTCTTTATCAAGTGCCATGCAAATTCCCTCCTTAAGCTTTGATATTGTCTTTTACAAAGGCAGAAACTGCGCTTAAAGCCTCGTCGATCTTTGAAACATCGCTACCGCCGCCCATAGCAGAGTCCGGCTTGCCGCCGCCTTTGCCGCCGACTATTGGAGCAATATTTTTGATAACATCTCCGGCCTTGATTCCCATAGTTACCGCTTCCTTACCGCAAGAAGCAAGAAGAGACACTTTTTCTCCGTTGGCAGCGCCTATAACTGCCACGATATTCTTTTCCTTATCTCTGAGGAAATCACCTATCTTACGTAAGTCGCCTACTTCTATATTGGAGTATTTTGCTGTAGCTACTTTAACTCCGCCAACATCCTCACCGGAAGCGATAAGGCTTTCAACATCGCTTGCAAACTGCCTGTCCTTCATTTTCTCGATAGTCTGCTTAAGCTCACGGATTTCCTTAACCTGTCCTTCTATCTTATCGGCAAGGTCAGCAGCTGATGTTTTAAGAATAGAGGCTGCTGCGGAAATGTTCTTGTTTGTCTCCTCAAATTTTTCAAGAACAGCCATACCTGTTATAGCCTCGATACGGCGTACGCCGGAAGCGATTGAGCTCTCAGAAAGGATTTTGAAAATACCTATCTTTGCGGTATTCTTCAAGTGTGTACCGCCGCAGAGCTCCATAGATTTATCACCCATTGTAACAACTCTTACAGTCTCACCGTATTTTTCGCCAAAGAGTGCGGTTGCCCCCATTTTCTTTGCCTGATCTACGGTCATTTCTTCAGTTGTAATCTCCATATCCTCAAGAGTCCAGAGACTTACAAGTTTTTCTATCTTGCTGAGCTCATCAGGTGTTATAGCGCTGAAGTGAGTAAAGTCAAATCTAAGATGGTCAGGATCAACCAGTGAGCCTGCCTGCTGTACATGATCTCCAAGGACGGTTCTCAGGGCAGACTGAAGAAGGTGGGTAGCAGAGTGCGCTCTTGCCACTGCAGCTCTACGCTCGGTGTCGATTTCCGCCTTAACTGTCTGGTCAACCGATATTGTACCGCTCTTTACGACGCCGTAGTGAAGATATTTTCCGGCTTTGTCCTTCTGCACATTTGTAACTTCAAAGACCATATCGCCATCTGTAAATAAACCGTGGTCGGCAACCTGGCCGCCCATTTCGGCATACAGAGGTGTCTTGTCCAGTACAACAATTGCCTCGTTTCCTTCCGAAGCGGCAGAAGAAACTTCTCCATCTGTAACTATGGCAATCACCTTACAAGTGTCGGAAGTTCTATCATAACCTGTAAACTCTGTCGGGTGGTTATCATCAAGTCCCAGATCAATACCTGCCCATGCAAGATCTCCAAGAGCTTTTCTGGCCTCTCTGGCTCTCTCCTTCTGATCTCTCATGTTCTTGTCAAAAGTATCCTGGTCGACTGTCATCCCCTCTTCTTCCGCCATCTCGATAGTGAGGTCGATTGGGAATCCATAAGTGTCGTAAAGCTTGAATGCGTCGTCTCCGGAGAAAACAGTTTCGCCTTTTTTCTTGTGCTCCCCCAGCATCTCATCATAAATTTTCATACCGGCGTCGATTGTACGTCCAAAGTTCTCTTCTTCGGTGCGTATTACCTTTGTAATATACTCCTGCTTCTCTCTGATATCTGGATAGTGCTGTTCATTTTCTCTTGCAACAGTGTCTACGACCATGTAGAGGAACGGATCGTTTACACCTAAAAGTTTGCCATGGCGGGCAGCTCTTCTGAGAAGACGGCGAAGAACATAGCCTCTGCCTTCATTTGAAGGAAGAATGCCATCGCCGATCATGAATGTAGCTGAGCGGATATGGTCAGTTATAATTCTGAGAGATACGTCGATCTTGTGGCTCTGACCGTAATGAGCGCCTGTAATCTCAGACACTTTGTTTGTAATATTCATGACAGTGTCCACATCGAAAAGGCTGTCCACATTCTGGCATACGCAGGCAAGTCTCTCAAGTCCCATACCTGTATCGATATTTTTCTGAACAAGTTCTGTGTAATTTCCCTTGCCATCGTTATTAAACTGGGAAAATACATTGTTCCAAACTTCTATATATCTGTCGCAGTCGCAGCCTACTGTGCAATCTGGCTTTCCACAGCCGTACTCAGGGCCTCTGTCGTAGTATATCTCAGAGCATGGACCGCAGGGGCCGGAACCGTGCTCCCAGAAATTGTCCTCTTTTCCGAATCGGAAAATACGCTCTGCTGGAATACCTATCTCCTTGTTCCAAATTTCAAAAGCCTCATCATCATCCACATATATGGAGGGATAGAGCCTGTCCGGCTCAAGTCCTACCCAATCAGGACTTGTGAGAAATTCCCAGCTCCACTTTAAAGCTTCTCTTTTGAAGTAATCGCCGAAAGAGAAATTGCCGAGCATCTCAAAATAGGTGCCATGGCGGGCTGTTTTACCTATGTTTTCAATATCGCCTGTACGGATACACTTCTGGCAGGTACATATTCTTCTGCGCGGCGGCTCTTCTTCACCGGTAAAATATGTCTTCATAGGGGTCATGCCGGCGTTAATAAGAAGTATTGATTTATCATGCTGAGGTACCAAAGAAAAACTTGGCAGTCTCAGGTGGCCTTTTGTCTCAAAAAAGCTCAAGAACATCTCACGAAGCTCATTAAGGCCGTAGGGTTTGTGTGCCATATCTGTTTCCTCCAAAGAAAATTAATTACAAATTATATAATACATAAAAATAAAAATCGCCCCTGCAAAATTGCAGGGGCGATGTAATCGCGGTACCACCCTGATTCGCGCCGCACTGGCGCATCTCAGATGCTTTTAACGCAAAGCCTACGTCCTGCTTATCACAGGCAGCTCAGAAGGGGCTCCGATACAGCTATTTCCGAAGGGCTTCCACCAATCCCCTTCTCTCTGAAGGACAGCATATACCGTTATCTTCATCATCGCATTTAACTATGATATTGTACCATTTAAAATCAAATTGTCAAGTATTTAGCCACCATAACTGGAGCTATTTACAAAGTCCATAAACGAATCGTAGCTCTTGAAGAACTGTGTAACTCCATCAGTATCAATAGCAAAGTAGTAGTAGCTTGTACTTGCCGGATTGAGTGCCGCCTCGATAGCCGCAAGACCCGGATTGGATATAGGACCAGCAGGCAGACCCTTATTAGTATAGGTGTTGTACGGACTATCGATTTCCGTTGAGAACTCCTGATCAGTACCATAAATAATATAGTTAATAGTACTGTCGAGCTGCAGGTATCCCATAGTCTGACTTGAGGTGTTCTTAAGTCTGTTGTAAATTACAGAGGCGATCTCAGCTCTATCCGCTTCACCAGCCGCTTCTTCCTCGATTATAGATGCGACAATTATAATTTCATCCAGAGTATATCCCATACTCTCTGCTTTTTCCTTATACTCATCTGTTATCTTATTGTCGAAGTTGGACAGCATCTTGTCAAGAACATTTTCAGGGTTGTCGTTCATATAGAATTTATAGGTATCCGGGAAGAGATAACCCTCAAGACGTCTCTGGTCTCCAAGGGTGGAGTCATCCAGGAAGTCATAGTCAAAGTCGTAGTTTGCCGCAGTGTCCCACAGGTCCTCAGCGAAACATACAGAGTTTTCTTCCAAGAGCTCAAAGACCTGCGTCATATTGTAGCCCTCTGGAATTGTAACTTCAACTTCAACCATCTTACCGCCAGACTGGGTCATACCATTTATGATTGCTCTGTAATCATAGTTTTTATTCAGAACATAGGTACCAGCCGAAATCTTCTCATCAGCATTAGATATAGCCGCTACTATTCTAAACAGCAATTTAAACTCAATTACATCGTTATCTGAGAGTATATCGGCAACTTCACCCATAGTAAAGTCCCTAGGTATAGCTACAGTAACCTCCTCGTCCTTTGTGGTAAGCCCCAGAACATCCATGGACATTATCCATGCTACAGCCGCGAGGATTGATGCTGCGCAGAATACACAAAGTGCATACAGGGGTTTTGTGAGTTTTCTCTTCTGTTTGACGTTTTTATTTTTACCCATATCATTATCCCCGCCGTCGCCATCTTTTTTCTTAAAGCTCAGTGAATTTTTATATTTCTGGAGCTTTTCGGACAGCGTTTCCTTTATATCCAGCTTCTTCGTGGATTCAAGGTCATCCTGATTTTTTTCTGATTTAATTTTTTCAGGCTGCATCATTCTTGTTTTTTCAAGATCTTCTCTGGTGCCTGAAAACTCCGTCTTCACACCATCGTCCGAACTGAATGTCTGAATAAATCCGTCTCTGCCGAAATTATCCTCGTCGGTCTTAAACAGGTTTTCTCTCTTTTCCATTTCAGACTCAACAATATCCTTATCAAAATAGTCGGCAAAGTCGTCGTCATCATCAAAATTGATGGAATCCAGGTCATCTCCAAAGACGCGTGGGTCAAAATCTCCGTCGAACGGATCATCATTGTTGTTCCAAGACTTTTTATTATCTGCCATAACTTTTCCCTTTCACTAAGACTGATAAAAATAAATGACCACTATATGGTAACCCTCTATCCGGTTTCAGCATAGAATAACTCAGACAGCGAGCTTATAGCTTCTGCTCTACTCTTTAAACTGTGCATTAAAGAGACATAATAAACAAAACTATAATATTAGCCGATGCACAGCGGCAGAATGGAGAACATTTATGTGCGGTAATAATTGCTTTGGTGGAAACTCTTGTCTTTGGATCATACTTATCCTTATCATCCTCTTCTGCGGCTGCGGCGGTAGCTGCAGCTGCGACAACAGCTGCAACAACAATTGTAGCTGCGGCTGCTAGTTTCCACATAGCGGAGCTTTCATTGGAAGGCTCCGCTTTTTTTTATTTAATAGTAAATGCTGTTTTTTACTTTCTCCGCTGTTTCTCTATCTTTAACGATCTCCAGCAGTTTCAGCCCAAAATCGTAGGCAGCTCCTGCAGCCCTGCCAGTAATGACTGTTCCATCAACCACTACATTAACGCCAGGACATTTTTCAGCACCTATCATACCGTCTTCCATTCCGGGATAACATACCGCTTTCTTACCTTTCAGTATTCCCAAATCACCTAAAATGGTAGGTCCAGCACAGATAGCTGCGACATAATTTCCGGCATTGTAAGCCTCTGTCATAAGACTTAGGGCCTTTTCACTTTTTCTGATTGTAGCAACTCCTCCCAGTCCTCCCGGGAATACCACAATATCACCCTTTTCAATTATGACATCGTCAACCAGGCAATCGGCCTTGACTGTTACTCCATGTCCGCTCTCCACCTCATTTGAATCTATACCAGCAAGGCGAACCTCTACTCCACCGCGCCTTAAAATATCGCATGGGGCTAAAGCTTCAACTTCCTCAAAACCTTTACCTAAAATAATATAGACCATTACAATACTTCCTTTTCAATATAATCATATATCTCAGATGCAATGTCGTCTACCGGGCGCATCTTACCGTTTTCAGTACAGTCAATGCGTTTCCAGCCATAAAGGGCAGAAGACACATATCCGCTCTCACAGCATCTTGCCAGATAGTCCTCATCAAGTTCGTGTATGTCGGCTTTGGCGTTTGTGGTCTCAGACCTGAGTTTTATATTATTTATCGCCACTTCTACCGGCACGTTCATATATATTACCGCGTCTGGCTTAGGTAGTCCCATAAGCTTGAACTCAAAATCGTAAAGCCAGAGAAGATAATCTTTCTTCTCAATACCGTCCAGCTTCGCACTTTGGTGTATGGCGTTGCTGGTAGTATATCTGTCCGACAGAAGCAGTCCTCCGTTATTGTAATACTCCTTCCAGTCCGACGCGTAGGAGGCAAACCTGTCCACAGCATAAAAAGCTGAAGCGGCGTAGGGATTTACGTCGTCAGGATGCGAACCGAACTCTCCTGCTAGATACATCTTAATTAGCGCTGAAGACGGTTTTGAATACTGGGGAAAAGTGATTTTTTTAAACTCTCTCTTTTCCTTTTCCAATCTGTCGCATAGGAGCTTGAACTGAGTACTCTTTCCAGATCCGTCAATTCCCTCAAAAACAATAAGCTTTCCCATAATCATCTACCCCTTATTCTCTGCCAGATAACGGCAAACACAAACGCCGGAAGTTTAATCATCCTTTTTATCCTCTTGGGCTCTTTAATGAGTCTGTAAAGCCATTCAAGGCCCATTTTCTGCCATTTTTCAGGCGCTCTCTGAACAGTACCGGCAAACACATCCAGAGATCCTCCAAGGCCAACCATGAGTTTTACATCAAGCCTTCCTATATTGTCCGCCATCCATTTTTCCTGCTTTGGACAACCCAGGCATACCATTAAGAGATCTGGTTTCGCTTTATTTATTTTATCTATTGGCACACTGTCATCGTCAAAATAACCATCGCAAGTGCCAACAACTTTGAGCCCCGGGTACTTGTCCATAAGGTTTTCGGCAGCCGCATCAGCCACCCCAGGTTTTGCCCCGAACAAGAAAACCTTCTTACCTGTGCCTTTCAATCTGTCAAAAACGCCCTGTATAAAGTCTATGCCGGGGATTCTGGATTTAAGGGGCCTGCCCAAAATCTTCGCACCATAAATAATTCCTATGCCGTCCGGCAATACCAGGGCAGCAGAATTTACTATATCTTTAAGGCGCTCATCACTTCTGCAAAGCCAGACAATTTCAGGGTTAGGCGTAACAATATATCCCTTGTCCCCATTTTCCAGCATGCCGAGAGCAGTTTCAACTGCGTCCTCTTTAGTCAGACTGTCGAATCTCACGCCAAGAATATCTATTTTCATTTACATATCCTCTATAAAAATGCAATAATATATGATTGCTTATACAAATTCAATTTATTGTATCACAATAAGAGTATCACGTCCAGCCCGCATAAATATAGTCAAAAAAATTTAAGTAAAAGTTAATAAAAGGCACAAGATAAACAAGGTAAAGAGAATAAATCAAAAAATATTTTGGCAAATATATTGACATAAACAAGCCTTTTTGATATAATCTTACCGCAAAACAAAGTAGGAACGGCATCCCCGTCCTCACCCGGCCACAAAAAGGTGCGCTGCGGTTAAACATCGTTTAACACCGTTTTTTGCGGTTTTATGCGTACGCGGATGCCAAAAGGTATCCGCGGCTTTGTTTTTCCTGGGGAAATATTCCCATTCTTTATGGAGGTGTTTTAAAATCAGTAACGTAACTCATGAGATCAATGAAGAAATTCGCGACAAAGAAGTTCGTCTTATTGGCGAAGACGGGACTCAGCTTGGCATAATGTCTGCAGGCGAGGCTTTGAAGATTGCTGAAGAGAGCGGATATGACCTTGTAAAAATCGCTCCTGGCTCAAATCCTCCTGTTTGCAGGATCATGGACTACGGCAAGTATCGCTTTGAACAGACAAAGCGCGAAAAAGAGGCCCGCAAGAACCAGCATGTTGTTGAGGTCAAGGAAATCCGCATGTCTCCTGGTATAGGAACAAACGATCTCAATGTAAAGATCAAGAACACCCAGAAGTTTCTCTCTGACGGCAATCGTGTAAAAGTGTCCGTTAGGTTCCGCGGTCGTGAGATGTCTCACACAGAGATCGGCGAAGAGCTTTTGAAGAAATTTGCCGAGGGCTGCTCCGAGTTTGGCGTTGTAGATAAGAATCCAAAACTTGAAGGCCGCAACATGAGTATGTTTCTGTCACCGAAACCCGTAAAGTAAAATACAAAGTTTGGAAGGAGAACTAAGACAATGCCCAAGATTAAAACTCATAGTGGCGCGAAGAAGAGATTCAATCTCACAAAGACCGGCAAAGTAAAACGTGCTCATGCTTATAAGAGCCATATCCTCAACAAGAAAACAACAAAGCGTAAAAGAGGGCTCCGCAAAGGCGGCTATGCTGACGTTACAAACGAAGCAGCAATTAAGCGCATGATTCTTTATAAATAAGGGAGGGTACTTAAATGGCAAGAGTAAAAGGCGCGATGATGACGCGCAAAAGAAGAAATAAGATTTTAAAGCTCGCTAAGGGCTATTGGGGAGCTAAGTCCACCCACTATAAAATGGCCAACCAGGCTGTTATGAAATCTCTCACATACGCTTATACAGGACGTAAGCTCAAGAAAAGAGATTTCCGTAAACTCTGGATTGCAAGAATCAGTGCAGCATGCAAGGCAAACGGTATGAATTACTCCACATTTATGCACGGCCTCAAGCTGGCAGGCATCGAGATGAACAGAAAGATGCTCTCTGAAACAGCTATCCATGATGCAGCAGCTTTCACAGCTCTCTGCGAAACAGCAAAAGCAGCTATTAAATAAAACAAAAGGCAGATGATTTTCATCTGCCTTTTTATTTTGCCTCAATTTTACTCTTCAATGATACTGCCGATATCTGTAAGCTCATACTCCGGGAAGTATTTAATATCAAAGCCCTTTGCCCCGATAAAGTCGCATATTTCATAATAGTCAGGATGTGCAGAGAGATTGCCGTTAAAAATGATCTCCACATCTATTCTTCCCGATGTGCCTCCTAAAAAGCCCATATCATGTCCCGGCAGTGATACAAATCCCGGCCTGATTTTCAAAATATCAATATCCGTATTGTCTTTAACTGCTCTATATATCCCCTCGTCAGCGGTTATTATTCCATCTCCGCCAACAACGACACAGCTGCATTTAGTGTACCCCTGCTTAACATTTACACGCTTTAGTCCCATTGTCTCCCCATAATCTAGGATTTCCTTTGCAGTATATCTGAGATTGTGTATAAGGTAATTTTTCATTATAACAGCATTGTAAATAATATTCTCAGGATAGTCCCGCCCAAGGGTATCGGGGTTACCTTTTATAACGATGCCCCGCTCCTCATCCCTGCACATATATATATCCGGGTGGGCGCTGACGGCACTATACACTTTACCTGCTGGCCTTACAAAAAATATATCTTTCTTTTTATATTTCAGATACCGGACAAGCTCCGGACTTGCGTTTTCTGAGACAAAAACATTTTTCATAGCGTTTTCTCCATGGGTTTGTAAATAATTTAATACCACAAGTTCCCATCACATTCAAGTTAAAATTTTGACAGCTCACTGGATGTAACTTCCTGTAAAAAGTCGCTGTATTTTCTGTCGCACTCGCTTACGGCCTCCAGACCCTCTTTCATCTCGCCATTAGCTTTTCCATTTTTTATGGCCATTGCCGTACCTATAGACAGCTGCATATTCGCATGGATCATATCCATCATAAG
>CALXGH010000008.1 GCA_944387845.1 uncultured Oscillospiraceae bacterium
CTCCTCTCAGATTATTTATACACAATATGGCCTCGTCAAGAATGGATAAATTCAGCTCATAATAGATAAAGTTTTTGTACTTTGTCTCATATATCAGGTCGGCCTTTTTAAGTTTCGACAGATGATATGACAGGGCCTGGGGAGTCATGCCCAGGGCGGCGGCAAGGTCGCCAGCGCTGATTTTGCCCGCTTTCAGCTTTTCCAGGATCTTTCTTCTATTGTCATCTGCAAGAGCCGCCAGAACTTCCTGTATCGCCATGGGAACCACCCCTATCTATTTAAAAGTATCTTTAAATAGATTATACCATAATCACATTCCAAAGTCGATACCTATTTAAAATATTTTTTAAACAGGTTGTCCATAATTGCCTTTATCAGCGGTGAGCTGGCAGGCGGCCGTTATTGCTTTTCACCCATGTTTTATTTATACTTTATGTAAGTAGACTACACTTGCTTGGAGGTATATAAAATGTGGACGGCCGTGATTTCAACTGTTTTTGCCTGGATTATTGGTCTTTTTGCCGACGCCAATATCCCTTTTAATCCAAACGGTTATCTGATGCTTAGAGTTCTTTTGCCCATGCTTGTTATGGGGGCATTTATTCTATCAAAGAAAAAAGGGGAAAATTGACCTGATTGGCTGCCACGGTAAAAGACGGCGGCGTGAGTATAAAAAAGGTATAGAGGCGGAAAACAGGGGATAGATGGTGTTATAAAAGCACCTTTCCGCCTACAAAGACGCAAAACAGGCTCTGCCAAAAGGCAGGGCCTGTTTTTAGTATAATTTTGCAGGACTGATTAGAAATTGAGCTTTGCTCTTTCTCTAAGCCTGTCGCCGTATGGCTTTCTGTAAGCCTGAGGAGGAGTTACCTTCATGTCCGCCTCTATCTCTACGATAAGCTTGTCATATGCCTTTTCAGCGATGTCAAGACACTTGTCTGTAAAGTCGTTTAAGAGCTTGCAAGCTTCATCTTTTTTGCCATCTTCCAGAAGCTCAAGGGCTTTGGCCTCATTTTCTTTAGCCTCTGCGTAGAATTTAGCTTCGATATCCCCACGGACAGCCTTCAGGTTTTCAATGTATTTCTCATAGTTGGACTCAATATCTGTTACAAGGCGTTTTACCTTCCACCAGAAGGAGTCGTCAGAGTATACGTTTTCACCTTTGGCGAGCTTTTCAGGGATATAGCCGGTGTTATAGAAAGGAACGATTATAGAGCAGCATGGCGGGCACATAGAACCCCAGTATGTATAGAGCAGCTCTTTGAACTTTGTGTCGTGGTACTCAATAACCATTGTAGCTGCAGTCTGGCTGCCGTTTGGATCAGCGCCGTGCATACATACGCTGGGGATATAACCGGAGACAGGGCTCCACATTCCCTCAACGAAGGTGCCCTCATAATGGCTTCTCAAAACGCCAAGAACCTTTTCAGTGTCAAGGTTTCCGCTCTGCTCTTTGAGCTTCATCTCAGCCCATCTGTAACGTGGGTAGCCGGAGAGTGCGTTGCGGTTGAAGAGGGTAAAGCTCTTCATGAAGTTGAATTTGTCCCCAGGTGTGTGAAGGCCGTGCTCAATAGCCATGTCAATAAGACCGGCGGAGATGCCGTCATAGTCTTCCTGAGTGGAGTATACATTGGAGATACCCTGGCAGTCTTTAACTTTTTTGTAGATCCACTGGCGGTTTACTGTCTCAAGCACATACATCTCATCAGGGTCGGAGATAATAAATGTGTTGTGGTAAGCTGTCTCCTCTATTGTGCCGCCGTATCTGCATGCGCCGCCCTGGCCATGTTTTTCAAGAAGTTCAATAATAACATCAAGAGCCTCTTTGGCTGTTGCGCCGCGCTCAAGACCAAGTCTGAGGAGGTCCATGCCGAGAAGGGAGTTTTCAAGAACAGGAGCGACCTCAGAATGTTCTGCCTCGTTACCGATTGCAACGCCGCACTCGTTTGCGCCCATCTCAAAGCCCCAGATCCACCATGGCTTTGAACCGATCATTGCGTAGGTGTGAGGAACCTGATCTATCTCGATGTAGGTGCATTTGCATTTTTCGCCAGGTGCGTGGTCCTGTGCCGGGAAATGGAGAAGAGGCTGAGCCTCAACAACTTCTCTGTCGCTGTTTTTGCCCAAAATATTGCAGCCTGTTGCAGAGCAGTGTTTGGGGATGGCGACGGTATCGCAGGATTCAATAAATTCTCTCATATGGAACCTCCGTTATTTTATGTATTTAAATGCCTGTAAGCTCCCACCGGGCCCAGCCCGACAGGGCATTATACGCTACTTATATAATAAGTGCTGGGGCCTTAAACATCAAGTATATTTTTGTGAAATATATGCTTATATATCAAAAAGGGGAATATTTAACTGACAGGTTTAGTGCATTTTGACTGGATGGATAGGGAATTTGGGCAGTTTCTTTTTCCAGACTCGTTTACAATTTGACTGGGATATGATAAAATTTTCTTATATTTGTTCAAGAGGTATATTATGTTAGAAAAACTTAGAGCCATCGAAGAAAAGTATATAGAACTTGAAAAGAAAATGCAGGAGCCGGAGGTATATACTGACCCTGCCGCCTATGCACGCTATGCAAAAGAGCAGAAAGAGCTTGAGAGCGTTGTAAACGCATACAGAAGGTATATGAAAGCCAAAGAATCTAATGATGAGGCGAAGGAGCTTTTGGGCGATCCGGAGATGAGAGAAATCGCTCAGGAGGAGTTTGAAGCCACAAAGGCGGAGATGGAGGAGATCGAGGAGGAGATAAAGATCCTTCTCATTCCGAAAGACCCTAACGACTCCAAAAACGTAATTATTGAGATTAGAGGCGGAGCCGGCGGCGACGAAGCGGCCCTTTTTGCCTATAACCTCTACCGTATGTACTCCATGTACGCCGAGTCAAAGCGGTGGAAAACATCCATAATGAGCCTTAACGAGACTGACGGAGGCGGCTTTAAAGAGGTCGTTTTCATGGTTGAGGGCGAGGGTGCATATTCCCGGTTCAAATTTGAAAGCGGCGTTCACAGAGTCCAGAGAGTACCGGAGACTGAGGCCTCCGGCAGAGTACACACTTCCACTGTTACCGTCGCGGTGCTGCCGGAGATGGACGAGATAGATTTCCAGATAAACCCTGAGGACCTTCAGATCGACACTTACAGGTCATCAGGCGCAGGCGGCCAGCATGTAAACAAAACTGAGTCCGCAATCAGGATAACCCATATACCAACTGGCACAGTTGTAGAGTGCCAGGACGAGCGAAGCCAGCACAAAAACCGTGAGCGTGCAATGAGCATACTTGTATCCCGCCTTTACGAGGCTGAGCGGCAGAAGCAGACTGCGGCCGTTGCGGCAGAGCGAAAGAGCCAGGTTGGAAGCGGCGACAGGTCTGAGAGGATAAGGACATATAACTATCCTCAGGGCAGGGTAACTGACCACAGGATCGGTCTTACCCTCTACAAGTTAGAGCAGATTTTAAACGGCGACCTTGACGAGATAATCGACGCTCTTATCACCGCTGATCAGGCGGAAAAATTAAAAGGTTCAGAAGGCGAGTAATTTGAAAACCATTGTAACAAAAGACGACATATCCCTCGCCGCGGAAATTATAAAAAAAGGCGGCCTTGTGGCGGTTCCCACAGAGACGGTCTACGGTCTTTCAGCGGACGGTTTTAACGCAGACGCGGTGGAGAAGATATACGAAGTGAAAAACAGGCCTGAAACAAAGCCAATAAACCTGCTTGTAACGGGCATGGAGGATGCCGAGAAGGTCTGTGAGGACATACCGGAGAGCGCATACATTCTGGCCCAGGCTTTCTGGCCGGGGCCAATGACGATGATACTTAAAAAAAGAGACAGCGTGCCGTCAGTCGTCTCGGCTGGCCTTGACACCCTTGGTGTAAGAGCCCCGAAAAACGATCTTACTCTGGCTCTCATAAGAAAAAGCGGCGTGCCTCTTGCCACGCCGTCAGCAAATATCTCCGGAATGGAGAGCGGAAAAAATTTAGAAGAGGTTTTGGGCTATTTTGACGGTAAGATAGAGTGCGTGATCGACGGCGGACAGTGCACATCAGGTGTCGCGTCCACAATAATCGATCTGACAGGGCCTGTCCCGAAAATACTCCGGTTAGGTGAGCTGACTCCGGAGATAATAAGAGACAGGACAAAAATTGAGGTAAAGTTATGAAAATTATTGGGCTTACAGGAGGAACAGGAACAGGAAAGACAACGGCTCTAAACGTGCTTAAAAAGCTGGGTGGCGTCTGTATCGACGCAGACGAAGTTTATCACGATCTGCTTTTAAACTGCGACGACATGATAAATGAGATAAAAAGCGCCTTCCCGGCTCTGAATTCTCAGGGCCCATTGGACAGGAAAAAGCTGGGTGAGATAGTCTTTAACGACGAGATAGAGTTAAAGACCCTAAACGCCATAACACATAAATATGTCTGCCGGAGAATAATGGAAATTTTGAGTGAAAACAGCCAGGCCCCATTTGCCGCCATCGACGCTGTGGAGCTTGTGGAGAGCGGCGCCGGAGAAATGTGCGACACTATAGTCGCAATTATAGCCCCAATATCACTGCGGATTGACAGGATAATGAGCCGTGAGGGTATCAGCATGGGCTATGCCACAATGCGTATCGCCGCCCAGAAATCCGATAAATACTACGAGGAAAACTGCGATATTGTCATAAGAAACGATTATAATGACAGAGAGAGCTTTGAGAAAAAGTGTTTTGAAATATTTGAGAAAATATTGGAGGAGTAGAACGTGGAAAAAGAGCTTTTATATAAACAGAAGAGCGCTTATGAGATAATAAGCGACGATGAAGTGAAAAAGGCCTACGACTACTGCGAGGACTATAAAAAGTACCTGGATGCGTCCATGACTGAGCGCCTTGCGGTAAAGACGGCCATAGATCTTGCTGAGAAGGCTGGATTTAGAGAGTTTCAGCCCGGGAAAGAGTATAAAGCCGGGGATAAAATCTATAAAAACATCAGGAAAAAGGCCCTGATTCTGGCTGTTATCGGCAAAATGCCAATCGAAGCCGGCCTTAACATTGCAGGGGCACATGTTGACGCTCCAAGGCTTGATTTAAAGCAGGTGCCAATGTATGAGGACAGCGAGATCGCCTTTTTCAAGACCCATTATTACGGGGGAATAAGAAAATATCAGTGGGTCGCCCTGCCTCTTATGCTCCACGGCGTTGTGGCCCTTATGGACGGATCAGTTGTGGATGTCAGCATTGGCGACGAGGAAAATGACCCGATTTTCGTGATAACTGACCTTCTGCCTCATCTTGCAGCTGACCAGAACAAAAAGACCCTGGGCGAGGGCATAACCGGCGAGGCTTTAAACATCGTCATCGGCAGCGCACCTGACAAAGAGGCTGAAAAAGACAAGGTAAAATACAATATTTTAAAGATTTTAAACGAGAAATACGGCATAACTGAGGAGGATTTCCTCTCAGCTGAGCTGGAGGCTGTTCCTGCCCTGAAGGCAAAGGATGTGGGCTTTGACAGATCCATGATCGGCGCTTACGGCCATGACGACAGAGTCTGCGCCTACGCTGAGCTTAGAGCTATTTTGGAGTGTGCGGCACCGGAAAAGACAGCTATCTGCATTCTGGCGGACAAAGAGGAGATAGGCTCTGAGGGCGTATCAGGCATGCAGTCCCAGGCTTTTGAGAGCTTTGTGTCTGAGCTTTGCAAAATCCAGGGTGCGGATATGTACCGCTGCTTTGAAAACTCCTTCTGCATCTCGGCGGACGTTTTAAACGCCTTTGACCCAACTTATCCTGAGGTATCCGAAAAGAGAAACAATGCGAAGATAAACTATGGTCTCGGCGTTTGCAAGTTCACAGGTGCAAGAGGCAAATCCGGCTCCAACGACGCCTCTGCTGAGGTCATTGGAAAAATAAGACGCATGTTCAAAGAGGACGGCGTTGTATGGCAGCTTGGTGAGCTTGGAAAAGTTGACCAGGGCGGCGGCGGAACAATCGCCAAGTTCATGGCAAACAGGAATATCGACACTATCGACGCCGGCGTTCCAGTGCTTTCAATGCACGCGCCATACGAGCTTGTGTCAAAGCTTGACTGCTATATGACATATAAGGGCATGGCAGCGCTTTACAAATCAAAATAAAATTTTAATGTGAATAAACACCCCTTTAAGTACAGAAACTGTATTTAAAGGGGTGTTTTATATGTCAGAAGAATTTGAATATGAAAAAGAGCAGATAATGGACATGGGCTCCGTTACTGTTGAGGGCGGGGATTATAAGATCCACTGCCTTACCATAATCGGCCAGATTGAAGGCCACCAGATACTGCCAAGCGATGTGAAAAGCACAAAATATGAGCATGTTATGCCGCTGCTTGCATCCATCGAGGAGTCAAAAGATGTTGAGGGGCTTTTGGTGCTTTTAAATACCGTGGGTGGCGATATCGAGGCTGGCCTTGGCATAGCGGAGCTTATAGCCAGTATGAAAAAACCCACGGTGTCCCTTGTTTTAGGTGGCGGCCACTCAATCGGCGTGCCGCTTGCGGTGGCGGCCAAAAGGTCAATAATAGCCCCGTCGGCCTCAATGACTCTCCACCCGGTGCGGCTAAACGGCGTTGTCATCGGCGTTCCCCAGACCTATGACTATTTCGGCAAAATTCAGGACAGGATAATGAATTTCATAACGAAAAACTCAAATATAAACAGGGATAAACTAAACCATCTCATGTTCAATACAGGTGAGCTGGCGGCGGACGTAGGCACGATAGTTGACGGGGAAGATGCGGTAAATTACGGCCTTATAGACCAGCTTGGAGGTCTTTCCGACGCCCTTGACTATCTTCACCATGAGATAGACATGGCAAAGAGCGAAAAATAGTATTTGCGGTGGTTTTTGACATCCATATGTGATATAATTATAAAAAATAGTGTATAAATACTTTTATTATATCGGGAGTGGGTCTTTTGACTTTGTGGATGTCGATTTTATTCGGATTTGTTCAGGGCCTTACAGAGTTTCTGCCTGTGTCCGTCACAGGCCATCTGTCGGTCCTGAAAAATATACTGGGCTCAAATATTCGTGAGCCTGATTTTCTTCTGATGAAGGTTTTTTTAAGCCTTGGCACCCTTATCGCCATTTTTATGGTTTACGGCCGAGACATCAAAAATGTTATATCTAGCCTTGTGGACGCCGCTGTAAAAACTGACGATATGGGCTACCGGGAGAGAAACGGCCGCCTTACTGCAGGTGCCAGAATGGGCGTTCTGCTCATTGTAGGCGCGCTGCCGCTGATCCTTGCCCTGTTTCTTTACAGAACCGTTGAAAGCCTTTACAGCAATACATATTTTATCGCTTTTGCCCTTATGGTGTCCGGAGCGATTTTGCTTGTTCTGGAAAATTTTGAGACAGGCAGGAAAAACGGACTCAACATGAGGATATCAGACGCCGGCATAATTGGCCTTGCCCAGGCTGCTTCAATGCTGCCGGGACTGTCCCGGTCTGGCGCCACTGTGGCGGCGGGCCTTGCCTGCGGACTTAAAAAGGATTTCGCCGTAAAATTTTCGGTGCTTTTATCAGTACCTGCGGTTATAGGCTCCATGGCCATGAATTTCGTGGACGCGATTTTGGACGGGGCTAAGTTGTCGTTTGTGCCGTCCTATCTTTTGGGGACTGTTTTCGCCGCTGCGGCGGGATATATAGGGCTTCTTTTTTTAAGATATATAATAATAAAATCAAAGACAAGATCTGTATCGTACTACTGTTTTGTTGTGGGACTTGTAACACTAATTATTTCGTTTATTCTCTGATTGAAAGGAACTCACAATGCCGAACAAAACTACAAGCGCCGGGAAAAAGACTTCCACGGCCAACAAAAAACCAAATACCACAAGCCGGTCCGGTACTTCCAAGCGAGTCAGCAAGTACAGAAAAATCGGCCGCAACAGCTACATATTCTCAGGAATTTTCCTGTTTCTCGGCATCTTTCTGGCTATTGGCTACATAAACAGCGACGGAGCTGTTATCAAAATGCTCTGCGACTTGTTTAAGGGACTTTTCGGATTCGGATACTATTTTCTGCCGCCAGCTCTTCTGATATCCGCCTGGATACTGGCATTTTCCAGGAAGAAAACCGCCATTTTCAGAACAGTGTGCATTATGCTTGTGCCGTTTTTCGCCGGCGCGGTGTTCCAGCTTGCAAAGGGTACGGCCTTTCCTGAAAATACGGCCATGATAAAGACTCTTTGGGAAACTGGCGTTATAATTTCCGGCGGCGGTGTGATTTCCGGCACATTTGCCTATGTTCTCACATTCCTTTTAAGCTCCATCGGCGCGTGGATAATCACCATAATCCTTTTTGCCGTCGACAGCGTTTTCGCTTTGGGTATACCTCTCAGCGCAATTTTCAGGTCTGAGGCCCCCACACAGAAGAGTATAAAGGAAAAGGATCAGTTCTATAAGGACTTTAAGGACGAGATCGTCTACGGTACAAGCGATCAGGAGAAGATCGAGTCCATAAAAGAGGAGCGTCAGGCCAGAGCCATGAGCGCCGCTGAGAAAAACGAGGCTATACGCAGAAAGATAGACATCCCTCTTGACAATCCGGACGCGCCGGTGAAAAAGCCGGGAATGTTCTCAGGATTTTTCAATAAACGCCCAGGAGTAAAAACGCCGGACGAGTTTATTTCCGACCAGAACAGAGATGTATCTCAGGATGAGATTGACAGCGCTGTAAACGATGAGAATATAAACGGCTTTCCTGACGAGGCCGATGTATCCATACCGTCAGAGGAGAGCCAGGAGAGTACTTTTGAAGGCCCGGATATAATTAGCGATACCTTCAAAAAGCCATATAAAAAGCCTGAGCCGCCACAGCCTGTTGAAGAAAAGATAGAAGAAAAGGCGGAAGCAGAAGAAGAAGTAAAAGACGATAAGGGGACAAGCCCTGAGGATATAGAAAGGGAAATAGAAAAGAGCTCCCAAAAGCCAAATGAACTTAAGCCGGAGTATGTTTTCCCGCCTCTGTCTTTGCTTGCAAGCCCACCTCAGAACTCTGGTGGCGAGTCAAAAGAAGAGGTCCGTTCCAATACACGGCGTCTTGAGACTGTGCTTAAAAGCTTCGGTATAAACGCGGAGATCTCAAATGTTGTACGTGGCCCCTCTGTAACAAGGTATGAACTGGAGCTTGAGATAGGTATAAAGCTCAATAAGCTTATAAATCTGTCTGACGATATCGCCCTGGCACTGGGCGCTTCCGGCGTCAGAATAGCCGCAATACCTAATAAAGTCTCCACAGTTGGTATAGAAGTTCCTAATAAAAATATCAATACTGTATATTTAAGGGAGATAATCGACTCCCCGGCCTTTAAAAACGCCAAATCCAAGACGACTTTTGCGATCGGTAAAGATATAAGCGGCGATGCCATCGTGGGCAACATCTCCAAGCTTCCACACCTTCTCATCGCCGGCACCACCGGTTCCGGTAAGTCGGTGTGCCTTAACTCAATTATCCTCAGCATAATGTACAAGGCCACCCCGGACGAAGTAAAGTTCATAATGGTTGACCCGAAAATGGTTGAGTTTAAGGTTTATAACGGCATACCCCACTTGCTGATCCCGGTTGTAACTGAGGCAAAGAAAGCATCCGGCGCCCTTCAGTGGGCGGTAACGGAGATGATGAAGAGGTACCGCCTCTTCTCTGAGACTGGAGCCAGGGACCTTGAGTCATATAATAAAATCATATCCGGCACTGAGGGCGGAGAGAAAAGGCCACAGATTATTGTGGTAATCGACGAGCTTGCGGACCTTATGATGATCGCCGCCAAAGAGGTTGAGGAGTCGGTAGTGCGTATCGCCCAGATGGGCCGCGCCGCTGGCGTCCACCTTGTAATTGCCACCCAGAGCCCAAGGGCCGATGTTATCACCGGTCTTATGAAGGCAAATATCCCATCCAGAATCGCCCTTAAAGTTTCATCAAATCTTGAGTCGAGAATTATTCTTGAGTCCGGCGGCAACGCCGAAAAACTTGTGGGTAACGGCGATATGCTATATAGCCCAACAGGCGTGTCAAGACCATACAGAATCCAGGGCACATGGGTAACTGACGAAGAGAGGGAGAGTATTGTTGAGTTTGTAAAACGCAGCGGTACAGCTCAGTACAGCCAGGAGATAATAAACGAAATTGACCTTGTCTCCCAGGATAAAAAGGCTCAGCAGCCTGTCCAGGCCGGAAAAGCTGAGGAGCCGGATGTGGACGCTCTCTTTAACGAGGCGGTAGACATTGTGATTGAAATGGGTCAGGCATCAGTTTCCATGCTCCAGAGAAGACTGAAACTGGGCTACTCCAGAGCCGCAAGGCTTGTTGACCAGATGGAGGAAAAGGGGATAGTTGGCCCATTTGAAGGGTCCAAGCCAAGACAGGTCCTTGTAACAAAGGAGCAGTGGCAGGAGATGCAGTTTGTAACAGGTACTGCGCCCCAAATTCCAAAACAGGAAGTTCAGTTGGAGCCGGGCCAGACAATGAGCTCTGCTGACGACCTGTTTGATGACTGAGAGTGATTATGAAAAACCTGTGGTGGAAAACAGGTTAAAAGAAAAACGCAGCCAGAAGGCTGCGTTTTTCTTTGAATTTTTTCGTGATTTTACAGTAGCGGCGCGTACAGATAAACAGCGGAAATGGCTGATTTTACTTAGTCAAGAAGCCGTTTTCGTCCTCAATCAAGGTGAGAATATCAGCCTGTTTACCGGTCTGGGTGTCTATATAGATTAGATAGGTGTTCTCGTCCGCGTCCTCGCAGATATACTCATAGCAGAAAGTTTCCTTCTTGCCATAGGTTGGAATCACGGCGCTGCCGGATTTTACAACGGTAAGATCGTCGCCAACAAGGCTCTGGCACTCATCCATGGCATAGGCCTCGTCGGGGATATCACGGTCTGTGTGGTTTCGCATATAGTTTCCGGCGTCGAAGCCCAAAACTGATCCGTCCTCAAGTGAGACTGTAACTTTGATAAGGTCCGGGTAACAGGTGTAGTCCCCGTGCTTATAGGCGAAATTTATAATTGCCGTGTTGTTCTGGGTCATATAGTAGTTTGACTCCATGCCGGTAAAGCCGATATTGTAAAGAAATTCCTTGGCGCTCTGTTTTGCTTCGTCAACAGAGATGTTTGAAGCCCCTACGTTTTTATAGCTCTTCATGGCAACAGGGTAGCCGCCTTTTTTGGAGATATCGATACGAAGATCATCGTTTTCAAAGGTGTAATACTCCATAAGTGCGGTAGTAGTGCCGGTGAGGTGAAGACCCTGGGTATTTGTAATGGATTCGGCAATAGACAGAGCCTCTTCCTCTGAGATTTCCTCCTCATTTTCCAAAAGTCCATAGGAGTTTGTGTCCACATCGTCTGAGTATGGGCCGTCGTATATCAGCGTTGGCATTTCAGGGAATTCAGCTTCCATATCCTTAAAGGAGTCAAGAAGGCTGTCGTCCACCATTTCTTCGTCCACATTTGAAAGGTCTGAGTATTTTACATTTAAATCATATATTGTAAGATTGCCTGCCGACATATCCTCGTACATACTCTGAAGGTTTCCTGTTATGTTTTTTGATGTGGCCGAGAGCTGTGAAAGCGTGTCGTAAATACCGGAGTCCACATCACCGTCTGATGCTGTCTTTATGACAACATAAGAGTAGTCGCCGACTTTGGATATAAACGAGGCAGTCTCGCCCAGCTCTTCACTTGAAAAGGGGAGGGAACCCAGTGCCATCTGGGCGGACTGGGCCTTTGCGTAAATTTGGGCGCACATGGTTGACAGGACCTGGGGGCTTTTAGAGTGGACACTCTTTTCCAGGGCCGTGTCAAGCTGACCGAAATTGACTACAAGTTCCGTAAAGGCGTGCTGATAATTATTTTCAGCGTAGTTTATATAATAATTTAGCCGCCTGTTTAAAATATAAATATTTAATATAAGACAGAATATAATAAATACTGAGTAGCTTGTTATTAAAATTTTAGCTTTTTTAGACATAAAAACACTCCCTTATGGGATTATTATCACCATAAGGGAGTAAATTATTAAAAATTTTTATTTCTTACTTTGTGATCTTAAGAGTGTCAACGATGTTGTAAAGTACAGGATATTCGGTTTCCTTAGCATCAGCTGCAACAGATACGATAATAGCAAGAGCGCCGGAATCAAGGTCTACAAGATAGAGCTCAACATACTGGCTGTCGCTGCTTGCGATAACCATTTCGGAGCTAAGTCCGTCAGCGCCTATCTCAATTGTGCCAGGGTACTCATAGTTTTCAAAAGTGCCTACATAAGTGTCGATGTAGTCAGGAGCAAGATCCTGAGCTTTTTTGCCCTCTTCATAGATGATCTCAGCAAAAGTGCAGTCAGTGTCATCTGTGGTCTTGATGATTGTGAACATATTGTCTGTTGAGGAGATAACATAGTCCTCAGTGTCAGCTACAGCTGTTACCTTGCCTTCGCCGTTTGGAAGAGTAAACTCGATGTCGCCTTCAAAAGTTTCCGGTTCAGGATTTCCAGTAACTTCGTTGCCTTCAGTTTTCTGATCGTTGTCTTTGTCTTTGTCCCCGTCTGAGCTGTTATTGCAGGCGGCCAGAGCCAGTACCATGGAAAGAGCCAGAACAAGGCACAAAATTTTCTTAAAGTTTTTCATAACATTCTCCTTATAATTTTTTTATCGCCGTTTCAATACGTCTTATGGTCTCGTCTTTGCCAAGGATCAGGCAAATCTCAACGGCTCCGCCGGGAGTTACGGCCATACCGGAAACTGCGATTCTAACAGGCCACATCAAAGTGGCGTTTTTGACTTCGAGTTTCTGAGCAAGGGATACCATCGCATTATAAATGTTATCCTTTGTCCAGTCTGAGATTTTCTCAAGCTCAGGCAGGACTTCTTTTAACATTGTACACGAAATTTCCTTGTTAGTTTTTGATTTTTTGTGAACGAAAAGCTCAGTGTCATAATCAGGTATTTCATCAAAGAAACTGATCTTCTCAGGAATGTCAGTAAGCTTCTCGCATCTTGGCTGAAGGATCTCAGCGATAAGTGCAGGATTAATATCAGGATTTTTGACCGCGCTTCTTATATAAGGCTCTGCCACTTTGGCAAAATCCTCAGGGGCCATAGCACGGATATACTCGCTGTTGAAATATTTGAGCTTTTCAACATCAAATATGGCAGGGGATTTAGATATTCTTGTGAGATCAAAGATCTTAACAAGCTCATCAAGAGAGAAGAGCTCCTGCTCACCCTCAGGACTCCATCCAAGAAGTGCCACATAGTTTAAAACTGCCTGGGTAAGATAACCCTGTGCGATAAGATCCTCATAAGATGGGTCGCCGTGGCGCTTACTCATTTTGTTGTGCTGGTCTCTCATAACAGGGGAGCAGTGGACATATTTCGGTATCTCCCAGCCAAAGTCCTCATAGAGAAGGTTATACTTTGGTGCAGAGGACAGATATTCGCTGCCGCGGACAACATGTGTAATACCCATCATGTGGTCGTCAATGACGTTTGCGAAGTTATATGTGGGAAGCCCGTCCCTTTTAATGAGCACCTGGTCGTCAAGCTCGGCGTTTTCAACGGTGATATCACCGAAGATCTCGTCGTGGAAAGTTGTGGTGCCCTCGTGAGGGATAAGCTGACGTATTACATATGGCTTTCCGGCATCAAGATTTGCCTGGACTTCTTCCTTTGAGAGGAAACGGCATGGGTCATCACCACGATTAAAGTCCCCGGATTCCTCCTCAGACTCTGTCTTTTCACAGAAGCAGTAATATGCGTGGCCACGCTCCACAAGAAGCTCGGCGTATTTTTTGTAAAAAGGCTTACGTTCCGTCTGTACATAAGGGCCTACCGGGCCGCCTAAGTCCGGTCCTTCGTCATGTTCAAGGCCGCACTCCTTCATTGTTTTGTATATGACGTCAACGGCGCCGTCTACAAAACGTTCCTGATCGGTATCTTCGATTCTTAAAATGAAGGTGCCGCCTGCATGGCGGGCGATCAAATAGGTGTAAAGGGCGGTTCTCAGATTGCCAACATGCATGTAGCCCGTGGGGCTTGGGGCGAAACGGGTTCTGACTTTGCCCTTGGGAATGTTTGCCTCAACGTCGGCAAACCATTTCGTATCAAGAGACATTTTTATTTCCTCCGTTATTTTAATGTAGATTATATAATATTGCATATATCGTAAAAAAGCAAGCATTGTAATATTTTGTAATATATCAAAACTTTGTTTTACCTTGATAAAAATTTTACATTGATGTAGTATATAGGAAATAATATCATATCTAATATCTGAGAGGTGTAATATGGAAAGCCACAGAAAAAAAAGAACCGGTTTTGTATATTCTTTAAAGAATTTCGCCAGGTTCTTTTACATGCCTGTATCTATATTTTATTTGGAAATGCTCCTGAAGATCAGGTGCTACAACTCCATACCATTTAAGGGGGTATTTTATACCTTCCTGTTTTCTGTTTGCCTGGGCTTTACGATCCAGTTTATCGCAGAGGCATTTGGCAGGAAAACCTGCAAAAGGATAATGCTTATATCCCTTGGTATCATAACTGTTCTCATCTGCGTTCAGGCGGTATACTTCACGATTTTCAAGACCTTTACAACCATTGACTCTGTAACAATGGCAGGTGAGGCCATCTCAAACTACTGGCGTGAGATGTTCTCCGGTATATGGAAAACTCTGCCGGCAATCATCATCGCCTTTTTACCATTTATAATCCTTCTGTTCACAGGCAACCATTTTCTCTACAAGCGTGGCTACGGCTGGCAGGTCTGCCTTGTACTGCTTGTTATACCCCTTATACTGTTCCTTCTCACAAGCCTTATCATAAGGCTGGACAGCAAGGGTAACATCTCTTACAGATACATTTATTATAATACATTCTCTCCGCTGGAGTCTGTAAACCGCTTCGGTATACTGACCACTATGCGCCTTGATATTGAAAACCTTATCAGCCCTAAGACTGAAAACCTTGGGGACGTGGGAGACCTGTCATCTATATCCGGCGGCGGAGGCGGTGGCGCCGTAAATTATAAGGACAATGTTATGGAGATAGACTTTGACTCTCTTATCGCCAACGAGTCAGACGAGACCATAAAGGAAATGCATGAGTATTTCAGCGGCCTTACACCGTCCAAACAGAACGAATACACTGGTATGTTTAAGGACTACAACCTTATCTGGATCGTTGCCGAGGGCTTCTCATCCTGGGCTATCGACGAGACCCATACCCCGACCCTTTATAAGATGACCCATGAGGGCTTCGTCTTCAATAACTTCTATAACCCGATTTGGTATAAATCCACAACTGACGGTGAGTACACCACAATGACGGGCCTTATACCAACCGCGGCGTACAGGACATTTGCCGCAACCGGCAGCAACTATATGCCTTTCGGCTTCGGTAATATGTTCAGCGAGCTGGGCTATACCTGCAACGCTTACCATAACCACACATATGAATACTACGGCAGAAACGAGAGCCATCCAAACCTTGGTTATAACTTCAAGGCTGCCGACCACGGACTTGATATAACAATGTCATGGCCAGAGTCTGACGTTGAGATGATGGAAGTAACAATACCTGAGTATATAAATGAGGACAAATTCCACACTTACTATATGACGGTAAGCGGACACCTTGAGTACAACTTCCAGGGTAACGCCATGAGTAGAAAACACGAGCAGGATGTTGCTGACCTGCCATATTCTGACGCTGCAAGAGCGTATATCGCCTGCAATATGGAATTTGACCAGGCAATGGAATATCTCCTTGAGGAACTTGAAAAGGCTGGAAAGCTTGAAAACACAGTTATCGTGTTCTCTGGAGACCACTATCCATACGGCCTTACAATAGATGAGATTGAGGAGCTCAACGGCGGTCCGGTAGATGAGACATTTGAGCTTTACAGAACGACACTTTGTATCTGGAACAGCGAGATGGAAACTGTTCAGGTCGATAAGTACTGCTCAACTCTTGATGTTATGCCGACGCTTGCAAACATCTTCGGACTTGAGTACGACTCAAGACTTATAATCGGTCAGGACATTCTGTCCACAGCCCCGGCACTTGTAATGTTCAACAACAAGAGCTGGATATCAGACTATGGACGCTATGATGTAAACACAGACACCTTTACTCCAAACGAGGGAGCAAACGTTTCTGAGACCTATGTTTCCGACGTTCTGAATATAGTAAAGGCCAAATTTAAATATTCAGTGGCCATTGTAGATAACGACTACTACGCCAAAGTGTTTAAAAAAGAATGACCGCTTTTAAAGCATGATAAAAACCCGGCACGGACTTTTGTCTTTGCCGGGTTTTTTATTTTGCATTATTGTTATTGAAATCCTCATAAGATACGAACTGCGTCTGTAAATTTATATTATGATTACTCCTAATTCAACATAGGACGTATGATCACCATAAAGCGTTAGAGACAGTGCCTCGCCGGTATATCGGTGGATTAAAGGGTATTGCAGCTTGCAAATGACATGCTGGAAGGAAAAGTAAGTATGATACCAGCGCTTTTGAATATAAGACCGTCGGGGCACAGCCCAAGAGCGGCGGAATTTCAAATAACCGTCAGGGATACGGACTGACTGCGGCGGCGTTTTAAAGACAGGTAGGGACATAGTTAATGGTAGAAGTAAGACCTGCGGGGGAAATGGGTAAGCACGGCATAATATAAAATAACAGACAAAAAACCGGCTGGGGACAAAGCCTCAGCCGGTTTTCTATTTTTACACACATCACTCTGTAAAGTGGATATGGTTATTTATATGGTCCTCACAGAAGCAGTGGTAGCCCGCGCATTTTGAGCAGTAGCGGAACTGGAGATGTGGATACTCCGCGTCGGTTCTGCCGCAGACGGCACATTTATGCCGGTAAGGTGCGTTAGATTGCTGTTTTTCTGTTTTCCTCGTCTCCTGCCTGAAATGAGAGGCGGATTTTGAGTACTTCATTTTGTTGAAGCTGACATTTCCCTTGATTGCGTATCTTAAATCCCCGTAGCAGAAAATCAGGTAGTTCAGTATTGGAACCAGCGGGAAGAGGTTCAGTGGGAACGGATTTGAGAGAATACCGGCGATAAACAAAATGCCATCGAACAGGGCCAGGTATTTCATCTTTATCGGTATTATAAAGAACAAAAGCACAATGTTGTCAGGAAACAGCGTAGCGTAGGCGAAGAACAGGGACAGGTTCAAATAATATGAAGAGATGCCCACATAGGACGCGTCCATAGCCAGGCTGATGATTATGCCGTAGAGAGTTGTCAGGATAACGCCGAAGAAATAATAAAAGCTGAATTTTGCCGTACCCCAGGCCATCTCCAAAATCTTAGCAATGATGTAATAGAAATAAAGGGAGATGAGGAAGCTGAACAAACTCCATGTAGGCGGTATAAATATATATGTTATAAGTCTCCAGACCTGACCCTGGAGAATAAGGTCCCAGTTGAAGTATAGCGCGTAAAGGAAATTGTTGTTAGGAGACATCATTACGAGCAGATATACCAGAATATTTCCGCCGATAACATACATCATCAGGTTCGGAATGCCAAAATTAGGGTGTTTCTGGCAAAATCTCTCGATAATACTCATAGGTGAATACTTCATATATATCCTCCATTTCGAAAATCGCTCCGTATAACATGGAAGCAATTTGATTTTACATTATATTTAAATAAAAGTCTATCACATTATTATATACATAATTATAAACACATAATGAAGAGAAGGGGAAAAGTCGGAGAAATTTTGGAAAATTTAATGATTTGGTAACCATATAAAGAGAGGAGAATAAAATAGTGCTTTAAGTTTTTGTTTATATGTGTTATAGTGTAAAAGTAATTTTGCGCGTAATATGTCATATTTAAGGATATTTTGGTATGAATAAAAATAATTTTAAGCCAAGGAAGAAAATAGAGAGGCATTTTGACCCATATAAGGGCAGAGAGCGTGAAGATATGCCTGAGGAACGTGAAGATGACAAGCAGGCCATTGAGGGCAGAAACGCCGTTATTGAGGCGCTGCGAGCTGGCCGTGCCATAGACAAAATCTTCATCGCCAAGGGCGAGACTGACGCCGCTCTGGGACACATCGCCTCAAAGGCGCGCAGCGCGGGCACGGTGGTTGTTGAGGCAGACAGGAGAAAGCTCGACTACATGAGTAGAACAGGCGCTCACCAGGGTGTAATCGCCCTTGCCAGCGTGAAGAGCTATGTCTCTGTGGATGATATTCTGGCATTGGCCCAGGAGAAGGGCGAAGCGCCTTTTATAATAATCTGCGACGAGATATCAGACCACCACAACCTTGGGGCAATAATCAGGACCGCTGAGTGCGCCGGTGCCCATGGGGTAATAATCCCTAAAAGGCGCAGCGCCGGAATTACGGCAATAACGGAAAAAACCTCGGCCGGTGCTGTTGAGTATATGCCTGTGGCCAGGGTCCCAAATATAACGGCGGCCATAAAAGATTTGAAAAAACAAGGCGTCTGGATATACGGCACCGCAGCGGACGGGGATACGACCCTTTGGCAGACGGACTTTAAAGGCCCCCTTGCCCTTATAATCGGCTCCGAAGGAGACGGAATGGGCAGACTTGTTTCAGAAAACTGCGATTTTAAGATTTCTATACCGATGTTTGGAAAAATCTCCTCTTTGAACGCCTCGGCTTCAGCAGCCGTAGTGATGTATGAGATAGTAAGGCAGAGAAGAGGGTAAGAGAAAGACAAATTTCGGCAGTGGGTGATTATATGGCACGAAAAATAGATGAGCTTGACGATTTGAATTTAGACGACTTCGACTACGAGGAAGAGGAATCCTTTTCTCTGGAGTCCATTCTGGCTGAATACAAAGGCAGCGCGTATATCGCCGGTGAAAAGAAAACCCCGGCGGATATACTGGACGATGAGGCTGAAAAGATCGTAAGAGAGGTTCTGGGTCAGGAGCAGAGGGAAAAGATAGAAAAAAGCGAAAAAGCCCGGGACGAGAAGATTGAAGAAACGGCCTATAAGAGAGTGGACGAGCCTGATGACGATGAAATAGAAGAGGCTCACCATGAGAAAAAGGGCGGCTTTGGCCATCTCTTTTCCCGGAAGTCAAAGCACGCTAAGGAAGATACAAAGTCGGACGAAGAGTATGAGGAATACCAGGACGACCGGCTTGGCGTCAGCATGGAAAAAGACAGCCTGGATGAGGAAAAAGACGTATACAGTCAGTCTGAAGGCGGATTTTTCAGCCGCAGAAGAAAAAATGTCCAGGCGGAGGAAGACAGTAAAGATATGTCAGATGTCCAGGAGGACAGAATTTCCGGCGCTGGTGTATCTTCCGACGATGAGAGTACATACAGCGGGGAATATGATTCTGACCGCATATCGGAAAATGATGACCGCTCCGAGAGCCAGGAGAAAAAGGCTGGCCTTGGAAAGTTCTGGCCGTTCAATTTAGGCAGAAAAAGAGACGATCTGTGGGAAGACAGCGCCTCTATAAACACATCTGATAAAGCCGAGACCGTGGGAAATGCGGAAAATACAGAAAACACGGAAAACGGGGAAGAGGAAAATAGGGATGCGTCTTTTGTATCAGCTTTCCTCCATAAGATAAAAACAAAAGCCGCGGGCTTAAAAGAGAAAAGTGCCCATGGTGAAAACGAGGGCGGATACGCTGATGCCGACGGCTATGATGATGACGATGATGAAGAAGGTTATATCCAGCAGGTGAACCTTGCTGACAAGATAGCCGGATTTTTAAACAGAAAGAGCGTAGAATACAAGAAAAGGCGGGCCATGGCTGAAGAGGAGTATGAAAACTCCTTTGAGGACGAGGATGAAGAGCCCTATATTCCTGAGGAAGAGCCACCATATAAAGAGGAGACAAGAAGATTTATCGGCGGTCTTGCTTCTCTGGCCCTTCGTGAGATGATAATACTTGTTATCGGCATAATGGCAGTGGCCATAAACGTGATGTTCGAGATGGGCGTGTCAATACCGCTTCTGGGCAAAGACCAGTACCTTATCACCGGCGTTCTGCTGATAATGCAGCTTTTGGCAATGGCCCTTGGTATAGAGGTGCTCATCAGCGGCGTATCGGACCTTATGGCCCTGAAGCCGGGCTCTGAGACTCTTATAATGTTCTCTGCGGTTATAAATTTCGTCGATGGCCTTGTGATACTACTCAAAAAGGACATGACGATGGGCCTTCCGTACTCAGTTATAACCATCTGTGCAATATATTTCGCTGTTTTAGGCAGAAAATCTTACAGACTGGCAATGGCTGAGTCATTTAAGGCAACTGTGGCCTCATCAGAGCCTTCGGCAATCGTCCTTGACGATGACAGCATAGAGGGCAAATACATACTGAAAAAGACCCAGGGAGACCTCTCCGGCTTCTGGAGAATGGCCACATCCTCCGACCTTGCCGAGGACGCCTTCGGCTATTTCTCACCGGTACTTATGGCCGCATCGTTTCTGCTGGCTCTGTTTTCGGTATTTCTTAAAAACGAGAGCAGCATATTCATACACTCCCTGGCGTCAATGCTGTCGGTTTCCGCCTCATTTTTGGCGGTTATCGCCTACGGCCTGCCGTTTAGGCTTTTTACAAAGAAGATGAGAAGCAGCGGCAGTGTAATTGCCGGCTGGCGCGGCGCAGTTGAGATATGCAGCGCTGACGGCGCTCTTATCGTGGACAGCGACATTTTCCCAAAGGGCACGGTATCAATGTCCGGAGTGAAGATAATAGAAGGCGCCCAGGCAAGCCGTGTTATCGGCTATACAGGCAGCATTATCATGAAATCCGGGTCAGGGCTTTCTGACGTGTTTGAGGATTTCATGAGGACAAAGGGAATAAACAGACTGAAAGTTGACCAGTTTTCCTTCTATGAAGGGGGCGGCCTTGGCGGCAGAGTATTCTCAGATGAAGTTCTTGTTGGTCCTGCGGGATTTATGAACCTTATGGGAGTAAGGATACCTAACAGTATTTTCGAGAGAAACGCCATTTACACGGCGGTAAACAAAAAAGTCGCCGCGGCCTTCAGTCTTAGCTACACACCGTCAAACTCCGTAAGACGGGCGATGATATCGGTTCTCAAATCGAAAATCAGCCTGTTTTTTGCGGCGAAGGACGCGAACCTTACGCCGAACATGCTTCAGCAGCGGTTCAAAGTCTCCGTTGACGGGATAGAATACATACCAATCGAGGACTGTTACAGAATATCCTCTGAGGAGGGCTCAAAGCACAGGGAGACTCTTGCGGTAGCGTACAGGTCAGGGCTTGGCCCATTTGCCTCTGTAATATCAAACAGCAGGAAGATGGTAAACCTTACGACGATCCTCACTATGATCGCGGTCATAGGCTCGGTTGTGGGTCTTGCCTTTGTTTTCCTTCTGTGCTGGAGCGGCACTTTCATAGTAAATACGCCTCTGAATCTTCTTATATACATGATGATTATACAGGCAATAGCCTATCTTCTTATAATCATTTGCAGCCGGCGATAGGCATTTGAAGGTTCGAGAAAAATTTATTGTAATTTAAATTATGTTAGTGTATAATTTCTCTTAGTCAATTCTTACAAAGTTTAGATAGAAAGGAAATTAAAAAATGAGCTACGCCACCAAAAATATCCGCAATATTTGCTTTTTAGGCCATAGCGACAGCGGTAAAACAACCCTTGCTGAGAGTATGCTTTTCCTGACAGGCGCAATTGACCGTATGGGCAAAATTACAGATGGAAACACGGTCTGCGACTATGACGCAGAAGAGATCAAACGTCAGATCACGATTTCCGCGTCCATCGCGCCTGTTGAGTACAACGGGACAAAGATAAATGTTATCGACTGCCCGGGTTATTTCGACTTCGCAGGTGAGACGGCAGCGGCAGTTCGTGTAGCTGAAGCAGGCATAATCTTCTGCACAGCAAAAGACGGTATCGCCGTCGGCGCTGAGAGAAGCTGGAAGACACTTAAGGACGCTAAAGTACCCTGCGTATTTTACATCTCCAAGATAGATGAGGATAACGGCGACTACTCAAAGGTTCTTTCCGCACTCCAGGAGAAGTACGGCAGCATCGTCTGTGCAGTTGCGGCTCCAATGAGCAGCGGTAACGGCGTTATAGATATAGTTCACAATGTTGCTTACAAGACAGAAGGCGGCAAGACTGTAAAAGTAGACGTTCCTGCTGAGGACGCCGACATGGTTGAAGCCCTCCGTGAGACTCTCGTTGAGACAGCCGCTGGCGCCTCCGAAGAGCTTATGGAGAAGTATTTTGAGACAATGGAGCTCTCTGAGGAGGAGATCATCCAGGGTATCAAGCTCGGCATGAAGGACGGCACTGTTGTTCCTGTTCTCTGCGGTAGCGCAATAAGCTGCATTGGTACAGAATCTGTTATGAAGGCTATCGTTGACTATGTTCCGTCTCCAGATGAGTTCCAGGCTCCTGTTGACGTTGACGGCAACGAAGTTAAGTGCGATCCTAATGGCCCGACAGTTGCTTTCGTATTCAAGACAGTTTCCGACCAGTTCGGTAAGTTCTCTGTTATTAAGGTTCTCTCCGGCAAGGTTACACCGGATGTAGCTCTTAAAAATACACGCACAGCATCTACAGATAAGCTTGGCCGTCTTTACACAATGTGCGGCAAGAAGACAACTGAGATCAAGGAAATCGGCTGCGGCGATATCGGCGCAATCGGTAAGATGGAATGGAAGACAGGAGACACTGTTTGCCTGCCGAAGAGCGAGGTTACAATGCCTGCTATCGACATTGCTGAGCCGTGCTATTCTGTTGCCATCGCTCCTAAGACAAAAGGTCAGGACGACAAGGTTGCTTCCGGCCTTACAAGACTTAATGAAGAAGATATCTCCTTTACACTGGTTAACAATCCGGAGACAAAGCAGATGGTTATCTCCGGCGCCGGTGATATCCAGATAGATGTTCTCTGCTCCAAGCTGAAATCCCGTTTCGGCGTTGAGACAGAGCTGAAGCCTGCAAAGGTTGCTTACCGTGAGAAGATCAAGGCAAAAGTTGAAGCTCACGGCCGTCATAAGAAGCAGTCCGGTGGTTCCGGTCAGTTCGGTGATGTTTGGATCCGCTTCGAGCCACAGGATGAGACTGACGATATGATCTTCGCTGAGGAAGTATTCGGCGGCGCTGTTCCGAAAAACTTCTTCCCATCCGTTGAAAAGGGTCTGAGAAACTCCATAAGCAAGGGTGTTCTTGCTGGATATCCTCTCGTTGGCCTGAAGGCAACACTCTACGATGGATCTTACCACCCGGTTGACTCCAACGATATGGCCTTCCAGACAGCGGCTCGTCTTGCTTACCAGGATGGTATTCCAAAGGCTAAGCCGACTATCCTTGAGCCTATTGGCCTTCTGAAGGTTACTATCCCTGACGCTAACCTTGGTGATATCATGTCCGATATCTCCTCCAAGCGCCGTGGTACAGTTCTTGGTATGACAGCTGAAGACGGCATGCAGATCGTTGAGGCTGAGGTACCTATGGCTGAGATGGGCTCCTACACAATTGACCTTCGTAGCATGACCCAGGGCAGAGGCTCCTTCACATGCAAGTTTGTCCGCTATGAGGAAGCTCCGGCAATGGTACAGCAGAAAGTTATCGAAGACGCTAAGAAAGCAGCGGAAGCTGAATAATTTGAAACTTTTTATGGGCGCCGGAAGGCGCCCATAATTTTATAAAGGGGAGAATATAGTTTTGAATATAACAAGAGACGAGGGTCTTGAGATCCTGAAAAAATACAATAAAGAACCTTTCCATATAACCCACGCCCTGACAGTTGAGGGGGTAATGCGCTACTTTGCAAATGAGCTGGGCTATGGCGACGAGGCAGACTACTGGGCAATGGTTGGACTGCTCCACGATATCGACTTTGAGCTTTACCCGGAAGAGCACTGCGTAAAAGCGGTGGAGCTTCTCCGGGAAAACGGTTTCGACGATAAATTCATCCACTCAGTATGTTGCCACGGCTACGGCCTTTGCACAGATGAGAAGCCGGAGCATGAGATGGAAAAGGTGCTCTTTGCCGCCGATGAACTGACAGGCCTTATCTGGGCCGCTGCGAAAATGCGCCCGTCAAAGAGCGTTATGGATATGGAAGTTTCAAGCCTTAAAAAGAAGTTCAAGGACAAGAAATTTGCCGCCGGCTGCTCAAGAGACGTTATTAAAGACGGAGCAGAGACTCTTGGCTGGGATCTTAATAAGCTCTTTGAGATGACAATAATGGCCATGCGTTCCTGCGAGGAGAACGTAAGGGCGGAAACCGGGGAGTAATTTCTTCGTGCTGGATACGCCGTAAAAAGGGAATTTATGCGCCTGTGATGGCGAAAAGCGGCGCTGATAATATTAAATCCCAATTACAATACGGTTCACAAACTTAAGCGTGGGTCTTAAATAAGGCCCATGCTTTTGTATTTTTCAAAAATTTTGCGAACTTTCGCCTCGTTCTGGCTGCCAAGACCTACAAGTGGCAGTCTCGTGTCAGGGGCACATTTTCCTGCAAGATATAAAATGGCTTTTATTGGTATGGGGTTTACTTCAACGAACATGGCGCTCATAAGCTCGTAGTATTTGAACATAAGCTCTCTTGCCATATCATACTCGCAGTCGTCGCACAGGTCCGTGAGATCCATCATTACTTTTGGAATAAGGTTCGCGGCAACGGAGATGACGCCACGGCCGCCCAGGGCCATTATCTCAAGGGTCTCATTGTCGTTTCCGCTCCAGACATTGAGATTATCACCACAGAGTATTCTTGTCTTTGCGATAAGGTCAAAGTTTCCAGACGCCTCTTTTACGCCGTTGATGCTTTCAATTTCCGATAGGGTCTTGTATGTATCAGCGGAAAATGATACGCCGGTGCGGGAGGGGACGTTGTATAAAATTATGGGCAGATCCACGGCACGGGAGATCTCGTAGTAGTGGGAGATAAGCCCGGCCTGAGTTGTCTTATTGTAGTATGGTGTAACGATAAGCAGAGCGTCGGCGCCGCAGTCCTGGGCGATTTTTGATTTCTCGATGGCAGTTGCGGTGTTATTTGTACCGCTGCCGGCAATAACTTTCGATTTTGTGCCCAGGGTGTCTTTGGCGAATTTCAAAACGCTTACGTACTCATCCGGGGTCAGGGTGGCACCCTCACCGGTGGTACCGCAGACAGTTACAGCTTCGCTGCCTGCTTCAATCTGGTCGCGTAAAAGGTTTTCAAAGCTTTCGTAGTCTATTCTTCCGTTTTTGAATGGGGTTACGATGGCTGCTGAAGAGCCGGTAAATACAGGTGTTTTCAAGTCAATTCCTCCAAAATTGTTTTTGTCTGCATAAATCTTTGGTTGGATTTTATTTATACTGGAAAATAAGTGTGTTTTGTAATATAATGAGATGTAATTCGATAAAATTCGCGGAAATTGGAAAGGATACTACAATGACTAAAGCATCAAAAAAAGCAATATCATTTGTTTTGTCTTTATTCTCATTATTTGGTGTTTTTGCGTTTTCGGCTGAGAACTCTTCCGCGGAGGCGCTTACACTTTCAGTGGATAATTATAAGATAGGACTTTATTACGGCAGCTCGGCTCTGCCCGGGGCAAACCTTGAAAATGAGGTTGGCAGCGGCTATGAGTTCGGTTATTACGACTCAAGGAGAAACTTTGTGTCAATCGGCGCAAGCACAGATGAGAGAAAAATCTCCATGATAGCCGACTATAATATGTACTACAACTCATCTACGGGCAACTACGCCATACTTGGCTCCGGCAGCGCAGATGTTGTTGTGGGCTGCTTCCATATCCAGCTTGAGACGGCTTACAGTTCTTATTCTGAGGCACGGAGCAAGGCTGACACATTTACCTCGGTAAATGCCTTCCCGAAATATGAGAACGGGTCATTTTATGTTTGCGCCGGCGCCTATACAAGCCGTGCTGAAGCCGAGGCTGCGGCAGAGACCCTCTCTCTCAATCAGGGCTACTCCATATCTTCCGGTACATCTAACACTGTGGCGGTGGTTATAACAGGCACTGATGAGATAATTCTGGAATTTGACTGTGGAACGTCAAAGTATCTGGGCGTAAAGCCAAAGGGCACGAACACCCAGACCTGGTTTAAGAGCAACTGCTATTTCGGTATGTTTGAGTACCGCAGGGGCAGCAACGGAAACCTTACGGTTATAAATGTTGTTGACATTGAAAGCTATGTAAAATGCGTTATAACATACGAAATGAGCGCTTCATGGCCTCTTGAGGCCCTGAAAGCCCAGGCAATATGTGCAAGATCCTATCTTGTAACAAACCTTGCCTCAAGCAGCAAGCACAGCTCATACGGGTTTGATCTGTGTAACACTGCCGACTGTCAGGTTTACAGAGGAACGGCAAGATGCACGTCAAATTCCAACAGAGCAGTAGACGAGACCAAGGGCATGTTCCTAACTTATAATGGAAGTATCTGTACTACATATTATTGTTCTTCCGACGGCGGTGCTACTGAAAACACCGAAAATGTCTGGTCAGCCACTATTGCATATCTCAAGGGCAAGGTTGACCCATACGAGACAGCCATTGCAGACAGCATACCTGGTTATTACTACACAAAGACATATACCGGCGCTGAACTGACTGAGCTTTTGCAGAGCAAGAATTATCCATGCTCCAACATCGTAAACTGCGAGATAACGAAGCTTACAGACGTTGGAAATGTGTATACAGTTACATTTACAGACGACAGGGGAAAAACTTACTCATTTTCCAAGTCAAACGCCAAAGCTGTTTTCGGTCTCAGCTCACAGAGATTCACAATAACATCCGAAGGTGGCTCTGACGGAAAGATATATGTAGACGACTCATATATCGAGAGCTTTGATGATGCCTACGCCATCGGCGATGGTGGATCAGATAAGATAGCTGACTCTGAAAATGTTTACGCCATCACCGACTCCGGAACTGAAAAAATCTCAGAGTCCGGCGTCTCCTCTGGAAACGGCGCTGATACTGTATACACCATATCCGGCAGCGGCAACGGCCATCATATCGGCATGAGCCAGTATGGCGCATATTCAATGGCAAAATATTACGACAAGACATATAAAGACATTCTTACCTTCTATTTCGAGGGTACAGAGATAACAACAATCAGCTAAGGAACAAGGTGTATTTTATAAATGCTGAGAAAAGATTTTTATTTTGACCTGCCTGAGGAGCTTATTGCCCAGACGCCAATAGAGCGAAGGGACTTCTCCCGGCTCATGGTACTGGATAAAAAGACAGGGGAAATTGAACATAGACATTTTTATGATATAGTGGACTATTTGGAGCCGGGGGACTGTCTTGTCCTCAACAACTCCCGTGTTTTACCGGCCCGGCTTTTTGGCACAAGGGTGCCAACCGGCGGCGCCGTTGAAGTTGTCCTTTTAAACGACAAAGGGGACGGTGTCTGGGAGTGCCTTACACGGCCCGGTAAAAAAACAAAGACGGGAACGGAGCTGTCCTTTGGTGAAGGAGAGCTGACGGCTACGGTCATTGACCAGGTTGAGGGCGGAAACAGACTCTTGAAATTCCACTATGAGGGCATATTCCTTGAAGTATTGGAGCGGCTTGGAAAAATGCCTCTGCCGCCGTATATCCACGAGGAGCTTCAGGACTCCGAGCGTTATCAGACGGTATACTCCAAAGTAATCGGCTCTGCCGCGGCTCCAACTGCGGGACTGCATTTCACAAATGAGCTGCTTGAGAAGATAAAAGATAAGGGAGTAAATATCGTTTATATCACCCTTCATGTTGGTCTCGGCACATTCAGGCCAGTAAAGGCGGACAATATAGAGGACCATGAAATGCACGCTGAGTACTGCGTCATCTCGCCGGAGGGGGCGGATATAATAAACAGGACGAAGGCAAGCGGCAAGAGAGTTATCGCAGTAGGCACTACATCATGCCGGACACTGGAATCCAGAGCGGAGGACAGCGGGCATCTTGAGCCATACGCCGGCTGGACAAACGCCTTTATCTATCCCGGTTATAAGTTCAAATGCATCGACTGCCTTATAACAAATTTCCATCTGCCGGAGAGCACGCTCATAATGCTGGTTTCAGCCCTGGCAGGCAGGGAGAATATATTAAATGCCTACAACGTGGCAATTGAGAATAAATACAGGTTCTTTAGCTTCGGCGATGCCATGTTCATAAAATAAGGTTTGAAAGAGCCCGTAAAATCCATTTTCAGTGGATTTTACGGGCTCTTTGTTAATGTGTTTATTATACTTTCTTTTGCCTATTTGCCTATGTCTTTAGTGTCGCTTTCAAGAGCAAGCATTTGCTCCCTAGCCTGGGTAGCTTCACGGAGCAGAACATAGGCGGTAGAGGAAATGGGCACAGACAGGAGCATTCCTAGCGGGCCGGCGATACTGCCGCCGATTGTAACGGCAACAAGTATCCATATACCCGGCAGATTTACACGGCTGCCCATGACTTTTGGGTATATGATATTTCCCTCAAGCTGCTGAAGGACAAGAAGAAAAATAATGAAAATTACCGCTTTTACAGGCGCTATTGTAAAAATCATAAAAGCACCCACTATGGCTCCGATCCAGGCGCCGACGATAGGGATAAAGGCGGTAACACCTACTAGCGCGCCAACCATGGGGGCATAGGGGAGACGGAGGATAAACATACCTACCATACATAAAAATCCAAGGATAACAGCTTCAAGTGTCTGTCCTGATACGAAATTTCTAAAGTTGGTGTTTGCCACAGAGGCGGCATGGATAAACCAGGCGCCGAATTTTTTCGGAAACCAGGCGTTAATTAAGCGGATAGTCTGCTTTTTCAGCGTCTCCTTTCCAAACAGAACATAGACGGCGAAAATAAGCGAGATAAAGAAGCTAAATACACCGCCCACGATGGAGCCGATTGTGTTAAAGGCGGTGTCCATGATCGTTCCGCCCTGGTCTTTAAGCCATGTCTGAAGAGAGCTAATGATACCTTCCCAGTCAATGCTCAGAAGTGCTTTGCCGAATGGCAGCTCTGACAGAGCCTGCTGGTCCATGGCGGTAAGGTCCCCAATCAAATCGATAATGCTCTGTGAAATAACCATCACGGCGTTTACAAGTTCCGGTATGACTAGCCATACGATACCGACTATAACAGCTAAAATGACCGCAAGGGAAATGATGAAGGAAACAGGTCTTCTAAGTTTTTTAAGAGTTGGGTTTTCTGTCCTTGGCCAGAGACGCATCTCGAAAAAGCGCATGGGCACATTTAAAATCAGCGCGAAAAAGAATCCCAGTATAAGAGGAGACAGGAGGCCGGCCACCCAGGATACCGCCCCGGCCACCACATTCATATTTTTTACGCCAAGATAGATTAAAATGCAGACCGTCGCAGTCCCGATAAGCCATTTAGAAAGATTTTTCCCTTGTTCGGTGTTAGGACCCATATTTCAAGCCTCCTTAAATTACATCCTGTTTTATCACCGGGCTGTCCCGGTTTTGTAAATAAAGCCGAATATCAGATCACGGGCGACTATTTACCTATAGCTTTGCCCATGGCAATATGTGCGTCAGGAATATCGTAAGTTATACTTCTTTTTTGCGCTTTCTGTGTCCCCACAAAAAATAGACAATAATTGAACCGACGCTGATTATCACAGTCAGTCCCACGGATATCCAAAACATTGGAGAAGAAGGATTTGCGATACTGGAGCCTATCAAAGTAGCTGTAATGATAGAGAGTATTGTGCCTGATAGACTGCCCCAGAAATAGGTCTGGAAGGGCATCCTTCTTGCGCCCATAAACATACTGATGGCGTCTTCTGGCAGACATGATACTGAACGCAGGATAAAGCAGAGGAAAAAATTGCTGCCCTGAGTATTGTTTATTGTCTTTTCAAGCTTAGGGAATTTGCGGTTTATTCGATCTACAAGATCAGATCCGGAGATTCTTCCCACAATATAGGGCGAAGTTAGGGAGATAGCCGTGCCAGTTATATTCACAATAAGTGCCAGAGGTGTTGAAAACATAAATCCTCCGGCTATATGCATGATAATAATCGGTATAAAAATTGTCAAACTCTTAACGGCATACAGTAAAAGCAGAAAAGCCACGGCTTTAAGAGTGTTTTCTGGAGCGTAAGAGACTATGCTGTTTGGATTAAATTCCGCGTCAGAGAGCAGATAGGCGCAGATAATTATAATACATACAGCAAAAGGAAGAAAGCGCAGAATGTGATATCTTTTTTCTCTTTATCTTTCATTTTATCACCATAATTTGATTTTAAAACAAGCCGCCGGATAAAAAGGCGGCTTGTTTAATTGTAAATCAGTGCTTGTGTTTAATAAGTCCGAAGGCCTTAGAAAGTTCCATAACAACAAGAGGTACGAAGATAAGACCTAAAGCAATGAAATAAAGGTGTATGGGCAGAAGAACAAGGCCAAAAGCGATCCTTAAAGGTGTGAAAAGGACAATAGCCACAAGAGCCACAGAGGCCAGTACAGCCAAGTTGAGAGTGCGGTTTGAGAAAGGCCCAATTTTAAAGAGTGAATGTTCAGAGCGCATATTAAAGGCCTGAACTAGCTGAGAAAGAGCAAGTATCATAAATGCCATAGTCTGGCCGCCGGCCAGAGTGCCTGTAACGCTCTGTCCAAGGTTAAAGCCTATAAGGGTAAGAGCTGCAAACATCATACCCTGAAGAACCACACGAATGCCAAGACCGTTTGCGAAGATGCCTTCGTCTTTTGGCTTCGGTTTGTGGTCCATAACATCGGCCTCAACAGATTCCATGCCCAGAGCGATAGCCGGCAGGGAATCGGTAACAAGGTTTATCCACAGAAGCTGCATGGACAGCAGAGGGGTTTTATGCCAGAGCAGCATGGCTGTAAACACAGTGATGACTTCGCCGATATTTGTGCCAAGCAAAAAGCCAACTACCTTTTTGATATTGGCATAAATGCCACGACCCTCACGGACAGCGTCAACAATGGTGGCAAAATTATCGTCTGTAAGCGTCATATCAGATGCGCCTTTGGCCACATCGGTGCCTGTTATACCCATGGCGCAGCCAATGTCGGCGGCTTTCAGAGCCGGTGCATCGTTTACGCCGTCGCCTGTCATGGATACGACCTGGCCTTTGCGCTGCCATGCTTTTACAATGCGTATTTTGTTTTCAGGAGATACACGGGCGTAAACTGAAATGTTTTCAACCTGATTATCAAGCTCCCGATCGGTCATGGCGTCAAGCTGGGTACCGGTTATGGCCCTGTCGCCATCTTCCATGATACCAAGTTCCTTGGCGATGGCGGAGGCGGTTACAACATGGTCGCCTGTTATCATGACAGGCTTGATACCTGCCTTGCGGCAGATTGCAACGGCCTGTTTCGCCTCTGGTCTCGGCGGGTCGATCATGCCAACGAGACCCATAAATGTAAGACCGTTTTCAAGCTCGTCGGAAGTGGGAGTTTCCGGAACAGCGTCGATTTCCTTATAGGCCACAGCCAGGACTCTCAGGGCGTTTTCGCTCATGGATTCCACAATGGATTTTGCGGCCTTAAGATCGCCTTTAACACACAGCGGCTCCATAACATCAAAAGCGCCTTTTACGATAACTATATTTTTCCCGTCGATTTTGTTAATGGTGGTCATGAGTTTCCTATCTGAATCGAAGGGTATCTCGCCAAGGCGAGGATATTTTTCACTCAGTTCATCTTTAGGCATTCCGTTTTTATGTGCGGCCAGAACAATGGCGGTTTCCGTAGGGTCGCCGATATGGATTTCTTCATCGCCATCAAAGTTTACAGAGCCGTCGCAGCAGAGAGCGCCGTACATAAGAAGAGTGCGGATGTTTTCCGTATTATCACTGCTAATATCTTCAGTATCAGGGGCGCCGTCAAAATATGCCTTTGTAAGGGTCATGCGGTTTTGAGTGAGAGTACCGGTCTTATCGGAGCAGATAACTGATGCGCTGCCCAGAGTTTCAACAGCCGGCAGCCTGCGTATAAGGGCGTTTTTCTTTACCATACGCTGAACGCCGATAGACAGGACAATGGTTACAATAGCGGGAAGGCCCTCTGGAATAGCCGATACTGCCAGAGATACAGAAGTCATGAATATCTCGAGGACTGGAATACCGCTTGTAAGGCCAACTACGAAGATGATGGCGCAGGCGGCAAGGGCCATTATGCCAAGATACTTGCCAAGATTGGCCAGTTTCTGCTGCAAGGGAGTCTGGGTGTCTTCTTCGTTATCAAGAAGATTTGCAATTTTGCCCATCTCGGTATCCATTCCGGTGGCGGTAACTACTGCGGTAGCAGTACCGTAGGTAATGCTGCAGCCGGAAAATACCATATTGCTTCTGTCTCCAAGAGGAGCGTTTTCACTAACCTCTGCGTCAGCGTTCTTTTCAGATGGCACTGACTCGCCAGTCAGGGCCGATTCCTCACTTTTGAGACTTGCACTGCGAAGAAGTCTTCCGTCAGCAGGGACAAAGTCGCCAGCCTCCAGACGGATGATATCGCCGGGGACAAGACCTGCGGCGTCGATGATTTCCTCTTTGCCGCCTCGAATTACCCTTGCGTGGGGCGCTGACATATTTTTCAGCGCGTCAAGGGCTTTTTCCGCTTTGCCCTCCTGATATACGCCCATTATCGCGTTTAAAATGACGATGAGCAGTATAAGAGCAGGCTCAAACAATTCGCCCCAGTTTTTTTCAATACATACTACCGCGAAGGAAATGATGGCGGCGGCAATAAGTATCAGGATCATAACGTCCTTAAACTGGTCTAAAAATCGCTGTAGATTTGTTTTCTTTTTCTTTTCACGGAGTTTGTTTTCTCCGTATTTGTCCAGTCTAGCCCGAGCCTCGTCAGATGACAGACCATAGCTCTGGTCAACATTTAGGTTTTTAAGGACGTCGCTTATCGAATCATTATGATATGACAATTTTTATCCTCCATTCTATGGTGTCGTTTATAATTATTTTCTAGATAGTATATGGGGTATTATTAAACTATCTGTCAACTATTTATCAACGGTAGATAAACAAATGCTGAGGAAGAGGTGAGTGTGAGCTAAAAAGCGCCATAATGAACGCTGAAAAGGTTGGGGACCTGGGTGATAATGTAAAATATTCTGGCGCATACTCCACAGATATGTAGGCTATTGAAAACAGAAAATCTTTGCAAAAGCCCAAGCCTTATGATGAAAGCTAAAAGCCAGATAAAGATAAGATCCGGGAGAAAAACCATCATAAAAATGACTGAGACATTTACTTAAAAAAGTATAATTCCCAGCAGAAATTTTGTCTATAGATGTTAGCATAAAAAGACGGAAAATTAATACTACGGATAGTTTTATCCCCAAATATCAAAATATTCCAGAAAATTACCTGAAAAATGGTTAAATGACAGGGAGTCAATTTAAAAGGCAGTCGATTTTTCGCCTGCCCTAAAGAGTAGTTATTGCGACTTTTTTATAAATAAATTGTTATGATGCCACCGACAATATACAATCTTTCCATTATGCTTCATATAAGAGTGATAAAATAGCTCTGTGTCGCCATACTGGCTGAAAGAGCCGGTGAGGGAAGAGATGGCAATGCCGGTAAGCACCAGAGAGACACCGGAATGGGGCGTTAAAGTAAAGCCTAAATATTTTCGTACTGTGGCCGGCGCCTTTGATATTCTGGCGCCAATAGCTGCGCCGCCAATTTTGCCTATTGCGCGAGACAAAATATAGATGGCTGTAAAAATTCCTGCGTCCAGGATAAGGTGGTAATCCAAAGGAGCGCCCAAATTTAGAATAATCAAAGTAAAACAGCCGCCGATGATGGGATTGCAGATTGTCATCAACCCATCAAGTTTTTCTTCCTCCGCCCGATTAGAAAAGACGGCAGAGTAGATCATACCGGTGAGCATAAAGTTTAAAATTGGGAAAGACATTAAATATGCGTTTGCTGCCATAGTAAGTCCGGCCGATACCAAAACGCCAAGAAACACAACAGCCGCATTTCTTTTTTTATTTTCACTGCTGCGGAGAATGGCAGATACGGGGATACCTACTGCCAATCCGATTAAAATAGGGAATAACACAACAAGCAAGACGAGGTAAGCCGGGATACTACCTCCCGCAGTCTGTTTAAGTACCACGCTCATCACACCCAGGAACACGGCGATAGCGGCCACATCATCCAGAACAGCAAGAGGGATAAGCGTATTTGTTACAGGCCGTCGGTGTGGTACTCCGTTACGATGGACAGAGCAGGTGCGGGGGCTGTGGCCAGGGCAATGCCCCCGAAGATAAGTCCCAAGAACACAGGCACCCCCGTCAGATAGAAGATGGTGCAAAACGCGGCGCTTACCACTGCGAAAGTTCCAAGCGATTCTGTGAGAGCGATGACAAGTACCTGTTTTCCGTAACTTTTCATTCGTTTCCAGACCATTTCTGTACCCAGCATCAGACCCATTCCCCACTCCAATACCGAGATAAGACGTTTATATGAAGGAGCATCTAAAATGTCCTGGGTTAGCAGATTGAGCGCGTTAGGGCCAAGGGCCATACCTGCAATCAAGAAGCCGAGTACTGCTGGCATTTTCATTTTGGACGCCAGTTTGCCAAATAAAAACCCAAGAGCCACTACTACCAGCAGCCGTAATATATTTAGTACCATTTTTAATTATCTCTCCGTAAAAAATACTATTTTATCCAATCCAAAAGTCTTTTTCCATCCTTGATGCCTTTTTGGTAAAGCCTTTGCAAGGCTGGGCGGTTTCGCTTCAGAGTATCTACTCCTGAGATATCATCGGGAGAAAGGATAACCATCTGTCCTTTTTTCTCATAATTTTTGGATAGCTGCACAGTCCGGTTATACCGCTCTGCCCGCATGCGGAACTGTTGGGCGGCAATGGGATACTTGCGCTGAATAAGCTTAGATAGCACCAGGTCTTTTCCGCTCTTTCTTGGAATATCAACAGGCTTAGTCAGGATCAGCGCAACCCGGTCGCACCCTTCCGCAAAGGCCTTCTCAATGGGGACCGGATCGCTTAGTGCCCCGTCGAAATAGGGAATTCCGTCAATTTCATATGGACGGTTCACTCCGGGAATACAGCTGGATGCCATGAGGATTTGATAATTGTCCTAGGACATGTCCTCCTTAGTGAAGTATTGGGCCTCTCCGGTATCGGCCCGGGTAGCCACCACAAACAGTCTAGCGGGGTTTTCCATTATTGCCTGGTAGTCCAAGGGAGATTCTCCATTTGAGTTACTCAGTGTCCCATAGACATAGTCAAGGTCAATATACGAGCCGGTATGAAGCAGGTTCCCCGTGCTCATGTTCTCCTCAAATCCAAGCTACGACTACCAGAAGGGCGAGTACGCCAAGGGCTCAGTAGACGAGAGGGCGGATATATACAGGCGCTGTGAAACAGAGGGGATAGGAATATCTGTAATGAAGCCGTTTTCCGGCGGACAGCTGCTGGATCCGTCCCTGTCCCCGTTTGGAAAAGCGCTGACACATTATCAGTGCATGAAATACGCATTGGACAGACCTGGGGTTTTAACCGTGCTCCCTGGCATGAGTAGCGTTGATCAGGCGAAGCATCTTCTTGGCTATTTTGATGCATCTGATGAAGAAAAGGACTATTCTGTTATCGCTTCATTCAGCCCGGCTGAGGCTGTTGGCAAATGCATATACTGCAACCACTGCCAGCCATGTCCGGCAGGTATCGATATCGGGCTTGTGAACAAATACTATGATCTGGCAAGAAACGGAGACAGTATGGCTGCAGAGCACTACAGAGAGCTTCAAGTACACGGCCAGGCGTGCATAAAGTGCAATCACTGTAACAGCCGCTGCCCGTTCCATGTGGACCAGATGGCCCGTATGGCTGAGATAGCCGATTATTTCGGATGATTAAAAAGCATAAAATATAATGAAGACAAAATAAAAGGGTGATTTTATCACCCTTTTATTTTTTAGCTTCGCCTGGTAAAAGAGCTCAATTATATCCATATCGTATACAAACTGAAACTTGCAGCAAAATATAAAGGAAACGGTAAGATATTTGAAAAAATTTTTTAATGTGTGATTTAATCACGGTACGAATTGATTTTTTTCAATATACTAAAGCCAAACAAAAGAAAGGAGCTGACCAATATGGCGGCTATAAATATCAATAAAGAACAGTTTCAGAAATTAACAAAAGAAGAAAAGCCAGTACTTGTGGACTTCTGGGCACCATGGTGCGGATACTGCAAAAGAATCGGCCCTGCTTTTGAGCGGATTGCTGATGAATACGGAGATGACATTGTGGCTGCGAAAGTAAACATTGACGAGGAAGCGGAACTTGCATCCGGTGAGAAGATTGAAGTTATCCCCACACTTGTTTTATATAAAAACGGAAAAGTGGTAAATTCCATTACAGCACCTGGCTCCAAAGCAGCGATAGATGATTTTATAAAACAGTCCCTGGCAAAATAAGGAGGAAAAATTATGAGTGAAAAGCACGTTTACGATATGATAATTGTGGGAGGCGGACCTGGCGGTTATACAGCGGCTCTGTATGCCGCAAGAGCTGGCCTTGATACCATGGTTCTTGAAAAGCTCTCCGCCGGCGGCCAGATGGCCCTTACCGAGGAGATAGATAATTACCCAGGTTATGATGAAGGCATAGACGGCTTCACTCTTGCTGAGAAAATGCAGGCCCAGGCTGAGCGGTTCGGCGCTAAAACGGAGTATGCCCAGGTTGATAAAATAGAGCTTAAGGCGGAACCAAAGGTACTTGAGACAAGTGAGGGGACATTTTACGCTAGAACCGTTGTCATCGCCACAGGCGCAAATCCAAGAGAACTTGGATTAAAAGACGAGGCGTCCCTTGTTGGCCGTGGAGTTGCATACTGCGCCGCCTGCGACGGTATGAGATATAAGGGAAAAACAGTGGTTTTAGTAGGCGGCGGAAACTCTGCCGCGGCTGACGGGCTTATCCTCAGCCGGGTGGCTGAAAAGGTAATAATGGTCCACCGCCGTGATACACTCCGTGCTACGAAGGTTTATCACGATCCGCTTATGAACAGCAAAAACATAGAGTTCAGATGGAACAGCGTTGTTGAGGAGATTATCCATGACGACAAGCTCAATGGTGTGCGGATAAAAAATGTCAAAACCGGCGAAGAAAGTGTGATTTCCTGCGACGCTCTATTTATAAGTGTTGGAAGAAAACCTGCTACTGAACTTGTGGAAGGCCAGCTTGATCTGGACAATGGCGGATATATTGTCGCCGACGAGACTACAAAGACAAATATCCCCGGCGTTTTTGCCGTAGGAGATGTAAGGACAAAAGTTTTGCGCCAGGTGGTAACGGCAGTATCAGACGGCGCTGTTGCGGTCCATATGGCGGAAGAATATCTGGCGGGGGGAAAGTGATATGAAGAAATTAAAGGCTAGACGGCTGCGTATGATAATATTCACCTTAGTCGGGGCACTGGCTGGGCTTGCTTATTACTACTTTGTCGGATGTTCCAGCGGAAGCTGCGCCATAGTATCAAACCCAATAAGCTCAATGGCCTATATGGGCTTTATTGGATGGCTGGTGTCCGGTGCCTTTGGAGCGGGGTGTCAGGGTAAGTGCAATATGTAATATCCTTTCTTGAGGGGATAATAACATTTATTTCCCCATGCCTTTTGCCAATGCTACCAATTTATATATCATATTTTGCAGGTGGAGGAGAGCGGAGCATTAAAAATTCCCTGTCCGGAGCATTTGGCTTTGTAACTGGGTTTACAATTGTGTTTGTTTTAATGGGAGCCCTTGCTGGCACCCTTGGCGGCTTTTTGCGGGAGTATCAGACGGCAGTGAACATACTGTCCGGTCTTGTGGTCATATTTTTCGGATTGAATTATTTGGGCGTTTTAAAGCTAAGTATTTTCAAAGGCATAAACCGTTCTGTGAATACGAAAGGAAAGGGTTTTCTTCCGGCCCTTGCCTTTGGAGTTATTTTTTCAGTTGGCTGGACCCCATGCGTAGGTGCTTTTCTTGGCTCGGCCCTTATGCTTGCCTCTTGGCAGGGACATGTGCTGGAGGGAGTTTTAATGCTGCTTATGTATTCCATGGGTCTTGGTATACCGTTTATTTTAAGTGCGGTACTGATCGACTATCTGAAATCAGCATTTGACTGGATCAAAAAGCATTATGGCATTATAAATTCTGTGTGCGGATGGTTACTGATAATAATAGGTGTCTTGATGGCCACCGGCACTATTGGGCGAATACTCGCAATACTTAGTTAAGGAGAAATAAATGGGCAAAAAGAAAACAGTAATTATACTAGTTCTAGCTTTTGTGTTGCTTTTAGCCGGCGCGTATACAATGTATAAAAAGCTCAGCTCATCGGTAGCGCCAAATCTGCTGCAGGAAGATAAGAATACACAAGAGGACGAGACGGAAGAAAATGAAAAAGTCCTCGCCCCGGATTTTACCGTTTATGATAAAGACGGGGAGGCGGCAAAGCTTTCTGATTATGTTGGAAAGCCCATCGTTTTGAATTTCTGGGCAAGCTGGTGCGGCCCGTGTAAAATGGAAATGCCAGATTTTCAGGCAAAATATGAGGACTCAGGGTCTGAGATTCAATATTTAATGGTAAACATGACAGACGGCTCCAGAGAGACTCAGGAAAGTGCGGAAGAATTTATTTCTGACGAGGGCTACACTTTTCCCGTGCTATACGACCTTGATTATAACGCTGCCACAGTGTACGGAGTATACTCTCTGCCCACAACATATTTTATTGACAGCGAAGGCTATGTAATCGCCCAGGCAAAGGGGGCTTTGAGTGCCGAAACACTGGAGCAGGGAATCGATATGATAAAAGATGATTGACTTAAATAAGAGCTCATTTTCTTCTGGGAGCTTTGACAGCGTAAAAGAAATATGAAATAATAAAATCCCCGTAAATTTACGGGGATTTTATATTACTGATATAAGATTTATGGGGTTTATGGTATAATAAAAAGCGGTATTTGTGGGGAATGTGTTTTATAAAGGCCTGAGCCCATAGATTTGTGAGTGGATTATACTATCAAGCAAATTTAACGTTTTCTGGTATACTGCAAAAGTGCCGTAATTCAGTTTAAAAGGAAGAGATAAGATGAACCAGTTTGTACGAACAGAGCGCATTTTCGGAAAAGAGGCTATGGAAAAGCTGGCCGCTTCAAAAGTTGCGGTATTTGGAATCGGCGGCGTAGGCGGCTATGCATCTGAAGCACTGGTGCGCTCCGGTATCGGCGCAATTGATATAATAGACAGCGATAAGGTTGATATCTCAAATATAAACAGGCAGATTTTCGCCACATTTTTGACCGTGGGAATGTATAAGGTTGACGCGGCAAAGGAGAGATTTTTAGATATCAATCCTGAGATAAAGGTCAATACGTACAAAACTTTTTTTCTGCCGGAAAACGCAGATATGTTCGATTTTAAAAGCTATGACTATATAGTTGACGCTATTGATACCGTATCTGGAAAGATCGCTCTTGCGCTGGAAGCACAGAAGGCCGGGACCCCTATAATCAGCTCCATGGGTACGGGAAACAAAATCGACCCTACGGCTCTGGAGGTTGCTGACATATACGAGACCAGCGTATGCCCTCTTGCAAGGGTAATGAGAAGAGAACTAAAAAAGAGGGGCGTTGAGAGATTAAAGGTTGTCTATTCCAAAGAGACCCCAAAAACCTCCGGCGATGATGTAGATAATGAACCGGCAAGTGATTCTCTCCCTGACGGACAGCATAGAAAAAGGGCTCCGGGCAGCTGCGCCTTTGTACCCCCGGCGGCAGGACTTATAATCGCCGGTGAGGTTATAAGAGATCTTACCGGTCTTACCGTCTGATTTTCCGGGCTTTTAGATCAGGGTAAGATAACATCAGGCCGGCTGCGAGACTAAAAAAGTGGAAAAAAATATTTATATATGGTATATTAAACACCGTCCGCTGTAAAATGACGGAGGAAATTTAAAATTTTCCGGGGCTAAACCGGACTTTTATTGGGAGTAATTATGTTTGAAGTATTAAAAACTGAAGGCAGAGCCCGTCGTGGCGTTTTCACCTGCGCTCATGGCACTGTTCAGACCCCGGTATTTATGAACGTGGGGACCCAGGGCGCTATAAAAGGCGGAGTTTCCGCCGGAGATCTTGAAAAGATAGGCTGCCAGATAGAGCTTTCAAATACATATCATCTACATGTAAGACCGGGAGATGAGCTTATTAAAAGCATGGGCGGTCTTCACAAGTTTATCACATGGAAGGGGCCTATACTCACCGACAGCGGCGGGTTTCAGGTGTTCTCTCTTGCCCAGCTGAGAAATATCACTGAGGAGGGAGTCCACTTCAATTCCCATGTGGACGGCAGAAAGATATTCATGGGTCCGGAGGAGAGTATGAGAATACAGTCCAACCTGGGCTCTGATATCGCTATGGCATTTGATGAGTGTATTAAAATACCATCTCCATACGAGTATGTAAAAGCCTCCTGCGACAGAACTTACAGGTGGCTTGAAAGATGTAAAAATGAGCTTGATAGGTTAAACAAACTTGAGGCTACTGTAAATCCAAATCAGATGCTCTTTGGTATAAACCAGGGTACCATCTTCCACGATCTGAGAATAGAACACATGAAAAAAATAGCGGAGCTTGACCTTCAAGGCTATGCCATCGGCGGCCTTGCAGTAGGGGAGACCCACCAGGAGATGTACGATACCATAGACGCGGTAGAGGAGTATATGCCAAAGGACAAGCCGAGATATCTCATGGGCGTCGGCACGCCGTCCAATATAATTGAGGCAGTATACAGGGGAGTGGACTTTTTCGACTGCGTAATGCCGTCGAGAAACGGCCGGCACGGCCATGTTTTCACGTGGGACGGTGTAATGAATCTCAACAACAAAAAATACGAAAAGGATTCTCTGCCAATAGACGAAAAATGCGGCTGCCCAGTTTGCCAGAGATATTCAAGGGCGTATTTAAGACACCTTTTAAAGAGTGGGGAAGTGCTGTTCATGCGCTTTGCCGCTATGCATAATCTATATTTCTACAACAGTCTTATGGCTAAAATAAGACAGGCCCTTGACGATGGGACATTTACTCAGTTTAGAAACGAATACAGTCAGATTCTTGACAGAAGAATATAATAATTTAAAAATCTGTTGCCAAAACAGAAAAGACTATATATAATACACTTATGTTTTAAATTTTGGAGGTAAACCATGGAAAATATTCTTTTCATAGCTTTGTATGTAGTTGCCATTATAGCTTTCTTCTATTTTGTTATGATTCGCCCGGAGAAAAAGCGCACAAAGCAGATGGAGGAAATGAAAAAGAGCATAAAAGTTGGGGACAAGATCTCAACTATCGGCGGTGTTATCGGCGTTGTAGTATCTGAAAATGACGAGAAGATCGTTCTTGAGACTGGCGCTGACAGAGTAAGAATCGAGTTTGGACGCTGGGCTATCGGCGGCAAATACGATGACAGACCTACTGAAAAGTAATAAATATTAAAGCTGTATGGCGAAAAGCCATACAGCTTTTTGATTTTCTGGCCAGGAAGAAAAAATATCTAAAAAAGTAATTAAAAATACCTTTATCGAATATACTTTGAATGTACTTAAAAACGATGAGGGGTATTTTTTATGCTTAAAAATAAAAAGAAAATCGAAATACTGAAAAACGGTCCAGTCTGCGGAGT
>CALXGH010000009.1 GCA_944387845.1 uncultured Oscillospiraceae bacterium
AACGCCAAAGGGGGTTCATTTGTATCACAATTAGGGTCATTTTCCAAATAAGGACCGCAGCTTTGATACAATAGGTATCAAAGCTGCGGTCCTTTCTTTTTATATGCCTTTGCCATTTTGCTTGCCTGTCAAATGAAGTTTAAATTTGCTGGTAGGGCAAAATAGAAGATAAATCTATAAATTTAGTTTAAAAATGAGAAGTTATTATGGGAACCAACATATTCACAACAACATAAAATATGTAAAGATCTAAACTGGAGGTCCAAAGTTTTATGTATTATGGAAAATATTACGGTTCCGGTAGAAATTACTGGTGGCCGTGCCGGTGCGGCGCCTGTCCGTTCCGGGGCCCAACCGGGCCTACCGGCCCAACAGGCCCAGCAGGTCAGACGGGCATTATAGGTCCAACCGGTCCCACTGGAGCTGTGGGTAGCACAGGCCCTACCGGCCCGACGGGTCCCGCTGGTCCTGGAGCTGGAGCGACTGGCCCAACAGGGCCTACAGGTGCCCAGGGTCCAACAGGTGCTACAGGCCCAACAGGCCCGGCGGGAGTGGCAGGCAGCGTTGGACCACAAGGCCGCACGGGCGATACAGGCAGCGTTGGCCCAACCGGACCCACAGGCCCTATAGGACCTACAGGTATGGCAGGCGCCACAGGTCCAACGGGCCCAGCTGGAGTATCGGGAAATATAGGCCCAACAGGCCCCGCTGGTGCAATGGGTGCTACCGGTCCAACGGGTCCAACAGGTATATCTGGAAGTATTGGCCCAACGGGTCCAGCAGGTGCAGAGGGAAGTATTGGCCCGACAGGCCCAACGGGCCCAACAGGTCCAGGCGTAGGTGCGACAGGTCCCACGGGCGCGACCGGTCCCACAGGTCCAACCGGTCCAGCGGGTGTGGCAGGCAATGCTGGACCGCAGGGCCGTACAGGCGATACAGGCAGCATCGGCCCAACGGGCCCAACCGGTCCGACAGGTCCCATGGGTGCTACCGGCTCAATAGGCATTACAGGAGCCACAGGCCCGACAGGTCCGACGGGCGCGACTGGAGGTGTGGGTCCGGTAGGAGAAATTGGTCCAACGGGTCCCACAGGTCCTACAGGAGCCACCGGACCTACCGGTACAGTACCGGACGACGTGTTTGCTTCCTTTATAAACTATCAGATGCAGCTTACGCCTAACACCTTGATAACAATGTTCCCAGATGTAATTGATTATACCGGCAACATAAGTACGACAGATCTAACACATATAAGGTTGAAACCAGGATATTATCTTATAAGTTATGAGGTTTCCGTATTGTTCAACACGGCAAACTATATGCAGGTTACTCCATTTTACAATGGTACATCGCACCTGGAAACGAGTATATATTTTGCCACCAGAACAGATGGGTCTAGTGCTTGTGGCTCGGCATTTATTATTCTCAATGCCCCGTCTACTACGGACTTTTCCCTCACCTATTCCGGTTCTTCCATAGCCCGTGAAGGTCAGGTTACACTGACAATACTAAAATTACGCCGGAGCTAAAAACTGCGCTTCACACTAGAGGGGAATTTTAGGGGAATATCAACGCGATCAAAGCCCACAGAATTATGTATACTATATTATAATCTGCTTTGAATTTTATACGGACGTGTATGATTTAGCTATTACATATTAAATGCTTGGTAGGAGATAACGGCCTTTTATGTGGAAAAATTGATAGGCTTTAAATGATTGAAGAAATGCCGGCTTTATACTTGGATACCGAGAAATGGAACCATTTTTGTTTTTGCGTCATAAAATATTGAAAGGTATAAACTGGAGGTCTCAAACTTTATGTTTTGCAATAAAAATGATGACTCCCGTATGAACTGCTGGAAACACTGCTGGCATTTTTGTCCTGTCCCAGGTCCGACGGGGCCCACGGGTCCAGCAGGTGTAGACGGAAATATAGGGCCCACTGGCCCCACAGGTGCTGCTGGAAGCACAGGCCCAACAGGTCCGACAGGCGCTGCTGGAAGTATAGGCCCTACGGGTCCTACAGGTGCGGTAGGCGCTACAGGTCCAATGGGACCTACAGGACCGGCAGGTCAGGGTTCGGGTGGTACCGGTCCTACTGGCCCCACAGGTGCTGCTGGAAGCACAGGCCCAACAGGTCCGACAGGCACTGCTGGAAGCGCGGGTCCTACAGGCCCCACAGGACCCACAGGCGCTGCAGGAAGCGCGGGTCCTACAGGCCCCACAGGCGCTTCAGGAAGTATCGGGCCTACAGGCCCGGCTGGTGCGGCGGGTAGCATTGGCCCCACAGGCCCCACTGGAGCTACGGGTAGTACCGGCCCAACAGGGCCTACTGGAACCATAGAACCGAATCCATATAATTTGTATGTTAAAGCTGATGCCGCTCCAGGAGGAGATGGCAGCCAAAAGTCCCCACTTCAAACGATTGAACAGGCACTGGCTGTGGTTCAGCCAGGCGGTATCATAAATGTGCTTAGAGGTACTTATCCTGTAACACAGCAGATTGCGGTGAATACACCTGGTGTTACCATAAAAGGCTCGGCGGGCGCGGTAATATCTCTACAGGCGCCCATTGTTCCATTTGTCTTGAGTGGTGGAAATGATACCATAGACGGTCTGACAATGACCAGCGACAATCCATATCCTGTTGAGTTTATACAGGCTGCCGGAGATGGAAATCAGATATTAAATTGCATGATATACGGCCCGGACCAAGGTGGAGATTCCTCCACATGGGTCGTAAACAGAGGATTTGTTACTCAGGGGAACGCAACAAATCTTCTAGTTAGGAACAATGTTATCCATACACTGCGCCAGGCGGCATATATTAATCCGAATTCCACTGGTACGATAATCTATAATACTGTGTACAACACACGTGGTTATGTCGTGGATCGTGCGTCGTTTTTATTTTCCGGCAATTCCTGGGGAATACCGCAAAACGCTGTGGATATTGCTTTACTCTTTGGTACGACCACAGGGGCGCCGTATGACCCACTGTCAGCTTTGGAAGCGAGTAACAGCAGCGCTACCATCAGCGATCAGAGATAAAATTATCGTCTGTGTGGCAAGGGGAAACTGGGTGTGCAGATTACCGTCGGTAAGAATAACGTTTTTTACCGGCGGTATTTTGTTAGCCGTGGTGTTTTCATAAAACCGTCGATCATAAAATAGAGACTATTCTTTCTTGAAAATCTTGTGTTTTTCTATTGAGCATTGTTTAATAAGAATACATAGGGAAAGAATATGGAAAATGCAATGTAAGCCTAAAAAAGAAAGTATAATAAAAGTTTTGGCAAATGAAAAAACACACTGGTATTGTACAGGCCTGTGTGATAGAATCGAAAAGTATTTTCAGTTGAAAATGTCGGGAGATATGAAAATGGTAGACAGTTTGGTTCTTTTAGCTGAGCTTATAGGTACCGTGGCTTTTGCCATATCAGGAGCCATGGTGGCACTTGAAAAGAAGATGGATATTTTCGGAGTTATCATGCTGGGCGTATGTACTTCCGTGGGAGGGGGATATATAAGAGATCTGACTTTGGGTATAACCCCGCCCGCCATGTTCAGCAATCCTATCTATACGATAGTGGCTGCGGCAACGTCCATAATTGTTTTTCTCCAGGTTATAAGAAATTTTTTCAACAAGGAGAAGGTGTTTTATGACAAGATCCTTCTTCTGATGGACTCTCTGGGCCTTGGTATATTTGTTGTAGTCGGTGTGAGAACAGCGTATACCGCAATACCCAACGCAAGCACATTTTTGCTTATCTATATTGGTGTTTTAACCGGAGTGGGCGGCGGCGTGCTTAGAGATGTACTTGCCGGAAATACGCCTTACATATTTAAAAAACACTTTTATGCCTGTGCGGCTCTGGCTGGTACAGTTCTGTGTGTTGCGCTATGGGATGTTGCCGGTAGTGGGATCGCCATGATAGCCGGAGCGTCAACAGTAATGATACTAAGACTCTGTGCCGCCCATTTCAGATGGAGTTTGCCTAGATAGCGTATAAACAAAAAGCCTCGGTGCAAACCGAGGCTTTTTAATAATGTTTGCATATACCAGTAGAAAACTGGATGCATGGAAGACACCCTTTCAGGGCGGCGGGTTCATCGGAACATGTTGACAAAATTGTAATAAAATATATAATGTAATCAACTTCTATGAAAGGAAATATTGTATGGCATTTAAAAATATAGTTGCTAATTGTTGTTGTATGTAGAAATACTCAGTCTATTGTAGACATGAGTATAAAAAGCATGCCTGCAATAGCGATTATATTTTAAAAATGTTTTTTTATAAATATGTTTTGAAACTATGTGAGCTATTGGAGGTTCGCATAGTTTTTTTATTTAAGGAGAATTAAAATGATCGAAAAGAATGGTTTTATCGGCAATACGCCGATGGTAAAAATAAATTATGAGTATAATGGTAAGGCCGGGAGTGTATTTACCAAGCTAGAGTACTATAATCCAACCGGCAGCATTAAGGACAGAGTGGCAAAATATATAGTTGAAAATGCCAGGAAAAGAGGAGATTTAAAGGAAAATATGCCGATAGTTGAGGCCACCAGTGGAAACACGGGCATCGCTCTGGCGGCGCTGGGTAGTTATTACAAGCACCCTGTATATATTTTTATGCCTGACTGGGCAAGTAAAGAGAGAATACAGCTTATGAGAAGCTATGGGGCACAGATATTTTTGTTTTCCAAAGAAGATGGCGGCTTTATAAGGTGCGTAGAGGAAGCGAAAAAACTGTCTAAGGAAATAAATGGTTTTCTGGCTGACCAGTTTGCAAACGAGGACAATTATCTTGCCCACTATGAGACAACGGGAGAGGAGATACTCCAGCAGATGCCGGTGAAAATCGGCGGATTTGTCTCCGGCGTTGGTACTGGTGGGACCCTTATGGGTATTGGCACAAGGCTGAAGGAAGAAAATGAGAATATGCTCATAACTGCCATCGAGCCTGACAAAATGCCAATGCTGTCAGGAGGAGAGATATTGGGTCAGCACAAAATAGAGGGGATAGGGGACGATTTTATCCCCGACCTTATAGATATGGATAAAATCGACAGAATCATACAGATAAATGACGATGATGCTATTAATATGTCGAGGAAGATAGCAAGAGACTTAGGAATTGGCGTAGGCATCTCCTCCGGGGCAAATTTTATAGGGAGTGTACTCCTTGAAAATGAGGCAGATGGTGCGGTAGTTACCGTGTTTGCAGACGACAATAAGAAGTATCTGTCTACGGAACTGTCGGGGGATATTGATGAGAATACTGAATTTATATCCAATAAAATACAGCTTATAAGTTATGAGGAACTGTAAATACAACAATAACTATGGATGAGCGGCGATAAGCGCCAAATTTCAAATAAAAAGCGAATCTTGTGCTGCAGAATAAATATTCACGGGGGATGAATTGAAGGTTTCAAGGCATCCCCATGAATTTTGTCTGACAGCGCTTATAAACAATCTTGACGTAGAACAAATCATGTGGTATTATCAAGCAAAATCAGATATTTCGCTTACCCCATCACCGGGTGGGGACAAAAGGGTATTCAAAACTTTGCCGTAGGTACGGCGTGCCGTGTGGTGCGTTATAAGGCATGGTTTTGAATGCTCTTTTCTTTAAAAGCAGCGGAGGCGGAAAAATTATGGATATAAAACCGTTCAAAGTTGAACAGTGGATGAATGAATACGAGGTAGGGGCAAAATACAATATTGCCGAGACCTGCGTTAACTCAGTTTCACTCGACGACCTTTTTGAGCTTACTGGAGTCGACAAAGCAAAATTCCTTGATGAATTCTGCAGCCGCAGAATGACATACGGAGATATTGAAGGCGCACCGGCCTTCAGAGAGGGTATTTGCAGACTCTATAAGACAATCGCTCCGGAAAATATCATAACGACTCACGGCGCAGCTGGCGCGAATCACCATGTTTTTTATTCAATAATAAACCCTGGAGATAAAGTAATAAGCATCATGCCTACATATCAGCAGCTTTACTCCATACCGGAGTCCTTTGGAGCTGATGTGCAGCTACTGCATCTGAAGAATGAGAACGGATATCTGCCGGATCTTGATGAGCTTGAAAAAATGGTGGACGCTGACACCAAGATGATATGCATAAATAACCCCAATAACCCTACAGGCGCTCTTATGACAAAAGAGATGTTGGAGAAGATAGTTGAAATCGCGAAGAAAGTGGACGCCTATGTACTCTGCGATGAAGTATACCGTCATCTCACACAGGAGGACGTATGGTGCGAGTCGGTGGTTGACCTTTATGACAGAGGAATTTCCGTCAGCAGTATGTCTAAGGTGTTCTCCCTGGCGGGCCTGCGCTTTGGCTGGATCGCAACCCACGATAAGGCGGTTATAGAGGCATGTACTTCCCACAGAGATTATAATCACATAAGCTGCGGCATGTTTGACGAGGCTGTTGCGGCTATCGCTCTCAATAACAACGAAAATATTCTGAAAAGAAACCGCAGCATAGTTAGAGAAAACCTCCAGATACTTGACGACTGGGTAAACAGCCAGGAACATGTATTTTATACAAAGCCGCAGGCAGGAACAACAGCTCTTGTGTATTATGATTTTGATATTCCCTCTTACAATTTCTGCCTTGATATGTATAATAAGACCGGAGCTTTCGTAACCCCCGGTATCTGCTTCGAGCAGGAACACAGTATGCGTATCGGCTATGCCTGCGACAAGCAGGAGCTGAAAAACGGACTGAATGCGATAAGCGATTATATAAAAACTATTAAATAGCAGGTGAATTTTATGGCGAAAATCAGGATCTTAAACAAGAAAGACATTAAAAAAGTCATCAATTTAAAAGATATAATTGACGCCACCGAGAAGGCGTATGTACAGAAGGCCACAGGTGATGCTGAGGTCTGGCCAATGGTTTTCCATGAATTTGACCCGGGACACGCTGACCTGGACATTAAATCAGGAAACCTCAATCAGGCCGGAATATACGGGCTGAAGGTAGTATCCTTCTTTGATTCAAACGAGAATAAAAACCTTCCGGTCCTCACGGGCACATCTATGATATTTGATATTAAAACTGGTCAGCCTAAGGCGGTTTTGAACGCGGGCCCTATAACTGACTACCGCACAGGCGCCGCCGGCGCTATCGGCGCTAAGTACCTTGCCAGGGAGAACTCTGAAAATCTCCTTATGGCAGGTTGCGGTGCTCTTGCTCCATATCTTATTGCGGCAACCCTTCTTACAATGCCGAAAATTGAAAAAATAACCCTTGTAAATCCCAAGAACCCGGATCACGCTGAAGAGAGACTTGAGACTATACGCGAAAGGGTGAATGAACTTCTCTATGAGAGCGGAGTCGCTGCATTTTTTGATATGAAAGCAGAATCTGACACTGAAAAAGCAGTAGCTGAAGCGGATGTGATTCTGACAGCTACTCCGTCCTATGAGCCCATGATCAAAAAAGAATGGGTAAAGCCTGGCACACACTTTAGCTGCGTAGGTTCGGATATGAGTGGAAAACAGGAGATAGACGAGAATATTATGGCGGGCGCTCTTGTTTTCGGTGATGATCTCCAGCAGTGCAAAAATGTCGGCGAGTGTGAAAAGGCTTTTAAAGCGGGTATACTTACAGAACTTCGCGCAGAGATAGGCGACGTGATATCCGGAAAGATCGCCGGACGATTAAGCGATGAAGATATCACCGTCTTCGATTCCACCGGCATTGCTCTTCAGGACCTTGTAAGCGCTGCCTGCATACTTACAGAGGCGGAGAAACTTGGCCTTGGTACAACAGCCGATTTATAATCGAGCGGCATTTTAAAAACAGGAAGATGATAAAAACAGCCTGGCTAATAAGCCGGGCTGTTTTGCGTATGAAACAGTTGTATATGGAAAGACAATCTTCTGTTGTGGTGCTGAAAATTTGAGGGAATTTATGGACATAAAAACTGTTGCGTTACAAAAGGAAAAAGGCTATAATTCTTAATGCGTAAAAAATAGAAAAATAGATTTTCGCATTTGCGAAGTTAAATTGAAGGAGAAAGAAACGATGGAAGAAGTTCTTGAGATTTTAACTGAGGCTTGTCCGGGAATAGATTTTGAGCTTGAGACGGCGCTGGTAGACGACGGAATACTTGAACCGCTTGACATAGAAACAATAGTTTCCGAGATCAGGGATGCTTTTGATGTGGAGATACCGGCTGAGGACATTACAGCGGAGAACTTCAATTCCGCAGAGTCTATAATGGAGCTCATTGAATCATACAGATAAAGGAGAGATATTATACCTCTCCTTTTTAAGTGCTGACATTTCATGCCGGCACTTATATTATTTTTATGGTAAAATCAATCCTGAGAGGAGGTGCGGCCTGTGAGCGCGAAAAAACGGCTGATAATTATTATAATAGGAGCCGCCATAATACTACTTATGGGGTTGATGGCGTTTAACTTTATAACAGACCCGTTTGGAGTTTTCAATTCGCCCTTTTTCAGCTGGGACTCATATGAGATGACCGCAGCTCCGAAGACGGCAAAGATAACATATCTTGAAAACTGCGACACAGAGTACGATTCGTTTATAATCGGTTCCATTGAAACGGGAAATTACCCTGTAAGTGAGCTCAATGAGTATTTTAACGCCTCTTTTTACAATATGGCGGCCTATGATGGCAATATTGAGGACAGCCTATGGCTTGTGGAATATCTTGCTGAAAACTTTCAGGTGAAAAACATCATTTTAAATGTGTCCCTTTATGACATTGCTGAATATGAGGGAACGGACAACGGCGAGAGCTATGAAGAGTCCGGCGGGGAAAGGTCGCTTCTTTTCTATCTAAAATATCTATTTTCAAACCCAGTAAGCGGACTTAGAAAAATTGTGGCAATGAGAAACGATACATATCTTGCCCAGGATTTTGATATTTTTGTGGAGAGTACCGGCGAGCGGGACAACCGTGAAAGAGATGCGTCATCGGTCCAGACAGGGGCTGAAAGCCAGACTACGGATAATGAGGACAAAGAGAAAATAAAGCTAAGTAACGACAGCGTATCCTCCTCCATAAACGGTGTATCCAAGATCAAAGCGCTGTGCGATGAGAAAGGTATAAGCCTCACTGTTGTGTGCCAGCCTCTTTACTACTCTGTTTTTGAGAGCTTTGAATTTTCGGATATAGAAGAATTTTATACTCAGCTGGCGGCGGTGTGCTCGTTCTGGGACTTTTCCTATAGCTCTTTAAGCTTTGACTTTAGGTATTTTTACGATGATCTCAGCTTCAAAACCGCTGTGGGCGGTATGGTTGCCGACAGAATAGTAGGCGGCGGGGATTTATACTGCCCGGATGATTTCGGAGTTTACGTAACAAAAGAGAATGTTAAGGAGCACCTTGGGAGTATTGACAGCGCGAGCAGTGCCGATGAGAGCGAATATACGGCAAATGTGCCTGTTTTAATGTACCACCATGTTGGATACCCGGGGGACGATTCCACCGTTATAACGCCGGAACTGTTTGAGGAACATATAAAGGCTCTTTCACAAGCCGGGTACACATCCGTAACCATGGAAGAACTGAAAAATTATGTAAACTATGGGGCAGACCTGCCTGAAAAGCCCGTTGTAATAACTTTTGACGACGGATATCTCAGCAATTATGAATACGCATACCCCATACTGGAAAAATACGGCATGAAGGCGACAATATTCGTAATCGGCGCCACCGTTGGAAATACGGAGTATTATAAGGATACCCGGTACCCAATAACGCCCCATTTTACATGGGAGCAGGGGGCGGAGATGGTGGAGTCAGGAGTGATATCACTTCAGAGCCACACTTATGATATGCACCAGTGGCCTGATTACGAGGAGGGTACTGCAAGAGAGAATATCCTTCAGCTTGAAGGGGAGAGCGAAGAAGATTATATTGAGCATCTTACATCCGACTGCCAGGAAAGCCGTAGCGGGATTGAGGAAAACTGTGGCAGCGAGGTTTTTGCCATAGCCTATCCGTACGGACTTTACAGTCCTCTTGCCCAGGTAGTTCTGGCGGAAAACGGATATGAGATATCCTTTACAACAAACCCAGGGGAAAACACGGTAATAAAGGGCCTTGGACAGTCTCTTTATGCCCTAAACAGATACACAATGAGCCAGGGCGTGTCGGTACAGCAGCTTCTGGACTGGGTATCTTCAGCCCGTGGATAAATTAAAAAGTATAATAAAAAAAGCGGACGGTATCGTCCGCTTTTTTATTACAGTATGAACGTGAAAATAAAATTATTTAAAAGACAGATAAGAATTCCGCATAACGCGGGGACAAGCACTGATATTAGGGCCCACTTCACGCTGGCGGTCTCTTTTTTTATAGTTATGATGGTTGTGGAGCAGGGCCAGTGAAACAGGGTGAAGACCATTACGTTCAGTGCTGTCAGTATGGTCCAGCCGTTTTCAACCAGCAGAGTGTGAAGAGAGGAGAGAGTGTCGTATCCTGTCAGTACGGAGCTGGATGTGTAGGCCATAATGATTATGGGCAGAACTATCTCGTTTGCCGGAAGGCCGAGAATGAAGGCGGTGAGAATTATGCCGTCAAGTCCAAGTACCCTACCAACAGGGTCAAGAAAGCCTGTTATGTGATCTAAAATACTTACATCGGATATGGATATGTTGGCAAGCAGCCACAAGACAAGGCCGGTAGGCGCAGCTACTGCCACGGCTCTGCCAAGGACAAAGAGCGTCCTGTCGAAAACAGAGCGGACTATCACCTTTCCCACCTGAGGTTTGCGGAAAGGAGGAAGCTCCAACACCAGAGATGACGGTACACCTTTGAGAACTGTCTTTGACAGTATAAAAGACACGAGAAAAGTGGCGCATATACCGAAAACTATGAATGCCGTGAGTATCACAGCCGATACAAGACCTGAAAAAGGCGATGCGGCGGTGAAAAACATGGTAATTATTGTAATGAGCATTGGGAAACGGCCGTTACAAGGTACAAACACGTTTGTGATTATGGCAATCAGTCGCTCTCTTGGACTATCGATTATGCGGCAGCCCGTAACGCCTACGGCGTTGCATCCAAAACCCATTGCCATGGTAAGAGCCTGCTTTCCACAAGAGCGGCATTTGTAAAAGGCATTATCCAGATTAAAGGCCACTCTTGGTAGATAACCCAGATCTTCAAGAAGAGTAAACATTGGGAAAAAGATCGCCATAGGTGGCAGCATTACTGATACAACCCATGACAGCACCCTGTATATGCCGTAGACAATAGCGTCATGGACGGCAGCAGGAGCACCAAGACCCAGCAGGAGGGATGACAGGCGCAGCTCCAAAATGTCAAAAATGCCGGACAGGTAGTCTGATATTACATTGGCGCCGGATATTGTTATATAGAAAACGGCGCACAAAAGAAGTAGCATAACAGGAATACCTGTAAGTCGGCGTGTAAGAAGAATATCTGTTTTGAGCTGGCGTTCAGTGTAATTTTTCCTGTTTGTCATAGCTCCGCCGCAGATTTTTTCGGCGTCTTTATATATCTTTGATGTGATATGATCAGAAATGAGTTCTTTTGTATATCCTGCCTCAAGAAGGTATTTTTGCGCCTGGTTATAGGCGTCTTTTACAGCATCATATTGGAGCATATCCACGCCAAGGTACGTTTTCATTGAGGCTAAAAAACTCTCGTCCTGGCACAGTAGTTTTAAGGAAACAAAGCGCTCGTTTATCTTGCCGTCTAGAGCGTTACCTACAGGCATCTCCAGCATATTTACGGCGTTTTCGATTTCCTGAGAGTATCTGACAGTGTAGGCGTTCAGATTTTTTGACGCTGTGTCAATTTGGTCTATAAGTTCGTTAAGACCTTTTTTATATCTTGCTGATGATTTAATTACAGGCACGCCGAGATTTTTTGATAGTGCTTGTGTGTCCACAAATATGCCCTTTTTTTCAGCTTCGTCTATTAGATTTATACATAAAACTACCTTGGGGGTGATTTCAAGGATCTGTAGAGCTAGATTCATGTTTCTCTCAAGACAGCCTGCGTCGCAGACTACAATTGTAACGTCGGCATTTCCGAAGCATATAAAATCTCTTGCTACTTCTTCCTCAGCTGAAAGGGAACTGAGAGAGTATGTACCGGGAATATCTGTTATGGTGTAAGTTTTTTGGCCTCTTGAAAATGTGCCGACAGCGTTTGACACGGTTTTGCCGGACCAGTTGCCGGTGTGCTGGTGCATTCCGGTTAGGGCGTTGAATACGGTGCTCTTACCCACGTTGGGGTTGCCGGCCAGAGCGATAGAGATATTTTCAAGATTACTTTTTACATTATTTATTTAAAGACCCTCTTTCAGAGCACAAAAATTTTTTCAGCGTCTGCCTTCCTTAGGGCAATGACGCTGCCTCTTATCAGGAAAGCCAACGGACTTCCAGACTGCGCCTTGAAAAGACACTTTATTTCAGCGCCTTCTGTAAAACCAAGATCCAGGATTCTGTGCCTGAGTGCTCCCTGAAGGTCGACATGGGACAAGATATAGGTCTTGCCAATGTCTAAGGAGAGGAGAGATTTTTGTTGCATAGTATTTCACCTGATAAATAAAATTTCCAACGGCTAAGTGGTATAAGCCGGCCTGAGACGGCGTTACGTTTTATAATATGCAGCGGGATGTGTCGAGGTGAAAAGAGAAAATTCGGTAAAATATGTGTATATTATACAAAAAGATTTTGCTGACTTTATGGAAAAATCATCAATAAGGTGTTGAAAAAAAGTGGAAAAGAATGTATGATATTAAGGCTATGAAACTGTCATTTTATTGTTAATGGCAAAATATGGTATGTTCCAAAACTTTTTAAGGAGTGAAAATTTCAATGGAAAACCTTATCTGGGTTGCTCCGGTATTGGCTATAGCTGCACTTCTGTTTGCTGCATACAAGACAGCGGTCGTATCCAAAGCTGACGCCGGCAACAATCGCATGAAAGAAATCGCTCAGTTTATTAACGAAGGCGCCAGAGCATTTCTTTTCTCAGAGTACAAGATCCTTGTAGTATTCGGAATCGTTTTATTTGTACTTATCGGCGCATTTATCAGCTGGGTAACAGCTATATGCTTTGTTATTGGCGCTGCGTTCTCCGTAGCCGCAGGCTATGTAGGTATGAACGTTGCTACTAAAGCAAACGTACGTACTGCTGCCGCTGCAATGAATGGCGGTATGAACAGAGCCCTTGGCATCGCATTTTCCGGCGGTAGCGTTATGGGTATGTGCGTTGTTGGCCTTGGCCTTCTGGGATGTAGCATTATTTTTGCTGTGACCGGGAATTCAGATGTTCTTTCCGGCTTCTCCCTTGGTGCTTCCTCTATCGCTCTGTTTGCCCGTGTTGGCGGTGGTATCTACACAAAGGCTGCCGATGTAGGTGCTGACCTTGTTGGTAAGGTTGAAGCTGGTATTCCTGAGGATGACCCGCGTAACCCAGCTGTTATCGCTGATAACGTTGGTGATAACGTAGGCGACGTTGCTGGTATGGGCGCTGACCTTTTCGAGTCTTATGTAGGCGCGCTTGTATCTGCTGTTACACTTGGTGTTGTTGATTTTGAGGCTAAGGGTGCTATATTCCCGCTGGTTCTCGCAGCTTGCGGTATTCTCGCATCCATCATCGGCTGCTTCTTCGTACGCGGCAGCGATGATTCCAACCCACATTCCGCACTTAAGATGGGCTCCTATGTATCCTCTGCGATCGTTGTAGTAGCTTCCATCGTTTTAGGCAATATGTTCTTTGGCGGTTTCGCTCAGGCTATTGCTATTATCGCAGGTCTTATCGTTGGCCTTATCATTGGTATCGTTACAGAAGTTTATACATCTGGCGATTATAAGTCTGTTAAGAAAATCGCTGAGCAGTCTGAAACAGGCGCAGCTACAACAATCATCAGCGGTCTTGCTGTTGGTATGATTTCCACTGCTGTACCTGTACTTCTCATCTGCGTAGGCATCTTCATCGCATTTAAAGTTGCTGGCCTTTACGGTATTGCTCTTGCAGCTGTAGGTATGCTCTCCACAACAGGTATCACTGTTGCTGTTGACGCTTATGGTCCTATCGCTGATAACGCTGGTGGTATCGCTGAAATGAGCGGCCTTGACGACTCTGTACGTGAAATCACAGATAAACTTGACGCTGTTGGTAACACAACTGCTGCTATGGGTAAAGGTTTCGCTATCGGTTCTGCAGCCCTCACAGCTCTTGCTCTGTTTGTATCTTATGCTCAGGCTGTTGGCATCGACAAGATCGGTATCGACATTCTTGACCCTAACGTAACAATCGGCCTCTTCATCGGTGGTATGCTTCCATTCCTCTTCTCTGCATTCACAATGGAATCTGTTTCCAAGGCAGCATACAAGATGATCGAAGAAGTACGCCGTCAGTTCCGCACAATCCCTGGCCTTCTTGAAGGCAAGGCAAACCCGGACTACAAGACATGCGTATCCATCTCCACAAACGCAGCTCTTAAAGAGATGCTCGTTCCCGGTGTTATGGCAGTTGTAGCTCCTGTTGTTGTTGGTATCCTCCTTGGCACACAGGCTCTTGGTGGCATGCTGGCAGGCGCTGTTGTAACTGGTGTTCTCATGGCTATCTTCATGTCCAACGCCGGTGGCGCTTGGGATAACGCTAAGAAGTACATCGAAGAAGGCAACCACGGCGGTAAGGGCAGCGAAGCTCACAAGGCCGCAGTTGTAGGTGATACAGTTGGCGATCCATTTAAGGATACATCTGGTCCTTCCATCAACATCCTTATCAAGCTCATGACAGTAGTTGCACTTGTATTTGCTCCTATCTTTGTTAAGTTTGGTGGACTTCTTATTAAGTAATCTTTTACAAAATAAAAGCAGCACAGAATTTGCCGAGTGTGCATAAGGCAGTATCCGAAAAACACACAGAAACCGGCATTGCAGGGCAGAAATGAGAGTACGAATCAAAAGGTTCGTACTCTTTTTCGGTATATGCTGATAAAACTGCAATCGGCACATTGGTTTTTCCTAAAAATCTTCTGTAAAATGAAAGTACCAAAAAACGCAGGAGGTTTTTGCAATGAAAAGCATTTATGAACAAGTAGGTGGCACATATACCCGGCAAGGCGATTATGAATTTCCCGATCTGAAAGTACCGCCCGAAAAAGAAATTGAAATCGGAGTCTGGGGACAGCGATACCGGCGATATTTGAAGCAGCACCACCGGATTCGGTATTACAATCTGCTGACCGCCGGAACGCTAAACGGACATCTGGCAGAGGTAGATCAACAAGCGGAGTGGATGTTTCAATCGCTTGTATCCGCATTTTCCAAGCAGGAAAATGTTACGGAAAAGCTGAAAGCCGATCGCCCTATGGAGTGGGTGCAAA
>CALXGH010000010.1 GCA_944387845.1 uncultured Oscillospiraceae bacterium
CTGCGTGAGATAATGAAAATCAACGCTGTTCCGGCGCTGGTTATCGGTATCGGGCTGGCGCTGATCCTGTTTGCCACCGGAGGAACGGACAATCCGCTGGACTATGTGGTTTTGATTGTCTCAATCCTCTGTATGAGTATGTTTTTCTCAATTCATTATCTAACGATTTATTATCTGTTCCAGCCATATAACGCAGGGACAGAACTGAAAAGTGGTACGTACAAAATCATATCGTGGGCAACATATTTTATATGCTTCTATATAATGAATCTGCGTATGCCCATTATGATATTTGGTATAATGACAATAGTTTTCTGCGTACTTTACAGTGCTGTGGCGAGCATCTTAGTCTATCGTTTAGCACCAAAGACATTTAAAATACGAACATAAGCTGATTGTTTCTTAATCACTGACATCGAAAGGCGGTTCTTATGAAAAAATATGAATATATGACAGTTGATCTGAGCGCGGAGCCATCATTTAATGTTCATGTTAAACTGGATAGATATATTGAAAAGCTCAATGAATATGGAAAACAGGGTTGGCGTCTGATTTCCGGTACGGACGGCTGGAAGTACTCCATCTTTGAACGTGAAATCGAAGATGAAAAATAACATACGGGGGGCCTATAATCTATGAAAGATATGATTGGTTATTGTGGCCTTGATTGTGAAAAATGCGATGCACACATTGCCACCATTAATGATGACCAATACTTGCGCGAGAAAACAGCAGAGCTTTGGGCAAAACTAAATAACGCCCCCATTTTACCTGAGCACATAAACTGCAATGGCTGTCGTGTAGACGGGGTTAAAACCGTATTTTGTGAAAGTTTGTGTGAAATAAGGAAATGTGCTCTGAAGAGAGGTGTCTCTACCTGCGGTGGCTGTCCAGACCTTAATACCTGTCCGACCATTGGAGCGATCATCTCGATCAACCCCTCTGCTATGGAAAATTTGAAAGAGCAAGTTGTTGTTTAACAGATCGTAAGTTGTTATGTAAATAAAATACGATATGAAAAGATTACATATTGCTGTCAGTTTTAACTATAAAATAAGCCGCACCAAAAGGTGCGGCTTATTTTATAGTTAAGGCAAAAAACTAAATGTCTTTTCACCAAAAATCGTTTTCACAAACATTTACATTTTGTCCCAAGCAGAACCATGCCTGGCTGCTACGGAAAGAATACTTTCTCTTTCCTCTTTAACATTTTCATCTCTTCATGCCCATACGGCTCAGGGCCATGACAACGCCGTCGATTCCCAGCAAGACAAGATAAGCGCATGCTATATAACGGATTATTGTCAGCGTAAACAGCGGGCGGAAAAGCATCATAAAACCTAAAATAAGTCCAATAATGTTTGTTATCAGCATAAATATATATATTTTCTTTCCCGCAACGAAACGTATATGGGCCATATTGAAAAGGCGTGAAATACAGTGGGAGATAAACCATATTGGGAACAAGAGCGTCAGCATCAATACTCCTGCCTTTGGATATGCCAGAAGCATTATTCCTGACATAACGCTCAATATACCGGATATCATGGACGTAATCGGCCCAAACCCCGTAAATCTATCGATCTGAATATATAAAAGGATATCCGCAATTCCCATGATGATTGCCGCAATTCCATACGCAAACACCAAAGTAGTTAGGGCGAGTCCTGGATTTGAGAACATCCACACGCCCAGTACGATAAGTAGAATCCCGATAGCCAGCTCCAGCCAGCCAAAACCTGAACGTTGTCTCATTGCCTATCTCCTCCATTTAAAATTTCCATAAACTCGTCGCCTGTTATCGTCTCCTTTTCATAAAGGAATCCGGCCAGTTCGTCAAGCTTCGCCCTGTTATCTTCCAGGATTCTTCTTGCTTTTTCATGCTGTTTTCTCACAAGTTCCACAACTTTACGGTCGATTTCCTTCTGTGTTTCCTCAGAGCATATTAGAGAAGCGTCTCCACCCAGATACTGGTTATGAACCGTCTCCATAGCTACCATATCAAACTGGTCGCTCATGCCATACCGGGTTATCATTGCCCGAGCCAGTTTTGTAGCCTGCTCGATATCGTTTGATGCTCCAGTAGTTATCTGGCCGAATACAACTTCTTCAGCTGCCCTACCGCCTGTATATGTGGCAATCTTGTCCTCTATTTCCTCCTTGGTCATAAGGTACTTGTCTCCGGTCTCAACCTGCATTGTATACCCAAGAGCACCTGATGTTCTAGGAATTATCGTAATCTTCTGGACCGGCGCAGAGTTGCTTTGTTTCGCTGCTACAAGAGCGTGGCCAATCTCGTGGTAAGCAACGATACGCTTCTCCTTATCAGATAGGACTGCATTCTTTTTCTGATATCCTGCGATTACAACTTCTATGCTCTCCTCCAAATCTGACTGATTAACTATGACTCTTCCGTTTCTTACAGCACGGAGGGCCGCCTCATTAATGATAATGGCAAGCTCAGCGCCTGAGGCTCCGGCTGCCATACGCGCTATTGTGTGCAGGTCCACATCGTCAGACATCTTTATCTTTTGAGCGTGGACTTTCAAAATTTCCTCTCGTCCCTTAAGGTCTGGCAGTTCTACCGGCACCCGGCGGTCAAATCTACCTGGTCTTGTAAGCGCAGGGTCCAGACTCTCCGGCCTGTTAGTAGCCGCAAGTATGATAACACCTGTATTGCCTCCAAAACCGTCCATTTCCGTCAAAAGCTGGTTTAGAGTCTGCTCTCTTTCATCATTGCCACCGTATCCGCTGCCGGAATTTCGCTTCTTACCTATGGCGTCGATCTCATCTATAAAAACTATACACGGCGCCTTCTCTTTGGCCTGACTGAAAAGATCTCGTACCTTGGAAGCACCCATACCAACAAACATCTCAACAAATTCTGAGCCTGAAATTGAGAAGAATGGCACATTTGCCTCTCCGGCCACAGCTTTCGCTAGCATTGTCTTACCAGTACCGGGAGGGCCTACAAGCAAAATTCCCTTTAGCATCGACGCACCCGCCTCGGTATATTTTTCCGGATTGTGAAGATAATCAACTATCTCCTGGAGGCTCTCTTTTGCCTCGTCCTCTCCTGCAACATCTGAAAAACTTATACCCTGGGTGGACGGAACGTACACCTTGGCGTTACTCTTACCCATACCAAATGACATGGCGTTCTTGCCGCCCATCTGGTTCATAAGCTTCTTACTCATATACTGCCCGATCCCAATAAAAATCAATATAGGCAAGATTGTTGTCAAACATAATGTCCAGAAAGGAGAAATGCTTTCCTCAATTACTCTTCCGAACTGCGCGCCTGCATCATGAAGTCGCTCTGTCAGCGTTGGATCTTCCATAGGCACGGTTTTATAAGTCTGGGTCTCATCTTTGTTCGTAAACAGGATCTGTGTGTCTTCCACCTGTACAACCCCAATATTCTTCTCCTCTATCATATCCATAAATGTGCCGTAGTCCACTTCTGTTGACTGGCTTCCCGACATCAGAGGAGCAATAATCATATTAAACATAAATATTGCCAAAAGTACGGCGAAATAATAAAACAGTAATGGTTTTTTAGGTGATTTTACTTCCTTCATTATACTTCTCCTTCCTGTTGGATAGTTTGCGCGTCAATCGCCTCCATAGCGATAAGTAAAGCTCTGTCTGCTGTTCTGTACGCAAAGTCCAGCACGTACTCAGCTAAAAGCGTTTTTTCGTCTGCTATTATCTCTGAGTCTGGAGTTTCTGCAGCAATGTCCTCAAGACGGCTCTGAGTTTCTTTCACCACATTCCACACCTGTTCATATCCTTCAGCCAAAACAGAGACAAAATATGACTTTGAGTTCTCAAGTTTATCCATCAGCGCCGCTTCCGCGCAAACACACTCTCGCTCTAGCGCTGCAATTTCAAGTTCGAGCTTACTAGGGTCTTCTGCCTGGCTCAAATCTATCCTTCTGTGCAGCTTCTCAAAGCAGTCGTCCAACTGGCAAAGTTTCACAGACAAAATATTCTTTGCCATACCAGCACCTCCTTTTTGTTAGAATTGTAGTTGTAAAAGTAAAACACCGCAATTTACACTATTTGTACTGTGTAATATACAAAACGGCGGAAGTGTAAAGAATTTTTACACTTCCGCCATTTTGACAAAGAATATATTTCATTTTTTCTCAGACTTTGGTATCCCCTCTGTTATGAGAAGGTAGGCTATATGGACAACTTGATCTAAATTTTTTGTATCATCATCGGTCCAATGCCTCAGTATCCCCAAGATAGCCTGACTGTGATATCTCAGTAAAAACTTCGCTTCAGATATCGTGCAGTCCTGATAAAGGCCTTCCGCTTCACACAGCTGCTCGAAGAGGCTCAGAATATACTGTCTAAGATACTGTTCCAGTTCATCTCTGTAATTACTCTTCATGCCCTTCTTAACATAAGGCCTTGCGCTGAGCGCCAGGACAAACAAACACCTCAGTCTGGCCTCACCATTTTCCAAAGCTTTGGCTTCAAGTATCGTCTTGGCAATATTCTGCTCAAACATCCATCGAAACAGTGCCGGTATATCCTCAAAATGATAATAAAAAGCCTGCCTTGTGATCTGGCATTCCTCAACAATATCTTTTACAGTCAGTTTCTTGACGCCCTTTTCCAGCAAGAGCTTCCTTGCTGCTTTCGCAATTTCAACTTTCATATCCACTGGCATATCAGATCACTCCTCAGACCCAAATTTATAAAGTCGCCCTCTAATTATATCGTCATTAACCTTTCCTTTCAACACTTTGTATCCATATACAATTTGCCCCCAGATATTCTTTTCTAAAGAATAATCTTTGAAAATTTCGTATAAAATTCCCCACAAAACTAAACTCTTCTTGCGTTCTGGTCAAAACATGTTAAAATATAATTAGTGTTGACGTTTTGTACGCAAAATTCTCATTTCCAGTAAAAAGCTGTCCATCATTGCTGAATAACCCCCGCACTTTGGACTGCTATAGAAAACGTCAAAATGAAGTTAAAGAGAGGAGTCTGACAATGTCTAAATCACCGAAACGCATTCTGGCAGTTTTGATTGTTTGCACTGTAGTCCTGTTCATGTTCTCTATCAGTGCAATGGGCGCATCAGTTGAAACAGAGGCTGGTCTGAAAGACGCTATCAATAATGCCAGTGATGCTACTACAATCACATTAGCAACGGACATTTCGCTTACAAGCGAAATAACCATCCCTTCTGGCAAAGATATAACAATTGATCTTGCCGGCCACAGTATTACAAATGGCGCAAGCTTTTCCGATAGCGGTATCATAGCCGTAGGCGGAAAGCTCACCATAAATGATTCCGCTGGCACAGGCGAAATTAAAAACACAAAAAGCGGCGGCTCAGTTATTTACGCGATGTTCTCATCCAGTACACACGCTGAGATAACGGTAAACGGCGGCTCCATCACAGCACACGCCACTGGCACAGGATCTACAGGTATTAAAGTAAACAGCCCCAACTGCATAGTAACGGTTACAGGCGGCAAAATCTCCGGCGCTATGGCTGGTATTGATCTCAATGCCTCAAGTACCGGTTCCGAGATTTACATATCCGGTACTGGCACCGAGATAACAGGCGGCTACGCTGTATACGCTCACGCCATGGGCGATGTGACAGTTGAGATAACAGGCGGCACCATAACCGGCAAATCCAGCTCCGCTGTCTCCAATCCCACAGGTGTCAGTGTAACTCAGGGTGATGTGAAGATTTCCGACGCTACGATCACGGCGCCTCAGTACGGCGTATATTTCAGCGGAGTCCATAACGTTACATATGAGATTTCTGGTGATACTGAAATAACCAGCACAAGTTATGCTATCTATGAGGGTGGATCCAACTGTTCCAAGTTTGGTGCCATCAAAGGCGGCACTATAACAGGTCCCGTTCAGGTTACCGGAGACATGAAGATAGAGGGCGGCACATTTACTGACGATATCACCCTTTACTATGACAACGCAAAGCTGGAGATATCAGACGGCGAATTTGAGGGAGACCTCGTAAAGAAGGATGATAACGCAAGCACAATAGTCGTAAAGGGCGGCACATTCCCCGAGGGAACAGACCTTACTGAATACCTGCCCGAGGGCTATGAGGGCGAGACATCCGATGGCAGCATTGTTGTAAAGCGCTACGTTGCCCAGGTTGGCGGCACAAAACATGAGACCATCGACGAGGCAATGGCCGAATGGGCAAATGGAGGAACCCTTACCCTACTTTCAGACGTTGAATGGGCATCCCATATCACCTTTACAAAAGCCATTACATATGTTCTTGACCTTAATGGACATACTCTGGATATGGGATCAAAAAAGCTTAACGTATCTGGTGATCTCGAGATAGTGGACAGCAAAAATGAAAACGGCAAAATAACCGGAACTGCCGACAAACTCGTAGAGGTTAAATCCGGCGGCAACGTTACGCTTGCCAGCGGTACGATTTCTTCCAGTGCAGATAGGATTGTTTGGGTAGGCTCCGGCTCACAGTTTGATATGACCGGCGGCAAAATAGAATCCACCGGCTCCGAAAGATATGTAGTTTATATCTTTGGTGGGGACTTCTCTATTGAGGAAGGCAATATCACCGGATCTACTAACGGCGTTTACCTTTATAGCGGAACTCTTACGGTAGGCGCAGCTCCTGTTGGCGCTGAGCAGACCGAGGAGGAAGCAAACAAGGTATATATTGAAAAGATTCGCATAAATGGAACTAAGGATGTTACTTTAAATTCTGGTATTATCGGAGACATATCCAACGGTACAATCGGAGCAAGCTCAA
>CALXGH010000011.1 GCA_944387845.1 uncultured Oscillospiraceae bacterium
AAATACACACCTTATTTTGCAGCCGCAGTCTAAGATCGATGAGCTTGTGTCCTGGCTCTTGAGAGAGAAGTTTTATATTTTTGACGCTGAGCTGGTACGTGAGTATGGCAGAATATATCTTGTCATACAAGCCGGATACGGTAAAAATGATGGTCAGGACAGCGATATTTTAGATATTCTTTTTAGAAAAAAAGATCCTCTTTTGAAGGAGGCTCTTGACAGGGAAATAATAAAAAACGAAAAGATACTGGTAAATCTTCAGGCCTCTGTAAACACAGAGACAGAAATTAAGAATACAGAAAATAAACTTAATAAATTGAAAGAAATGAGGGGAGAGATATAAAGTTGAGTACCGTAAAAGATGTATTTGATTTTTTGAACGGACTTTATCCTGTAAGTATGAAAATGGATTTTGACAATGTTGGACACCTTGCTGGAGACTCAAGGGATGTTGTCAAAAAAATTATAGTAAGTCTTGATGTAACGGGAGAAGTTATAAGTGAAGCGGAAAAAGAGGGTGCCAATCTCATCATATCCCATCACCCATTGTTTTTTTCTCTTAAGAGCGTTACAGATTTAGACCCTGTCGGAAGAAATGTATGCCGCCTTATAAGAAGCGGTATCTCAGCAATATGTATGCACACAAATCTCGACGCAGCTGAAGGAGGAGTGAACGATGCTCTTGCCAAGGCGGCGGGCATAAAGGAACCGGAGCTTCTTTGTGTGGAGGGAACGGATGAAAAAGGAAAGCCATATTGCATAGGCAGAATGGGTGAACTTGAAAAAGAAATGCCAATGGCAGAATATCTTGTAATGATTAAAAAAGCTCTAGGTACAGCTGGGTTAAGGTATTATGACTCCGGCCGGCCTGTAAAGAGAGTTGGAGTTGTCGGCGGCAGCGGTATGAGCCAGATACAGTACGCTCTTGACAGCGGCTGCGATACTTTCCTAACTGCTGACATCAAGTATAACGGTTTCCTTGACGCAAGAGAATTTGGGTACAATGTAATTGACGCAGACCATTTCTGCACAGAAAACCTCATTGTGCCGGTTCTTGCTGAAAAACTGAGAGAGCGTTTTGAGGACATTGAGGTGTCCGTCAGCCAGGTACACTGTCAAACTGTAAAATTTATATAAGTTGTGGTTGAACTGGAATTCTATGTAGATTATAATTAGATAGGAAACTGACAGCCAAACAATTTTAAGGTAGGTAGATCAAATGATTTTAGCTGTTGACATCGGAAACACACACATCGTTTTAGGGTGTATTGAAGATGACAGTATTATAACAATAGACAGGATAGAAACTGACAGACTCAAAACGGATATTGAATACGCCGTTATACTGAAAGGTCTTCTGGAGTTTAACGATATTGACTTAAACTCCTTTGAAGGGGCTGTTTTATCGTCGGTAGTACCACAGATAACTTCTTCTATAAGAAGAGCCATCAAAAAGGTAATTGGCTGCGATACACTTTTTGTGGGCGCCGGTGTGAAGACAGGACTGAATATCCTGATAGATGACCCCGCTCAGACGGGAAGCGACCTTGTTGTTGCCGCTGTGGCGGCGTTGGCGCTTTATAATACACCGCTCATTGTAATCGATATGGGCACCGCTACCACAATATCTGTAATAAAGGGTAAAGCTGATTTTATCGGCGGCGCTATACTTCCAGGTGTTGGCGTTGCATTAAATGCCCTAATTTCAAACACATCCCAGCTTCCGTATGTATCACTTGAGGCACCGAAAAAATGTATATCCACAAACACCATCGACTGCATTAAAAGCGGTGCGGTGTACGGTTCAGCTTCGATGATAGACGGTATGATACGGCGGATAGAATCTGAACTGGGTGAAAAGGCCACGGTTATCGCAACAGGGGGTATAGCAAGTTCCATCATACCTTACTGTGAACATGAGATAATTTACGAGCCGGACCTTCTTTTAAGAGGACTCACCATAGTTTATAATAAAAACAAAAAAAATTATAATTGAGGAGAGAGAGTAATGGCATTAAACAAAGAACTTGTGGCGAAGATCGACGCATATCTTGCTGAGCACAAAGATGATATCGTAAAAGACCTTATGGATCTTGCGCGGATACCATCCATTCGTACAGAGGGTACTGAAGGCGCACCTTATGGGCAGGAGTGTCTGAACGCCCTGAACGCCGCTTCCGACCTTTTCAAGAAAAACGGTTTTAAGAGCGCTGTTTACGGCGGAAGATACGGTGTTGCCGAGTGCGGCGAAGGAGAGAAGTCAATAGGCATTTTCGGACATTGCGATGTTGTGCCTGTAAGCGAAGGCTGGGTAGTAACAGAGCCATTCGAGCCTGTTGTAAAAGACGGCATTCTGGTTGGTCGCGGCGTATGCGACAACAAGGCCGGCGTAATCGCAAGCCTCTATATCCCTATTATGTTTAGAGACCTGGGCATTAAGTTAAACAGCAAGCTCGTTTGCTATATGGGCGGTGCTGAGGAGACAGGTATGGACGATTTGGACTGCTTTAATAAAGAGCAGCCAATGCCAGACCTTAACTTTGTTCCAGACGGCACATTCCCTGTAAGCTACGGCGAAAAGGGTATTTGCAGATTCTGGACTGAGGCTCCAAAACCACTTGAGAAGATCGTTGAATTCAGCGGTGGTAACGCTTTTAATATCGTCCTGGACGATGTACTTGTTAAGTTTGTAGATGACGAGGAGCTCTTTAATGAGGTTTCCGCAAAGGCCGCAGGTAGAAGTGAATTCAAAATTGAAAAATGCGATGGAGACTTCACACTCAGAGCAAGAGGAAGCTCAAAGCATGCAGCTGAGCCAGAGGGATCTGTTAACGCTACATGGCTTGTTACAAACCTTCTTAAGGACATCAAGGCTCTTCCTGAGTCTGACAGAGAGGTTATAAGCTACGCTGAGTACATACTCGATGGTTCTTACGGCGTTCACCTGAACATCGCTGACAATGACCCGGTATTTACAAAGCTCACCTGCGTAAACGGCATGGTTGCTTTAAACGAGGGTAAAATGCGCCTTAGCTATGATATCAGATACGGCACGGCAACAGACGGCAAGAAGATGGTAGAGACACTTGAGAAAACTCTCGGTGAAAACGGCTGGAAGTTTGAGCTTCATGAGCTTGACGATGGTTTCCTCCTTGAAAGAGAGAACAATAAGTTCCTTGATAAGATCGTAGAGATCTATAGAGAACTCTCCGGCGATGATAAGGCTGAGCCATTCCTCATGTCCGGCGGCACATACAGCAGAAGGCTTAAAAACTCTTACAGTATCGGAGATAATGTAAGATATGGCAGAACTAAACTTGACCTTCCTGCAGGCCACGGCAGAGCACATCAGTGTGATGAGTGCATTTGCATAAAGACATATCTTGAGGCTATGAAGATTTTGGCCCTGAATATCATCGAGTGCGACAAACTCTTATAATTAAAAATACGGCATCAAAAAGCAGACACGAAAATGTGTCTGCTTTTTTTCGACCTTTATTGCAAGACTGGCAGAAAGATTATATAATATTATAGAAAATTTTCTTAAGGATTAAAGACAAAATGCTTGACACACTGTTCTTTTCTATAAACGCAATATTTCCCATTCTGCTCCTTGTTGTTTTAGGGTATGTAATGAAAACTCTGAAAATGGGGGACAGCGAATTTTATACAAAATTAAATTCTATATGTTTTACCATATTTTTGCCGATATCCCTCTTCAACAACATATATAGTATTGAGGACCTGGGAGATGTAAACTGGAATGTAGCAGTATACTGTGTATTTGGCATTTTTGTCTGCTTCTTCATTGGATATATCGCCGCGAAAATTTTTGTTAAGGAGAGGACGCAGAAAGGTGTCATAATTCAGAGCGCATTTCGCTCAAACTATTCGATAATAGGACTTACGCTGGCTGAGGCACTGGGCGGGCATAGCGCTGTTGCCTTTGCAACAATAATATCAGCGGTCAGTATTCCACTTTATAATATCCTTGCGGTAGTTTCTCTGGAGCTGTACAGCGGCAATGAAGATGAAAAGACCAGCGTACATAAAATTCTTATAAAAACTATACAAAACCCACTTATAATAGGTATTATGTTGGGAATTTTATGTCTTATCGTAAGAATGCTTTTGCCTTTGAACGATAGTGGTCAGCCGTTATTTATGATAAAAAACAATATTCCGTTTTTATATAGCGCGCTCCAAAACGTTGGAAAAATAGCGTCTCCTTTAATGCTTGTCGTCTTAGGCGCTCAGTTTGATTTTGGCGCCGCGGCTCAGCTTTTAAAACAGATAATTTTAGGAACGTCCCTCCGACTTGTGGTCTCACCTCTTTTGGGCATAGGAATTGCAGTTTTATTGAAAGATTTTTTGAATCTTACAACACTGGAAATGCCTGCTCTTATTGCCATGTTTAGTACTCCTGTGGCAGTATCTTCTGTTGTAATGACTGAGCAGAGTGGAGGCGATGGCCAGCTTGCGGCTCAGTTGGTTGTGTGGACCAGCATACTGTCGATTTTTACAATGCTAGTTATAACATTCACTTTAAAGACTTTCTGTCTTGTATAAGGTAAAAACCTGTGAAAATCTTCACAGGTTTTTTGTTTTCCATGTCATAATTGCCTTCCTTTTTTCATATCTTGTACAAACAATATACCTTCGGAGGATAATTATGGCTAATAATATTTATGAAAGCATTGCTACCCGCACCGATGGCAGCGTATACATTGGCGTTGTAGGTCCGGTGCGCACGGGTAAGAGCACATTCATTAAAAGGTTTATGGAGAACCTTGTTATACCGAATATTGAAAACGAGTATGTGAAGGAGAGAGCGAAAGATGAGCTCCCACAGAGCGGCTCAGGGAGAATGATAATGACATCAGAACCGAAATTTGTGCCGGAAGACGCTGTGTCAATTGTGCTTGACGACGGTTGTACTTTTTCAGTAAGACTTATTGACTGCGTTGGCTATATGATAAACGGCGCAATCGGGTCAGATGAGGAGGGCGTTGAGAGAAAAGTTACGACGCCGTGGTTCGACCATGAGATACCAATGTCTGTTGCCGCAGAGACAGGCACTAAAAAAGTAATCACAGAGCACTCCACTATCGGTATCGTGGTTACAACAGACGGTACAGTTACGGAGTTTGATAGGGAGGACTATGTAGAGGCAGAGAGCAGGGTAATCTCCGAACTTAAAGAAATCGGAAAGCCATTTGTCATTCTCATCAATTCTGCAAATCCCAACGGCCAGGCAGCATGTGATCTTAAAAATGAGCTGTCCGAGAAATATGGGGTATCCTGCATTGTAAAGGATTGCATGAATCTGACGGAAGATGATATTGTTTCCGTTATTAAAACAGTACTTTATGAATTTCCAATCAGCGATGTCGGTATAACTCTTCCAGCTTGGGTCGATGCTCTGCGCTATGACAACCCAATTAAGAAGGAGATCATCGATCTTCTCCTTGAAAACATGACATGTCTGGAGAAAATTTACAATATCGACGCTTTCGCAGCTTCTATCAAGGAGGGCGAAAATGTACAGTCTGCCGTTATAAAGGGTATGGACCTCAGTACCGGCAAGATTGAGCTTGAAGTCGATGTAAAACGGGAGCTGTTCTACGCTACTCTCAGCACAAATTCAGGTATTGAAATCAAAGACGACGGTGATCTTGTAAAGATTATAGGCGAGCTCAGCAAGGTAAAAAAGGAGTACGGTAAGGTTGCCGCAGCGTTAAATGATGTAAGAACCACCGGTTACGGTATTGTATTCCCGGATAAGGATGAACTTGTACTCCAGGAGCCTGAAATTGTAAAGCACGGCGGCAGGTACAGCGTAAGACTGAAGGCCAGCGCACCGTCCATACATATGATAATGGCAAATGTAGAAACAGAGGTATCCCCGGCTGTAGGCGGAGAAAAAGCCTCTGGCGATATCATAAATTACCTTCTTCAGGAGTTCGAAGGGGATACAGGAAAAATCTGGGAGTCCAACATTTTCGGCAAATCCCTCTACGATATCGCGGGGGAAGGCCTTAACACCAAGATTAAATATATGCCGGAAGAGTCTCAGAAAAAACTTCGTGAGACACTTGAGCGCATTATCAATGAGGGAAGTACCGGCCTTATCTGTATTATTTTGTAATTGGCGGCGGCTCAGTTATGAAAGAAAAACTTTTTCTAAAGCTTTTGCAAAATAAAAAGAGGTGATTTTTATCACCTCTTTTTATTTTGTATTTATTACTCAGCAATGATTTTTTTCAAGTTTGCGTACCGTGGCAGGCCGTTTTCTATTGGGATATCAAATCCACCCTGAATAAGAGGAAGGGCGTACTGGATAAATTTATCATTTACATCGCAACCTGACTCATCAATCCATTCCATAGGAATGCATTTTTCAAGGTTTGCAACCTGGTCAAGCGGAACATACTCAACTTCCATATTATATTTACCGTCAACATCTTTCCGCTTAAATGCGACCATTTTTCTAGTCTGGCCAGCTACTGCGCCATCGATAGCGGCGACGCCAGCTTTGTAAGCCTCGTCAATATCAACTTTTGAGGCGGAGTGTGCGGCACAGCGCTGAAGAAGGCTGAATTCAATACCGCGCACTTTTGCGCCAGTATATTTTTTAATATAATCCGCAAGTATAACAGCAAGACCGCCAAGCTGAGCGTGGCCAAAGCCGTCAGTAGCGGAAGTTGTTGCCTCGGATACAAATTTTCCATCAGCGTATCTGATGCCCTCAGAGACAGCTATGAAAACATTTCCTTTTTTCTCATAAATATCTTTTACTTTTGCCAGAAAATCGTCCATATCAAAGGTGATTTCCGGTAGGTAGATAAGATCTGGGCCGGCGCCGCAAAGACGTGCCAGGGCAGAGGCGGCGGTGAGCCAGCCTGTGTGGCGTCCCATGATTTCAACTACCGTTATTGTGCCCACGTCGTATACAGCCGTGTCCTTTCTCATTTCAGCGCAGGATGTGGCAATATATTTTGCCGAGCTTGCGTATCCGGGACAGTGGTCAGTGAGCATAAGATCATTGTCTATGGTCTTTGGAATGCCGATAACACGGCACTCATATCCCACAGAATCGAGATAGCGTCCTATTTTGTTGCATGTGTCCATTGAGTCGTTGCCGCCGTTATAGAAGAAATATCGGATATCATGCTTCTTGAAAACCTCAAGAATACGCTTGAAATCAGTATCATCTTCTTCAGGCTTAGCCAATTTGTACCTGCAAGATCCAAATACAGAGGAGGGTGTGTTCAGAAGGAACTTTAGCTCATCGGGATCTTCTTTACTTACATCAAATAGTCTGTCGTTTAAAACACCTTTGATTCCGTACTCGGCGCCGTAAACATGCGTTATCTCAGGAATCTCAAGAGCACGTTTAATAACACCGTAAGCGCTGGCATTGATAACAGCTGTGGGTCCGCCTGACTGTCCAAATACGCAAGCGCCCTTTAGAGAATGCACCATTTTATACTACCTCCGTAAAAGTTTAATGATTTAGTTTATCATATCATACAGGCTTATGAAAAAATAGGGCAATAATGCAAAATTTTTATTAAGCAATCCTTAAGTTTTATATTTATAAAAACTAACATAATCCCGTTGGAAATATCATAGAAATGGTAAAAATGGTATTTTTATTCGATAACACACCCGCAAACTCACTTTTTTTCTCCTTTTTTCTCATCTTTCACTGTAAAGTCGGCAAGAGGGGAGAGCTGAGCTGCTTTTCTCAGACCGGAGTTTTCTACGTGGGTATATATCTCCGTGGTGTTGAGGTGCTCATGGCCAAGAAGTTCCTGGAGAGTCCTAACATCAACACCGTTATGGAGCATAAGTGTGGCGGCTGTGTGCCGAAGCTTGTGGGAGGAGTATTTTGTGCTGTCCAATCCTGCGGAAGTGAGATACTTCTTCACAAGACTGTGGACAGTAGAACGGCTTATCCTCGTCCTACGTGAGGAGAGGAAAAATGCGTTACTATCTGCTCCGGCTATGTTTTTTCGTATTTCAAGGTAACTATTTATAGCCGCGGCGCAGGCGTCGTTAATATACACGACTCTTTCTTTGCTGCCTTTACCCAGAACACGGATATGATCATCCTGAATATCGGAAAGATTAAGGCCGATAAGCTCCGAAATACGTAATCCACAGTTTAAAAATATCATAAGAATGCAGAAATCACGCTCTTTGTTAGGTCCATCCACCGCCATAAGGAGTTTTTTAGAGTCGTCCAGTGTCAGATAGCGTGGAAGGGATTTCATTATCTTAGGCGAGTCAAGGTCTGCAAGAGGATTTTCCTCAAGTAGTTTTGCTTTTGACGTTAGATATTTATAAAAGGAGCGCAACGTCGAGATCTTTCTGGCCCTCGACGTTGCGGAAAGCCCAACTGACGCGTTTTTTGAGTTCTGGTGCTTTTCACGCTCCCTTGAAAGATAACTAAGAAACTCATAAACGTCTGAAAGTCCTGTATCCTTAATAAGGCCTATATCTACATCTGATATAGAGATATCCTCAATATCGGTGGAAGAGGGGACAAGACCTTTATGCAGTTTTAAAAATCTGAAATACAGCCTTAAATCAAGATAGTACTCATCCACAGTATTTTTAGAGTGTCCTAAAATAGTTTCATGGTAATTTAGAAAATCCCTCAATATTGGAGGGGTATCGGAAGGAAATTTCATAATATCAAACCTCGATAAAAGCTTGCAGCCTCAGCGGCTTGTGAAAATACGCGTAATTAAAACACGACGGAGTTTAAAATGCTGGACTTTAGTAAAAACAAAATACTTGTAGTTCAAGGTCCGGGCACTGCATAAAAGACGCCGTGTAAGCAGTCAGTGTAAAATAGACAGGAGCAAAAACACGACCAAGGTGGAATAAACAGATCCTGCCAAGTAAAGATGCGGAGGGGACCGCCAAGGCCATTAGATACACAAAAGATATGGTTTGGACCTGCCCGCATTAAATTGAACAAAATAAAAATTTTGTTCAATTTGGGGGATTGCAAATTGGGTCTTTTCAGGCAGATCCAGTGGTTTGATGCAAACATGTTATTTTCTGATAAGCCGGCTTTTTATAGTATCCTTTTTATTAAACATTCAGGTAAACATTATTCTTATTAAAAACCTGGTCTTTCTTCAAGCAAACTGGATTTTATTTTAAAGATTCTATTTTCCAAACCCATGGTGTACTTACATAACTTCTGGTTTCTTGACTAAACACAATGGTCTGTTATGCTTGTTCTGAAATTATACTTTTTATTTATATTAAAGTATTTCTTTTAGCGCCTGGCTAAGATTCTTTACCTGTATTAAATTCATCCCCTCAGGCACTGTTATCTTTTCTCTATTATGCTGCGTTGGGGCTATACATGTATCAAAGCCCAATCTTGATATTTCACGGAGTCTCTGCTCAAGATGGTTTACTGATCGAAGTTCTCCTGTAAGGCCTACTTCGCCAACGGCTACGAGTTTATCCGGTATGGGCTTGTCCCTGTAACTTGAAGCTATGGCAAGTACGGTAGCGAGATCAACAGCAGTCTCATTAATATAAAGTCCGCCTATAACATTTATGTAAGCGTCGCAGCCGCCAATATGAAGTCCGCAGCGTTTTTCCAGAACCGCCAGAAGCTGCATCGCTCTGTTAAAATCAAGTCCGTTAAAGTTTCTTCTTGGCGCACTGTAACCTGATGTGGCGATAAGCGCCTGGATTTCAGCCAGAACTGGCCGTGTGCCTTCCATGACGCATGCTACACATGTACCTGGGATATTTACTGGTCTGCCGCTGAGCAGCATTTCAGAGGGATTTTCCACCTCTCTGAGGCCCGAATCAAGCATTTCAAAAACGCCGATTTCATTTGTGGAGCCGTATCTATTCTTTGCGGCCCTGAGTATTCTATATGAATACGACTGATCGCCTTCAAAATACAATACGCAATCGACCATATGTTCTAATACCTTAGGACCGGCTATTGCGCCTTCTTTATTTATATGTCCTACAAGAAATACAGTTATGCCTGTCTTTTTTGCAAGCTGAAAAAGCTGCATGGTACAGTCTTTTACCTGCGCCACGCTGCCGGGGGCTGAGCTCATCTCATCGTTATATAATGTCTGTATTGAGTCAACTATCAAAAGCTCCGGCATAGAGTCTTCAGCTGCGTTTAAAATATTGGCTATATTTGTCTCTGCCAGAACATACAGGTTTTCAGAGTCTATGGAGAGCCTGTCCGCCCTCATTTTAAGCTGGCTTTCCGACTCCTCGCCAGTTACATAAAGAACATCGGAAGTTTTAGCTATGCTTCCGCTAAGCTGAAGCAAAAGTGTGGACTTACCTATTCCGGGTGCGCCGCTTATAAGCACCAAAGATCCCTTGACTGCGCCGCCACCTAAAACTCTGTCAAGCTCTCTGTAACCGGACTTGAACCGGTGCTCAGGCTTTGTCTCAAGGGTCTGGAGTTTTGAAGGCTTCCTGTATTCATAAAGTCCAGAAGCCCTGCCGGAGGCAGATTTTGTCTTTTTCTCCGCTGGTTGTTCCACAAGAGTGTTCCAACTTCCGCAGGCAGGGCATTTTCCACTCCATTTTGCGGTCTCATTACCGCACTGGGTACAATAAAATATGGTTTTGGCTTTCATATTTTTCTCCTACGCATAGTTTTCCTGATTAAAAATAAACTGGCTAAAATATGATGATGCAAATGTCATTGCAAGTTTCAGCTGATATCCCGGGTCCTGAAGCTGGGCTTCGTCGCTAGGATTTGATAAGAAGCCACACTCGATAAGTATCGCCGGACAGTTTACGTTTTTCATAAGATAAACTGTGTCCTGAATCTGGGCGGCGACTCTATAATTCTCTGGGTCGATTTTTTCCACCAGAAGTTTCTGCAGATTCTCAGCAAATTCACTGCTGCCCTGGTTTTTGGAGTATAAAACCTGGGCCCCGAAAGGTTTTGACGATGGAAAAATGTTCTGATGTATACTCACAAGGACAGCGTTATCATAAGAATTGATAAGCTCTACCCTACTCTTTTGATCGTACACCTTTTTACTGGAAAGTGATGTAAGATCCTCAGGATAGTCAATAGTCTCGCTGTTTCTTGTCATAACGGGAGATATGCCGAAAAGAGCACAAAAATCCCGCATTTTTAGTGAAATATCAAGGTTTATGCCGCTTTCAATGACACCGCTATTGGATACGGCGCCGCCGTCCTCCCCACCGTGGCCTGGATCTATAATAAGCACCGGGGACTCAATTATATTGGCCGAGGCCTGAATATACGAAATATTGGCTGTGGATATGGCGGAAAAAGACATGACGACGATTACCATCGACACTGCGCCAAGGATTATCAGTTTAAATATTCTTTTTAGCAAGAAAATCACACCTAATTTAAAATATACTAATACTTATGAATATTTCAAACAGGTTATGAGCTTTTTTATTTGCTTCAAGTATAACATTTTTATTACATAAAAACCACTAAAATTGAAATTTTCTCCAAAAGTCAACAATTTTGAACCTTATGCATATTATATTACGTGAGCATAGACTCAAAAATTTTTTATATGGAGGAAGTTATTTGGAAGAGAAATTAGCTAAGAACATGTCTGAAAACGACTGTGTTGACTGCAAAATGGGTTCGCTCCCCTCTTGCGCTCCCCTTGCCTTTCCATATGTTCCTGTACAGGGTAAAAATCCTCAGAAATATTCAAGTGAGAACGCCCTAACGCGAGGAACACTTTTCCCGGGTCTGGATCTGCCCTTTATGAACGATCCAAATGTTTCTAACCCATACGCCGGCACACCTCTGGGTGAGCTCATGGCCCTTGATTTTATGATCGATGAGCTTAATCTTTACCTTGACACACATTCCGATGACACTGAGGCATTTTCAATGCTCCAGTCTGCAATAAAGCTTTTTGAGGAAGGTAAAGAAAAATATGTATCCATTTACGGCCCTCTGACAATCTCAGATTTGAAAAATTCTTCAAGTTATAACTGGTTGATGAGCCCATGGCCCTGGCAGTATGAGGAAAGGAAGTGAAATAAGTGTTTGTATATGAGAAAAAACTTCAGTTTCCGGTAAGAATAAAAAACACAAACCCGAGGCTTGCGGCTTTGATAATAAGCCAGTACGGTGGACCTGACGGCGAACTGGGCGCTTCCCTGAGATATTTGAGTCAGAGATACACAATGCCGTACCCTGAGCTCATGGGCCTTTTAACTGATATCGGCACTGAGGAACTCGGCCATCTTGAAATAATCGGTACGATAGTACATCAGCTTACACGAAACCTAAGCGAGGAACAGATTAAAGCCGGCGGCTTTGATGCGTACTTTATTGACCACACCGCAGGTGTGTTCCCGCAGTTTGCATCCGGTACCCCCTGGACAGCCGCAACGATGGCGGTTACAGGAGACACTATTGCGGATCTTACAGAAGACCTGGCCGCGGAGCAAAAAGCAAGGGTTACTTATGACAATATTTTGAGATTATCTGACGATCCGGACGTAAATAACGTCATTAGATTCCTGAGGGAGCGAGAAATTGTACATTTCCAAAGATTTGGTGAAGCATTAAGAAAAACTCAGGATAAGTTAGGAAAAAAGAACATTTACGCTATAAATCCGAGCTTTGACAAATAAATAGTTATAAACCTGCAAAAAGTTTACAAATATGGTGATGTTACAATTTGCTTCCATTTTGTAAACTTTTTGTAATATTTAACTTTTTCCCGAATAATCTGGTATTATTAAAAGGCATTGGACGATTGGAGGATATTATATGAAATCCGTTTTAGCGGCAATTTCCGCAATTGTTTTCAGCGTGAACAGTTCTTCACTTGAGATTGTTCCAAACATTCATCTCAGCTCTGACATTGTTCAAACAGTTGAAGAGGATTACGAATGTGCCGTAATTGGTGATGAAATTATAAGAATCGCAAAAGATGACATCGAAATGCTTGCCAAGGTTATTTGGGGCGAAGCCCGTGGTATTAAAAGTACAGACGAAAAAGCTGCGGTTGTTTGGTGTATCT
>CALXGH010000012.1 GCA_944387845.1 uncultured Oscillospiraceae bacterium
AAAATGTATATTTTTTGTTCACCAATACTTATCTCGGACAGAGACATAAAATAAAACAGGCGGGCACTTTTGTGCCTGCCTGTTTTCTATTTTGCACTTTTTTATTCCAGCTCGAAAGCGCCGGTATAAAGCTGATAGTATTTGCCTTTCTCGGCGATAAGACTCTCGTGGGAGCCGCGCTCGATAATGTGTCCGTGGTCCAAAACGATGATGGCGTCGGAGTTGCGGACAGTTGAAAGACGGTGGGCGATTACAAATACCGTTCTGCCTTTCATAAGCTGGTCCATACCACGCTGTACTATGGCCTCTGTTCTTGTATCGATACTGGATGTAGCCTCATCCAAGATCATTACAGGTGGGTCGGCAACTGCGGCCCTGGCGATGGAGATAAGCTGTCTCTGGCCCTGGGACAGACCGGCGCCGTCGCCCTCGAGAACTGTGTTATAGCCGTTAGGCAGCATCATGATAAAGTCGTGGGCGTTTGCCAGCTTTGCCGCCTCGATACACTCCTCGTCTGTTGCGTCCAGTTTACCATAGCGGATATTGTCCATTACGGTGCCTGTAAACAGGTTTACATCCTGAAGTACAACGCCAAGTGAACGTCTCAGGTCGGATTTCTTTATCTTGTTGATGTTGATATTATCGTATCTTATCTTACCGTCGGCGATATCATAGAACCTGTTTATAAGGTTTGTGATAGTTGTCTTGCCGGCGCCGGTATGGCCAACGAAGGCGAGCTTCTGACCGGGCTTTGCGTAAAGAGATATATTGTGAAGGACGATATTGTCCGGTGTGTAGCCGAAGTCAACATCGAAGAACCGGACGTCGCCCTTAAGCTCTGTATAAGTGAGGGTGCCGTCGTGATGTGGGTGCTTCCATGCCCAGATACCTGTGTGTTCATTACCTGCTTCAACAAGGTTGCCGTCTTCGTCGTATTTTGCATTTACAAGCGTTACATAGCCGCTATCCTGTTCAGGCTCTTCGTCCATAAGCTCGAAGATTCGCTCTGCGCCGGCAAGGGCCATGATAACGGAGTTTGCCTGCATTGAAAGCTGGTTAATTGGCATATTCAGGTTTCTTGTAAGCTGGAGGAAGGATACGATTGTACCTAAAGTCAGTCCGCCAACGCCGCCGATTGCAAGGGCGCCGCCGATAAGGGCGATGAAAACGTAAGTGAACTGGCCGATGTTTGCCATTACAGGCATCATCATGTTAGCAAGTTTATCAGCAGTGGAGGCAGCCTTGAACAGAGACTCGTTTTCCCTGTCGAAGCCCTCTTTGGCCTTTTCCTCGTGGCAGAATACCTGTACTACCTTCTGGCCGTTTATCATCTCTTCGATGTAGCCGTTAAGGTCGCCCAGAGCCTTCTGGCGGGCGATGAAGTAGTTGCGGCTGCGGCTTGCGATCTTTGTGGCAACAAGAAGGTTTATCATGTTAAGGCACAGGCAGATAACTGTCAGCAGCGGGCTCATAACGATCATGGAGGCCAGTACGATGACGATGGAGATGATGGACCTGAAGAGCATTGGTATACTCTGGGAGATCATCTGACGGAGCGTATCCGTATCGTTTGTGTAGTGGCTCATGATGTCGCCGTGGGTGTGTGTGTCAAAATATTTTATAGGAAGAGTCTGCATGTGGGCGAACATATCGTCCCTGATTCTAAGCAGAACCTTCTGGGATACGATTGCCATTATACGGCTGTAGAGATAGCCGCAGACTACGCCTAAAAGCATGAAGGAACCTATACCGAGAAGGGCAGTGGCAAGCTCGCTCATAAGCTCTGCGCCGCCGAGCATTGGCTCGATATAGTCGTCAATGAGACTCTTTAAGAAGATTGAAAATACCGAAGTTGAGGCCGAATTTATGACAAGGCATATAATTACGGCGATAAAAGTAAGTTTGTGCTGACCAAAAATATAGTCAAAAAGCCGCTTCAGTGTGGCTTTGGCCTGTTTAGGCTTTCTGTAATTTCTAGACATTCCACGTCCCGGCATTATTCTTCTCCTCCTTTCATCTGAGAGTCATAAACCTCTTTATAAATTTCACTAGTCTTTAAAAGTTCTTCATGGGTGCCACGGTCTACGATCTGGCCTTTATCCATAATGAGTATAAGGTCGGAGTCCTCAACGGAGGATACCCTCTGAGAGATGATGATCTTCGTGGTCTCAGGTATATAATCCTTAAAGGCCTTTCTTATCAGTGCGTCGGTAGCTGTGTCTACGGCGCTGGTGGAGTCGTCAAGGATGAGTATCTTTGGCTTTTTCAGAAGTGCTCTTGCGATACAAATCCTCTGCTTCTGGCCGCCGGACAGGTTAGTACCGCCCTGCTCAATGTAAGTGTCATAGCCCTCAGGGAACTCGTTTATAAAGCCGTCAGCCTGGGCAAGACGGCAGGCGTCAACAAGTTCCTCGTCTGTGGCGTGCTCATTACCCCAGCGGAGGTTTTCCTTTATTGTGCCGGAAAACAGCTCGTTTTTCTGGAGCACCATGGCAACGCTGTTTCTAAGCGTCTCAACATCATAGTCCCTAACATCAACGCCGCCAACTTTAAGGCTGCCGGAGGTTATATCGTAAAGACGTGGGATAACCTGGACAAGGGTGGATTTTGAGGAGCCGGTGCCGCCTAAGATACCTACGGTCTGGCCGGATTTAATGTGCAGATTTATATCTGTAAGGCAGTAATTGTCGCTGTCCTTTGAGTATTTGAAGTTTACATGGTCGTAGTCAATGTCGCCGTTTTCAACATTCATTACAGGGTGGTCGTTATCCTTTATAGTTGGCACTTCGTCGAGAAGCTCAATGCATCTCTGAGCGGAGGCCTTTGACATTGTTATCATTACAAATACCATGGACAGCATCATAAGGTTGTTGAGTATCTGCATTGTGTATGTGAAAAGGCTCTGAAGGCTGCCGGTTGTCAGCTCTGTTGCGCCGGAGCCGACGATTATCTCAGCGCCCAGCCATGAGATTACAAGCATGCACCCGAAGGAGCAGAACTGCATGAGAGGGTTGTTGAGAGCAAGGAGCTTTTCAGCTTTTACATAGTCATTGTAGATCTGCTGTGATACGCCGCCGAACTTCTCAATCTCGTGGTCCTCACGTACAAAGGATTTTACAACCCTTATACCGTGGAGGTTTTCCTGTACAACGCCGTTTAATACGTCGTATGTACCGAATACTCTTAAAAAGATCGGGTGGGCCTTTTTAGTAAGGAAGAAAAGTCCTACAAAGAGGATAGGAACGGATACTGTAAATACCATGGCAAGGGAAGCGCTAATTGAAAATGCCATTATTATGGAGAAAATGAGCATAAGCGGGGCTCTTACCGCTATCCTCAGCACCATGCCGTATGCGTTCTGAAGGTTTGTAACGTCAGTAGTAAGACGTGTTACGATACTGGATGTGGAGAATTTATCAATATTTTCAAAAGAGAAATTCTGCACATTGTAGTACATGTCTTTTCTTATGTTTTTGGCAAAGCCGGCGGCGGAATAGGCGCCGAATCTTGCACTCATGGCGCCGCAGAAGAGGGAGAACAGGGCCATAAGCACAAGTATGCCGCCGGACCGGAGTACATAACCCATGTCTCCCGCCTTGATGCCATAGTCAATAAGGTTTGCTATAATCAGAGGAATAACAACATCCATAGCCACTTCACCGGAAATAAAAATCGGCGTGAGTATGGATGTTGTTTTATACTCTCTGACACTTTTGAGAAGTTTTCTAATCATCGTATTCTCCTTTGTCAATAATAAAATCGGGGTTAACGGACTGGGGAGCGACGTTATCGATTATCTTGTTCAAAAGATTTTCAAGACACTCAAGTTCTTCGTCCGATAAAATAGAAGTAAATCTTTTATTGATATTTGTGAGTTGGGTCTCTATCTCCTCATGGAGGGCCAGAGCCTTTTCAGTCTCACTGATGATTTTAAAACGCCTGTCTTTGGGGGAGGGGACGCATTTTATAAAACCCTTTTCCTCAAGGCGCTTCATTATGCCAGTAACAGTGGGATGTTTCAAATTGAACTTTCTTTCAATATCCCGCTGGCATAGCTCTCTGTCGCTGTGGTTATGGATGTAACCGAGAATAATGGACTGAGCTGTGGTAAGGCCAATGGAGCTTGTGGTCTTATCGATCTCCCGTTTGCCGGCGTTGGCAATCATCCTCATTTTGAATAAAACAAAATGGTCAACCAAACAGTAAGCCTCCTTTAACGAAATTATGTATCATGCAACGTATTTTAACTGACAAATATTTACTAAGTGTTAACAAAGAAAAAATTTCTCTATAATTTGATTCTTTGCCAAAATATACTATGTATGCTAAAATAACAGAAGTAGTTTTTGGAGTTGATTTTATTGCTGGAACACAGTGATTTTAAGGAAAATGAAAGAGACCTGAGGGGAGTGCCCAGCCTGTCCCTTGCCTATCTTGGGGACGGGGTGTACGAGGTCCTTGTAAGGGAATATCTCGTCGCCTGCGTAGGCTGCAACCCCCATGAAATACACAAAAAGGCCCTGGAATATGTCTCCGCGCCGGCTCAGGCGGCGGCGGTGAAGAAGATAATGGAGCATCTGACGGAAGAGGAAAATTCCGTTTTCCGCCGGGGCAGGAATACAAAAGTTCACGCCATTCCAAAAAGCGCCACGGCGGAGCAGTATCATGCCGCCACGGGGCTTGAATGTCTTTTCGGTTACCTATATCTTACAGGACAAAACCGGCGAATCGGAGAACTTTTTGACATAATAACAGGAGAATAATATGGCTTTTGACGCGCTTTTCATGGCCTGTTTGAAAACTGAACTTGAGCGGGAGCTTATTGGGGCCAAAATCGACAAGGTCCAGCAGCCGGATAAGGATCTTATTATCCTGGCTTTCCGGGGAAAAAAGCTTCTCATCTCACTGAACTCATCAAACGGCCGTGTTCAGATAACAAATGAAAATTTTGAAAACCCCATGACGCCTCCAATGTTCTGCATGCTTTTGAGAAAGCACCTGATAGGGGGAAAAATAGTCGCAATAACTCAGGCGCCGGCGGACAGAGTGCTGGATTTTGAGATCGAAGTATACGATGCTCTTGGTGTCATGAGGAAAAAGCACCTTATTACAGAGCTTATGGGCAGGTACACTAACCTTATTTTAACCGGGGAAGATTATATAATAACCGACTGCACAAGGCGTATCGGGTTTGATATTTCGGAAAAAAGGCAGATCTTACCGGGGCTTCTTTACAGGCCGCCTTCCGAGTCCGGAAGGAAAAACCCATTTGACACAGAACTTGAAGAGCTATTTTATATGCTGAATGCAGCTTCCGGTATTGCCCTTGATAAGTTCATTACAAAAAGCTTTGACGGCTTTTCGCCTCTTATCGCCCGTGAGATTGTTTACAGAGCCTACGGCGTAACATCTGTGGGGGTGGAAGAAGCAGAGGCTAAGGACGGATTTGAAGGCTTTGTTTCGGCATTTTCAGGCCTTATAAATGAGATTAAAAGTGAAAATACCACGCCATTTATGCTCACTGACTCAGATGGGAAGCCTAAAGACTTCTCCTTTACGAAAATCGGCCAGTATGAGGGCGCCATGAAAGGTGAGACCATGCCCACTTTTTCCGCACTTTTAGGTGAGTTTTACGCCAAAAAGGACAGGCTTGAGCGGACAAGGTCAAAAACCCAGGCAATATACAAAAATATCCGCCGTGCCCGGGACAGAGCACAGCGCCGTGTTGAAGCACAGCGTCAGGAGCTTCTGCTCACCGCCGACCGGGATACCTTTAGGGAAAACGGGGACATTATAACGGCAAATATTTACAGAATGAAAAAGGGCATGGAGACCCTTATAGCTGACGACTTCTATTCGGAAAACGGGGCTAAGCGTGAAATTAAGCTTGACCCGCTGAAAACACCCCAGCAGAACGCCGCCAAATATTATAAAGACTATAACAAGGCGAAAACCGCCGAGATACATTTAAAAGAGCAGATTGAAAAAGGCGAGCGGGAGACGGTTTATCTTGAGAGCGTTTTAGAGAGCCTTCTTATGGCGGAGACTGAGCGGGATGTTATGGAGATAAGGCAGGAGCTTGCGGGGACAGGGTATATAAGAGGGCCGAAGAACCCCAGAAAAGAGCGGCCCATTGTCCAGAAGCCAATGCATTTTGTATCATCTTCCGGCCTGGATATCTGGGCGGGGAAAAACAACAGCCAAAATGACGCTCTGACCATGAAAACGGCATTTAAAAGGGATTTATGGCTTCACACCCAGAAAATCCATGGAAGCCATGTGATAATCTCCACCGGCGGGTCAGAGCCTGACGAGAGGAGTATATTTGAGGCGGCCACCATCGCCGCATTTTACTCCCAGGCGAAAGATTCTGACAATGTGCCGGTAGACTACACCCTTGTAAAGTTTGTGAAAAAGCCCGCCGGGGCAAGGCCGGGTATGGTAATATATACAGATTATAAAACCATCTACGTTAAGCCGGACGAAGACCTTGTTGAGAGCCTCCGGGCGAAAGAAAAGTCTAAAAGAGCGCTTTATTTTACACCTGCCGGAGAGCTGTGCGGCAGGGGATTATGGCCGCCCGGCGGGGTAAAATGAAACGAGCTCAGGGCGGAGTAAAAATCTCGCCATTGGGGCAAAGCAAAGTTCCGGCCCGGCGGGGTAAAGTGAAACGAGCGCAGGGTGGGGCAAAAATCTCGCCATGGCGGCGAAAAGACAAAAGTCCCGGCCCGGCGGCGAAAAACAAAAATCCCGAAGGGAGCGGGGCGAATAATAAAAAAGCCCGCCCGGGCATCCGGGCGGGGTAACGAACTTATATAAAAGCGGAGTTTACTCACCTGAAAAAGTTTTGCACAGATGGCGGATTACGCACTTTTCGCACTGGGGATGCCGGGCATCGCACACGGCTCTGCCGTGGTGGACCATTCTGTGGCAGAAGTTTGTGGATTTTTCCGGGGGCAGAACATCACGAAGGACCATCTCGATTTTAACAGGGTCCTTTAAATTGTCCACAATGCCGATACGGTTTGTAAGGCGGATACAGTGGGTGTCCACAACGTAGGAGGGTTTACCGTAAACATCCCCTAAAATAAGGTTGGCGGTCTTTCTGCCCACGCCGGGGAGCTTTAAAAGATCTTCCATATTGTCAGGGACCTTTCCGCCGAAATCGGATAAGAGCATCTGGGCGGCAAGAACGATATCCCTTGACTTTGCCCGGAAAAACCCGCAGGAGCGGACATATTCCCCAATCTCCTCAGGTGATGCCTGGGCGATTGACTCCAAAGTCGGATATGCCTCATACAGGGCGGGGGTTACTTTATTTACACGCTCGTCAGTACACTGGGCCGCAAGGCGGACGGAAAAGAGAAGCTCATAATCCTTCCTAAAGTCCAGAGTACACTCAGCCAGAGGATATTCCTCCTCCAAAAGGGCGATTATCTCATCTATCTGTTTTTTCGTGCGCATAATTATCCCTCCCAAATTTCAACATATTGTAACATAAATCCTATACTTTTTAAAGTGGTGATTATATGTATAGACCATTGGCGGACGAGATCCGTCCTCAAAATTTAGACGAGGTTTTCGGCCAGCAGCATATTCTGGGCGAAAACGGCCTTCTGCGCCGTATAATCAAAAGCGGGGACATCCCCAATATGATCTTCTACGGCCCATCAGGCAGCGGAAAGACCACGGTGGCAAACATCATCGCAAAGGAGACTAACCGCCAGCTGCGGCGTCTTAACGCCACCACCGCATCCCTTTCCGACATTAAGGACATAATAGCGGAGCTTGACACTTTCCTCACTCCAAACGGCATACTTTTATACCTTGACGAGATACAGTATTTCAACAAAAAGCAGCAGCAGTCCCTTCTGGAGTTTATTGAAAATGGAAAGATCACCCTTATCGCCTCCACTACGGAAAACCCCTATTTTTACATTTATAACGCTGTTCTGTCCCGGTCTACGGTCTTTGAGTTTAAAGAGCTGAAAACTGACGACGTTTTAAAGGCGGTAATGCGTGCAGTATCCATCGCCGAAGAGCGGTACGGTAAAGCCCAGGCGGAAGACGGGGTATACAGGCTGATTGCCGCAAACTCCGGCGGCGATGTGAGAAAAGCCATAAACGCTCTGGAGCTTTTATTCAAGGCGGCGGAGCGGAAGGACGGGTACCTTCAGATTAAAATGGATGACGCCGGGATAGTCTCCCAGAAAAACGCCATGCACTATGATAAGGACGGGGACCAGCATTTTGACGCGGTGTCGGCCCTGATGAAGTCCCTTCGCGGATCGGACACTGACGCGGCACTCCACTATCTTGCAAGGCTTTTAAACGCCGGGGACCTGCCCGGTGCGTGTAGAAGGATACTCTGCTCGGCTTCTGAGGATATAGGAATGGCGTACCCCCAGGCGGCGGCCATAGTGAAAGCCTGCGTTGACAGCGCATTGCAGCTTGGCCTTCCTGAGGGTCGGCTGCCCCTTGCCCAGGCGGTGATACTCCTTGCAACTGCCCCGAAATCAAACTCCGTTGTAATGGCAATCGACAAGGCCATGGCGGATGTGAAGGCGGGGAAGGCTGGGCCCATACCGAGAGAGCTTCAAAATGTTCACGCTGACGGCGCCGGCTTTGAAAGGGACCAGGGGTATAAATACCCACACAATTTCCCGGGCCACTGGGTAAGGCAGCAGTATCTGCCGGATAATCTTGTTGGAACAAAGTACTATGAGTACGGAGACAACAAAATGGAGCAGGCGGCGAAAAAATACTGGGACGGCATAAAGAGGTAGAATATGGATATAAAAGTTGGAGATAAGCTGATAATGAAAAAGCAGCACCCGTGCGGCTCGAAAGAGTGGCAGGTGCTGCGTATCGGCGCAGATTTTAAAATCAAATGTTTGGGCTGCGGCCATGAGGTCATGAACCCCAGAAGTAAGGTGGAAAAGAGCATAAGGAGCGTTATCAGGGCAGAGGATCAGTAAAAATCCTGTCTATGATATTTCTCGTGTCCCCGTAGTTTAAAAAAACTTCCCTTATGCCAAGGGACTTTCCAAGGAGGATTTTCCGCCGTATGCTGTAACTGTTATCGTAGAGGACCATGTGGGCTTTGCCGCTGTCTTTGTATGTAAAATAGTTGGTCTCAAGCTCACTTGAGTAAAATGACGAGGTCCTGTATTTTTCGATTATGTCCCTTGTCTGGTCTAAAGTCAGCTCCCGACCCGTGCCGCTGAACGCCGGAAGGGTGAAGTCGGAGCGAATAAGTTCCGCGGCAAGGGCAATGTGCTCAGGGCCGTATACTTTTCCATAACTTTTGAGCATATCGCTAAGTGTGCCCCCGGATATGGCCGAGGACACTACTTTTATGCAGTCGGCAGAGCTTTTCATCTCGCTTGAAATGTATATTTTAATGTCAATATTCTTTTTGAGCAGCCGGATAAGGCTGTCGGCCTTTGTGTCCTCATAGCCGTTTAAAATTATCCCGCCGGTATTATACTTTCTGCAGACATAGATTATCTCACCGGCAAGGCGCTCATAATTTCTTATGTTGGCGTTATATTCAAATGTTATGAAAAGAAAACAGCCCTCCATGGAGCCGATATTCTCGGAGATATATAAATTTCCGTCCCGCCTTACATAAAGACCCGTTATGGCCGGGGTAAGATATGGCCGGGATCTGAAAATATCTGTACTGTTATAGTCGGCGGGGTTTATTGCCAGTATGTAATTCATGTCCACTGTACAGAACTCCTTTGACGTGATAATATGTTATAAATTTATTAGATGAGTGTGAAATATATGAGTTTTTCTCTAAGACCAAAATATGTTATTAAAAGTCTCCTTGACCTGACGCCCCAGATGCTGAAGGATAGGGGGATTGAGCTGCTTATCCTTGACCTTGACAACACAATATCCCCGTACGGGGAGAAGCTGCCCTCAGAAAAAGTCCTTAAATGGACGGAGGACATGAAAAAGGGCGGGATAAAGCTCTATATAGTTTCAAACAGCAAAAAGGTCCGGCCTGATGTTTTTGCTAAAGAAATGGACATACCATTTGTGAAAAGGGCGAAAAAGCCCTCACCTAAGTTTATTCAAAAGGCCATGGAAGATATGAATATTTCCGCCGAAAAAACCGCTCTGGCGGGGGATCAGATTTTTACGGACACTTTGGGGGCGAACCTTGCCGGTGTCAGCTCCATACTTGTGGAGCCTATAAAATTTACGAATGTTTTCCTACGGCTCCGGTATTACGGGGAAATGCCATTTCGGAAAATGTATAAAAACAAGCTTTGAGGTGATATCATGGAACATTTTGAAAATATAAGGGCGTCTCTTGGCTCTTTGGACGCCATGCTCATTACAGGCAAGGCAAACAGGTTTTACGCCACCGGCTTTGACGCCACAGACGGTATGGCCATCGTAACAAAAGATGACGCCTATTTTTTCACCGACCCAAGGTATATCGAGGCGGCGGAAAAAGAGATAAAAGGAGCAAAGGTTTTGTGCGTGTCTGACGGACACGGCAAGTCCTACTCCGATATGATAAACAAAATAGCCAAGCAGTGCGGCATTGAGACTCTGGGCTTTGAAGAGGACCAGATGAGCTATGCCGGCTACATGTCATACAGCCAGAAGATAAAGCCACGGCTTGTGCCAAACGCCCAGGCGGTTTTGGAGCAGAGAGCCGTTAAAACTCCTGAGGAGATAGAGGTCATGGTAAAGGCCCAGCGTATCGCCGAAAAGGCCTTTAATGAGGTTTTGGGCATGATATCTACGGATATGACTGAAAAAGAGCTGGCCCTTGAGCTTTTATATGCCATGATGAAAAACGGGGCTGAGGACAAGTCCTTTGACACCATCGTAGTTTCCGGGGAAAAGAGCAGCATGCCCCACGGTGTACCTGGGGACGAGAAAATTAAAAAAGGTTTTCTCACAATCGATTTCGGGGCAAAATATAAAGGCTACTGCTCCGACACAACAAGAACACTTTGTATAGGAAAACCTACCGAGGAGATGAAAAAGGTATATTATACGGTACTCTCTGCTCAGAAGGCGGGAATAGAGGCCGCAAAGGCGGGAGTTTCCGGATATGATATCGATAAGGCCGCAAGAGATATAATCGACGGCGCCGGCTATGAGGGCCTTTTCGGCCATGCATTCGGCCACGGCCTTGGCGTTGAGATACACGAGCTGCCAAGGGCGTCGAGAAGCTATATGGAAAAAATACCGGAAGGGGCAGTAATCTCTGCCGAGCCTGGTGTTTATATTCCGGGTAAGTTCGGTGTGAGAATCGAAGATGTTCTTGTGATAACAAAAGACGGCAGCGAGAATATCACAAAGCTGGATAAGGAGCTTGTGGTGCTGTAAAGGGCCATGAGACCGGGAAAAAGTTAAATTTTTATGGATTTTACATGGAAATTATAAATTATTCTTGCAATATGCGCTGATATGATATAAAATATTACAGCAAAAGTGTTAATAACAGGAAACGTAAATATATACAGGAGGATAAATATATGATTTCAGCCAGCGATTTCAGAAACGGTGTTACTTTTGAAATGGACGGCAAAGTAATGCAGGTAGTTGAGTTCCAGCATGTTAAGCCGGGCAAGGGCGCAGCTTTCGTCCGCACAAAGATGAAAAACGTTATGACAGGCGCCGTAACAGAGACATCTTTCAATCCAACAGATAAGTTTGAAAACGCCTATGTTGAGCGTAGAAACATGGAATACAGCTATAGCGACGGCAATATCTACTATTTTATGAACATGGAAACATACGAGCTTGAGCCTGTTGACGGCAGCGTTCTGGGCGACAACTTCAAGTTCGTAAAAGAAAACATGGAGTGCACAATCTACTCCTACAAGGGAAAAATCTTCAACGTTGAGCCTCCAACATTCGTTGACCTTGAGGTTACGGAGACTGATCCGGGCTTTGCCGGCAACACAGCCACAAACGCTACAAAGCCTGCTATCGTTGAGACCGGCGCTGAAGTTAAGGTTCCTCTCTTTATTGGCCCTGGCGACAGGATCAGAATCGACACACGTGTTGGCGAGTATCTTGAGAGATCCAAGAACTAAGTAAAATATCAGGAGGAAATGAAATGACAATTTCTGAAAAGGCTGCTTATATAAAGGGTCTGGCTGAAGGCGTTGAGCTTGACGCCGGCACAAAAGAAGGCAAGATCCTCAATGCTATCATCGACCTTTTAGGCGAGATCGGCGAAGCTATCAAAGAGATCGAGGAAAACGAGCTGGCTATCGGCGACGAGCTGGACGCTATCTCTGACGACCTTGCTGACGTAGAAGAAATCGTTTACGATGAGGACGATGATGATTACGACGATTATGACGACTATGACGAGTGCGGCTGCTGCGGCGATGACGATGACTATATGGTAAGCGTTCAGTGCCCATCCTGCGGTGAGGAGATCGTTGTTGACGAGTCCATTCTGGAAGCCGGCAAGCTGGACTGCCCTAACTGCGGCGAAAAGCTTGAGCTTGAAATCGAAGAGGACGAGGAAGAGGAATAATCTAAAGCCTAAGGCGGAAATTTTCCCGCCGAAGTGAAATAAAAAGCTATGGCGGCCGGTACAGAGTGTACCGGCCGCTTTTATTTGAATATATGCCTCAAATATGGTAAAATAAATAAAAAGCCGGAACGTTTAGGACCCGGCATATTTATTCAGAGAGATTTTTTGGAGACAGAACATGAACGACATTTCTGTACATAATATAGTAAAAGCCTTTGAGGAGGACAAAAACATCCTTGACGGCCTGTCATTTGAGATCGGCCAGGGTGAAAAAGTGGGCCTTCTGGGCAAAAACGGCGCAGGAAAAACCACCATTTTCAGAATAATCTCCGGTGAGATTGACTCTGACGAGGGTGATGTAATAATACCAAAGGGCCGCCGTGTTGGCGTCATCGCCCAGATACCCAAGTACCCAAAGGGCTATACCGCTGAGGACGTTTTGAAAACGGCCCATAACCGTATATACAAAATGGGCCAGAGAATGGAAGAGCTTGAAAAGATAATGCAGACTGACTCTTCCAGCGAAATACTCCGGGAGTATGACAGAATCTCCGCAGAGTTTCAGAATCTAGGCGGCTATGAGCTGGACAGGCTGAGAAACACCGTGGCAAACGGACTTGGAATACCCCAGGCACAGAGGCAGCAGGAGTTTGACAGTCTCTCCGGCGGCGAAAAGACAAGGATAAACCTTGCCCGGCTTATTTTGGAAGAGACGGATATTCTGCTCCTTGACGAGCCGACCAACCACCTTGACATGAAGGCGACAGAATGGCTTGAAGACTACCTTTTGAAATTCAAGGGCACTGTCCTTACAATATCCCACGACAGATATTTTCTTGACCGTGTTGTAAACAGGACCATTGAGATCGTAAACGGAAAAGCGGAGTTTTACAGCGGGAATTACAGTTTTTACGCCCAGGAAAAGCAGAGACGGTATGAGGAGCAGCTGAAAGCATACGAAAAAGAGCAGGCTGAAATTAAGCGGCTTCAGGCCTCTGCCGACAAGCTCTACCAGTGGGGCACGGGAAACGCCGCACTGATGAAGCGGAGCTTCGCTATCCAGAGCAGGATAGAGCGGCTTAAAAAGACCGAGCGGCCGGACAGAGAGAAAAAGCTCACCGCCACATTTACATCAAAGGAATTTCACGGGGACGAGGTTATAAATATAAAAGGCCTGTCCAAAAAATTCGGGGAAAAGACCCTCTTTTCCGATATGACCGCCCTGATGGAAGGCGGCGAGAGGATCGCCATAATCGGGGACAACGGGGCAGGCAAGACCACCCTTTTGAAAATAATAATGAACGAGGAAAAGGCGGACTCAGGCTTTTTGCGCCTTGGTCCAACGGTGAAGGTGGCGTACCTTCCCCAGATAGTAAAATTTGAAAACCCCAATAGGAGCGTTCTTGACACCCTTATATATGAGGAAAACTACTCCGCCCAGTCGGCGCGAAACCGCCTCGGGGCATTTAAGTTTTCCGGTGAGGACGTTTTCCGGCCGGTATCTCAGCTCTCCGGCGGCGAGATGAGCCGTCTGCGGCTGTGCATGCTGATGAAAGACGATGTAAACCTTTTGATCCTGGATGAGCCCACAAACCACCTTGATATCATGTCAAGAGAGTGGATCGAGGAGGCAGTTGACAGCTATGACGGGGCCCTTCTTTTCGTGTCCCACGACAGGTATTTTATAAACAGGTTCGCAACAAGAGTCTGGGAGATTGAAAATGGGGTCTTTACGGACTATAAATGCTCTTATGAGGAGTACAGGCGCAGAAAGGAAATCGCCCGGCAGGCGGCGCTGGAATCTGCTCAAAAGCCAGTTAAAAAAGAGAAAAAGCATGCTGAGGAAAAGCCGGCCCAAAAGAAACTTACCCCTAAGTCCATTGAGAAGAAGATCGCTCGGCTGGAGCAGGAGATAGAGAAGATCGAAGAGGAAATTGAAGAGCTTGACAGGAAAAGTCAGGAGTTTTCATCAGACTATGTAAAGCTAATGGAGATCGAGAGTGAGAAGCAGAAGCTCCGTGAGCAGTCCGAGGAGAAATATCTCCAGTGGGAAGAGCTTTCGGAGATGATATAGCGGGCCGGGCGAGTTAGTGCCGGTGGTGCTGTGTCTTGTGCGTGTAAGCGCGCCGGGCGGTGAGAGTGCGCTGTGTGTTGTGCCGGTGTGGGTGTTAGTGCGCCGGGTACTGTGGGCTTTGCCGGCGGTGAGTTAGTGCCGGTGGTGCCGTGTCTTGTGCGTGTAAGCGGGCCGGGCGAGTTAGTGCTCCGGCGGTGCTGTGTCTTGTGCGTGTAAGCGGGCCGGGGGGTGAGAGTGGGCTGTGTGTTGTGCCGGTGTGCGTGTTAGCGGGCCGGGGGCTGTGGGCTATACTGCGGCGTGTGCCGAATTCGTGCGCTGGGTGTGCCCCATGCTGCTATGTGCCTTTTTGTAAGCTGGGCATATAATGGAAAGCGTGAGCTGGAAAGGAAGTGAGACGGCAGTGAAAAGATATAAAATCATAATTACGGCGTCCCTTCTAATTATTGGGCTTATTTTCAAATTTGTCCTTGTGGGCTACTCTTTTATGGGCTACTGCTTTATGGCCACGGCAGGGATTATCGTATATTTTGATTTTCTCAAAAGGCGGGCCGGCAGGAGTATATTTAGAATGCTCTATAATTTCTCGCTGGCGGCGCTGACTGCGTTTTTACTTGTGTTCGCGGTAACGGAGGTCATGATAGTCAGGTACAGTTTACGTCAGCCCAAGGAAAATCTGGACATTGTTATCGTTCTGGGGGCCGGGGTAAATGGCACGGAGCCGTCATATTCCCTCAAAACAAGGCTGGATATGGCTTATAGGGTCCTTTTGAGAAATGGGGATGCCGTCTGTATCGTCAGCGGCGGCCAGGGTGAAAACGAGGACATCTCGGAAGCGCTTTGTATGTATAATTACCTGACGGAAAAAGGAATTGACTCCGACAGGATAATTTTAGAGGATAAATCCTCCACAACGGAGGAAAATGTCCGCTTTTCCCTGGATATTATTGAGTCCCGTGGCATGACGGGGAAAAAGATAGCCGTTGTTACAAGCGAATACCACGTTTACAGGGCAAGGCTCATGTTTGAGAAAAATGGGTACAGCGTGAAAGGCATCCCGGCAAAGACGGAGCTTACTGTTTTACGGATAAATTATTTTCTCCGTGAGGTGCCGGCGGTGTGGGCATATATGCTGTTTTCATAAGGGTATCAGGTGCCGGCGGTGTTTGAGCGGCCCTGGGACAAGAGAATATAAAAAAGCCGAAGGGTTTCCCTTCGGCTTTTTTAGTTTTACGGCTTTGTCTATTTTAAAAAGTAAAGTTTCCGTCTTTGAAAACTTCTATCTCGTCCCCATCCCAGGTTATGCCGGTTATGGAGAGGTCCGCTGTGCCAACCATAAAGTCAGTATGGGTGATGGATGAGTTTATGCCGGCTTTTTTAAGCTCCTCTTTTGTCATATCCCTGCCCCCTTCAATAAGGGGATAGCTGTCCCCGAAGGCCAGGTGGCATGACGCGTTTTCATCGAACAAGGTGTTGTAAAAGAGGATGCCTGAGTTTGAGATAGGGGAGTTATACGGCACAAGGGCGACTTCACCAAGGTAAGAGGCCCCAGCGTCAAGAGACGTCTCCGTCTTTAAAAGCTCAAGTCCTTTTTCCGCCTTTATCTCCACAATTTTGCCATTTTCAAACCGGAATGAGAAGTTTTCCGCAATATTTCCGTTTATGGAAAGGGGTTTTGACGAGTAGACGATACCGTTTACCCCGTCCTTTTTCGGAACGGTGTAAATTTCCTCCGTTGGCATATTGGCGCAGAAATCCGCCCCGTCGGAGTCCTTTTCGCTGCCGCCCTCCCAGAAGTGGGTGGGGGGAAGCTCAATTTTAAGGTCGGTGCCAAGAGAGTTTTTATAGTGGAGATACCTAAATCGGTAGGAATTTAAAATATTTACCCTGTTTTTAAGGGTGGAAATATGCTCTTTCCAGTTTGAAACCGGGTCAGAACTCTCATTTACCCTGACAGAAGAGAGTATTGCCTGCCAGAGGGAGTCCATGGCCTCGCCTTCAG
>CALXGH010000013.1 GCA_944387845.1 uncultured Oscillospiraceae bacterium
GTGGACCACCAGTAGTCGTGGTTGCCTTTTAAGATTATTTTCTTGCCTGGCAGGCTATCAATAAACTTAAAATCCTCCACGCTGCTATCAAGGCTCATGCTCCATGATAAGTCCCCGCATATTACGCACAGATCATCTTCCCTGAGCTTTGAAAAACCGTATTTTATCCTTGACACATAATTTTTCCAGCCGGGCCCAAAGATGTCCATAGGCTTATCGGCCTCAAGTGAAAGGTGCAAATCACCTATTGCGTACAGCATTTACACCCCTCCTGTCTTTTTACCCAAGAATTTTCTCATAAAATCTATATGCGTTGTTGTAAAAAATATCATCGGCAAGCTCTTTTCCGTAGCCGAGACGTATAAGCTCGTCGTAAATCTTATACATGTCCTGAACGCCAGCAATACCCTCAGGCAGGCTGTCGCAGCCGTCAAAGTCTGCGCCGATTGCGATATTCTTCTCACCGCCAAGCTTTAAGAACCTGTCAATATGCTTTATAACATCGGATATCTTGGCGTTTTCCCCGACAAACTCAGAATACATATTCATACCGGCGATGCCGCCGCAGTCAACGATAGCCTTAAACTGGTCGTCAGTGAGGTTCCTCTTATGACCGCAGACCGCTCTTGAGTTTGAGTGGCTTGCGTAAAATGGATGGCCCATCTCAGCGATGTCCCAGAAGCCCGGGTCAGAGATATGGGAAACATCAACTGCAATTTTTGTCTCAAAGCACTTTTTCACAAATGCCTTTCCCTTCTCTGTAAGGCCCTTATCTGTAGCCTCGGCATTTGTGCCGGACAGCGCGTTTTCATAGTTCCATGTTATGTTTATAGAAGATATGCCCTCGGCCTTGGCGCCCTCAATTCTGTCAATGTTGCAGCCTAAAAGCTCAGCGCCTTCCGCAGAGATGACCGCGGCGCATTTTCCTTCCATAGCGGCTTTGGCGATGTCCTTAGTATCACGGCAGAGTGATACTTTATCCTTATGTAATTCAAGCTGCCCTTTCAGATATGTAAGTGATCTTCTGTAATTTTCCTCAAAATCATCATGGGCAAAAATTGCGTAAACCTGGCAGTATTTTTCGTATTTTCCGCCTCTTGAAAGATCTGTGTGGAGACTGTTTTCATAAAGGCTGCTGCCGCTTCTCATTATCTCCAACGCCGTATCACAGTGGCAGTCAAAAAGTGAGATGTTTTCCATTTTTAATGTCCTTTCGCGTTAAACGCATTCATAATATGATTTATTTCCGGCTCTTTCGTCTTTACTCCATCTGGGGCATATACCTCTATTACGTCAAACCGGGGCTGCTTTTCTGTCTCGTTTTCGCATATCCACATGCCGGCCACAAGAACAAGCCTTGCTTTCTTTCCATTATCTACAAATTCCCTGGCCGTAGCAAAGTGGTCGTCTTTCCTGGTTTTTACCTCGGCGAAAACTACAACAAACTTGTTCTCCGCGATTATATCTATCTCGCCGAACCTGTTTTTATAGTTCATGCCTATGATTTTATACCCCTTGTCAATAAGGTATTTCGCCGCCTGCTCTTCGCCCCAGCCGCCTAAAAGTTTTGTATTCATAAATTCACCTTTAATGCATTTTCTTTAAAAATGTCTTTCTGTGTATCTCACAGGGTCCCAGTTCTCTTATTTTCTCATAGTGGAGCTTTGTGCCGTAGCCCTTATGCTTCTGGAACATATACCCGGGATAAACTTCCGCAATATCCCGCATATACCTGTCCCTTGTAACTTTCGCAAGAACCGACGCCGCGGCAACCGAGGCTGACTTTCCGTCCCCTTTTACAAGGCACATACTTTTACATTCAATTCCCACGTTGCGGTTTCCATCGATGACGGCAATATCAAATGGTATATCAAGCTGGGATATGGCAAGATTCATGGCCTTATACGTTGCGTTTAATATGTTTATCTCGTCTATCTCGTCCTGATAAACCATACCTATCCCATATGACAGTGCATTTTCCGTGATCATATCATATAGCTTTTCCCTTTTGACCTCCGTCAGCTTTTTTGAGTCGTCAAGACCGGAAATATAAACATTTTCCGGCAGTATCACGGCGGCGGCGCAAACAGGTCCCGCAAGAGGGCCACGGCCCGCCTCGTCAACGCCGCAGAAAACTTTGTACTCCTGCCGGATCGTCATATCATACTGGAAAAGATCCATATCTCTAATCTTGAGCCTCCTCATCCGGCTCGGAGCCCGGTTTTTCAAGGGAAACTCTGCCCAGTTTTCCGCCACGGAACTCGTCCAGCAGTATGGCGGCCATACGCTCAAGGTCTATCTCGCCGCCGGAGATAAGAAAGCCTCTCTTCCTGCCGGCCATCTCCAGAAGATCATATCCGTTTGCCTCCATGTCCGGCTGAAATTTATATCTCTCTTTTATTCTCTCAGGGTAATAAGCCCGAAGCCGCAGCATAAGGTTTGCCGCAAGGGTAACTCTATCAAGTATCTCATCTTTGACAGCACCGGTGAAGGCCAGGTTTTCGCCCACTCTCTGGCTCTCGAATTTCGGCCAGAGTACACCCGGCGTGTCCAGAAGCTCAAGATCCGGGCCGATATTTATCCACTGCTTACCTTTTGTAACACCCGGTCTGTCCGAAGCCGCAGCGGCACGGCGGCCTGCGATTTTATTTATAAATGTGGATTTTCCCACATTTGGGATACCCACAATCATCACTTTCAGTTTTCTGCCCACTTGGCCTTTTGCATTAAATGCCTCAAGCCTATCTTTGAGCATAACTCTCACTTCATTTTGAAAGCTCTTTACACCTTTTCCGCTTTTGCAGTCAGTTTCAAGGACAAACTTACCCTGGCTTTTAAAATGATCACGCCAGAGCTTTGTTATCTCCGGGTCGGCCTGGTCTATCCTATTTAAAATTACCATTCTGGGCTTCCCGCCGGTCAGATCGTCAAGATCCGGGTTCCGACTGGAATAGGGTATTCTGGCGTCGATTATCTCGCAGACAGCGTCAACCATCTTCACATCCGCTGATATCATACGCCTTGCCTTTGTCATGTGGCCTGGAAACCACTGAATATTCATCTCATGGCTGAAGTTTTCACCCATCAGTACACACTTCCGATCCTGCTGAAATCACGGCTATCCCCAGTGCCGGTGCCTGGGAAGAAAATAAAGTAAACCTTCCCTAAAATCGCCCTCTCGTCTACCATGCCTATATCAGCCGTTCTGCTGTCTGTGGAGGCGTTTCTGTTATCGCCCATTACGAAAACGCATCCCTCAGGCACTGTTATAGGCCCATCAAAGTCCTCAACGGCATATGTGGGAGACGCAACATACTCCTCATCCAGGGCCACCCCGTCCACATATACAATACCCGTCTCAAAGTCAATGTCAACTGTCTGGCCTTCAGTGGCGATGACTCTTTTAACAAGTGGTGAGGAGCTGAAATTGTCAGCTCGCAGCACAACTATATCGCCATATGAAGGAGAAAGGAAAAGGTTTGACATTATTATCTTATCTCCATGATACAAAGTCGGGTACATGGATGAGCCGTCCACGGTTATCACCCTGAACAGGAACATAAATATAAGTATCCCTATAACTATTGCCGAAATGAAGCACTGTATCCAGTCGTAAAGCTCAAAGCCTGAGCTCTCCTCGTCTTCCGGCTCCAAGTCTTCATTATTATTTCCTAAATCCTTGTTAAAATCTTCCATAACTTTTACCTTATATAAATATAAAGACTTTTACCACACGGTAAATGTTTTATAATTATACACAAAAAACATAATAAAAAAAAGGGGCATTTGGCCCCTTTTTTTATATTCTCTCTTTGACTTTTGCTTTCTTACCAATTCTATCTCTGAGGTAGTACAGCTTAGCTCTTCTGACTTTACCTCTTCTGACTGTCTCGATGGAGACGATAGCCGGAGAATGAAGTGGGAAAACTTTTTCGCAGCCAACATTGTAAGAAATACGACGAACAGTGATTGTCTTCTGAATGCCGCCGTGCTTCATAGCGATGATGGTGCCCTCAAAAGCCTGTGTCCTCTCACGGCTGCCTTCTTTTACGCGTACAGTAACTCTAACTGTATCACCAACGTTAAGCTCAGGAAGCTCGGGCTTCATATACTGCTCACTAAGAGTTTTTACCAGATCCATGTTTTTGTCCTCCCTTCTTAGCAGACGTTCATAAACACAACTCGGTGTCAGAGGACCGTCCCAATCACGCGGAAAGCAGTGCTCCCGCAAAAGCTCTACTATGATATCATATGAAAACACAAAAAGCAAGAGTTTTCTTCTGTATTTTTGAGCTTTTTTCCCATATTTTGTGTCAGCCCATTATATCAAGAAAACTTCTTTCCGTCCTCAAAGACCATGGCCATACGCATAAACTCGGAAAAGTCCGGAGCAACATCAGGCTCCAGTTCTCTAAGGGCGGTGGCGATAAGATCCGGGTTGGTAGTTGGGTTCTGGGCAGTTACCCTTGCTTTTACCAAAACAGTGTTATCATCAGCCTTTTCAAAGATTATATCCGTTATTCCCGGCTTTATATCAGTATCTTTTATGCCCTTTTTTGTTTTCTTCTTTATAACTATTTCATCTTTTTTGAAAAAATTAGAGAGTTTATCAAGAAGATTTTCAGATACCCTGCCGTCATACTCAAAACGGCCTTCAGCGTCGATATAAGCGATGTCCTTAAATTTTGTCAGTGGTTCGTAAGCTTTTTTAAACTTTATGCCCTCAGGGGATTTCTCATTCAACCGCTCCGGGATCTCATCAAAGCTCTCATCGTCTTCTATCTGCACATCCACAAGCTCACACACACTCTCAGTACAGACTGAAAGGGGCAGGGCGAACACCATATAAGGATGTGGATTGAATCCCTGAGTGTGGACAATATCCACCCCAGCCCTGACAAATATTCTCTCCATGGTGTGCATGAGATCAAGATGGGATATATATTTCGCCCTTCCTGTTTTTTCAAAAACCAATCTGCATTTACGCATCGCAGACACCTCCGTCCAGCAGGCAGTTTGCCCCGCAGCCTGTGCATCTTACGCGGCAATCCGGCGATAATTGGCTCTGCCCGGATTTAACATACTCGTTCCAGAGAAAATCTTTTCTCACGCCAACATCCGAAATATCCCACGGGAAAACTTCCTCTTTCCCTCTCTGCCTTGTTGTGAAAAACTCAACATCAGTGCCGCACTCATGGAAGGCGTCCATCCAGCGTTGGAATGAGAAATACTCGCTCCAGGAGTCAAGCTTTCCGCCGTTTCTCCATACCGTCTCAATGGCCTTTGACATTTTTCTGTCGCCACGGGCCAAAACAGCTTCGATAACGCTTGTCTCCGGGTCGTGCCAGTTGTAGACGATAGCCTTTGACTTAAGGCTCTCACGCAGAAGCTTTACTCTTCTTTTATACTCTTCCATGGACACCTGGCCTGCCCACTGGAATGGGGACAAGGGCTTCGGTATAAAGCATGATGTGCTGACTGTTATTTTTACACCTCTGGATTTGTTAGGCGAGTGATTTTTCCATACCCACAAAACTTTTCTGGCAAGCTCGGCTATGGCCACAACATCCTCGTCTGTCTCTGTTGGAAGGCCCAGCATAAAATAGAGTTTTACGCTGTTCCAGCCGCCCTCGAAGGCGATACGGCAGGAATTTAAAAGGTCCTCTTCCGTAACGTTTTTATTTATTGCGTCTCTCAGTCTCTGGCTTCCCGCCTCAGGGGCGAAGGTAAGGCCGGATTTTCTAACCTTCTGGACACGCTCCATTATGGACATGGAGAAGTTGTCCGCCCTTAAAGAAGGCAGAGAAAGGCTCGTCTTTTTGTTTTCGCACCAATCCAAAATCCCGTCGCAAAGGGCCGGAAGCTGCTTATAATCGCTAGTGCTGAGAGATGACAGAGTTATCTCCTCATAGCCGCTGTCCTGTAAAAGCTTTATGCCCTGGTCGATGAGAATTCCGCTGTCCCTTGGGCGGACAGGCCGGTAAACATATCCCGCCTGGCAGAAACGACAGCCTCTGATGCAGCCTCTGAAAAGCTCCAGCACTACCCTGTCGTGTACTATCTCAGTGGAGGGCACGATTATCTTGTCCGGGAAATAGGAATTATTAAAATCTTTAATTATCCTTTTTGTTATCCGCTCTGGAGCGCCGCACTTTGGAGTATATGACTTTACTGTCCCGTCATCGTTATACTCAACATCGTAAAGAGACGGCACATAAACACCGCCGATGCCCGCAGCTTTTATGAGAAAATCTTTTTTGGAAATACCCTCAGCACGGCACCGTCTGTAAAGCTCCACAACTTCCGGGTCGACTTCCTCACCTTCGCCCAAAATGAAAAGGTCGAAAAAGTCGGCAATTGGCTCAGCATTATAGCAGCATGTGCCGCCGGCGATGACAAGCGGATCCTCTTCGCCTCTGTCAGCTGCCCTGAGAGGTATGCCGGCAAGATCCAGCATATTCAAAATGGTTGTGTAAGCCATTTCATAGCCGATGGAAAAAGCTACGATATCAAAATCCTTCACAGGGTCTCCGGACTCAAGAGCGTAAAGGGGTATACCCGCCTTTCGCATTTCATCTTCCATATCACCCCATGGTGAAAAGACTCTCTCGCACCATACTCCATCCATATTATTGAAAACGCCGCAAAGTATCCTCATGCCAAGGTTTGACATACCTATCTCGTATGTATCCGGGAAGCAAAAAGCTATCCTAGTGTCCACATGGGACAAATCCTTTATAGTCTGGTTATACTCACCGCCTACATATCTGGCCGGCTTCTGTACCTTTGGCAAAATACGTTTTAATCTCGCGTCCATCAAATCACCTGAAAAAATTAATAAGACAGATCATAAAAATCTGTCTTATTGATTTTACACTATTTTCTACCGATTTACAACATATAGAAGCCAAACCGCCGACAAAAGAAGGGTAAAATTATAGCCGCTCATGTAAAACAGGTACAGACCGGAAAACAGTATGAGGACTATGAATATCTTGCTTATTATTATAAGAAAGGCATCTGCAAACCGCGGTCCGAAGAAAAGGGACAGAATGCAGTGGAGTATTTTTCCGCCATCAAGATATTTTACCGGCAGAAGGTTGAATATTCCCACCGCGGTGCTGATGGCAAGTAAAATTATAAAGCTTTCGTCCTCTGCCTTTTTGAATATGATGAGGGCAAGCAAAGACAGAAACATATTGGCCGCCGGCCCTGAGAAGGCGACTGCTATCTCCTGCAAATACGGCGTATACTTACCGTCGTACCCTATATTCATTCCAGAGCAGGAGAAGGCTATATTTTTCATTTTTATATGAAAAAACTCCATGGCGGTCAAATGGCCTATTTCATGCACAGCCACCGATATGACAGTGGCAAAAATGGCGTCGTAGTCAAGAAAAAACACCATGACCGCCAAAAGGAGGAAAAAACCCGGTTTGAAAATTAAATTCTTCTTTTTCATAAGTATCACACAAGACTCAGATAGTATTCGGGATTGACGTAAACATCCTGCACCCTTATTTCAAAATGCAGGCATGGTCCAGTGGCGTTTCCCGTATCGCCGCTTTTTGCTATGACATCACCCATTTTTACAGTATCCCCAACGGAGACAAGTATCTCTGAGCAGTGGGCATACCTTGTGGTTATGCCATTTGAGTGGGATATCACCACATTTAGGCCATAGGAGGTGCTGTCGTTTACGGAAATAACTTCCCCGTCAGCAAAAGCGAGAACATCAGTTTCCAGCTCGCAGGCAAGGTCAAGACCGTAGTGGAATTTCACTTCCCCGTCTACCGGGTGATCTCTGTATCCGAACTGTGATGATACCGCCGCCTCCGCCGGAGCCATATAAACTATGTTGAGATCCGGCATTTCATATGTGGTGTCCGCCGGAAGCTCATAGCTGCTGTAATCACTCTGGCTTTCTTTAAAAGCTGACACAAGAGATTCTTTCTTCTCCTGATATGTAGTATCATCCTCCTTCTTTTCCTCGTCATCCTTTTTTTCCTCCTGTGGAGTTTCGTCTTTATCTTTTTCGCTGTCCTGGCCGTCATCCATGTTACCCACGGCCACCACATCATCGTCCATGCCCATTAGACAGGCGACAAAATCCCCCGCTGTCTCCTTCACTCCTTTATTCCCTGATACCCCGTCGGATATCACCGAGACTGCTTTTTCATAGTCCACATTGGCGTTCAAAACGCCTAAAACGTCCGTCTTGACCGAGGACACGAAGTCCGGAAACAGCAGCTTCATAAGTGAGGCCATAAGAAAGATGCATATTGAAAGAGCCAGTTTCACCGCCGACCTGTTTAGCCTTTTATCGGAGGTCCCTTTTAGTTTGTTATATTTCGGAAGCTTCCTGTTCACTCATACATCACCTCAATTTAAAGTATGAGTGGCTGTCCGAAACTATGCATAATAAAGGCGCCTTACCTTATAGCACAGCGCCTTTATTATGCAGCACCCCTTAGACATGCATACGGGATGGAAAGAGTGCATTTTCTCATATATATGTTAGCAAAATCACAAATTTTTCTTTTAAGGGTGGGCAAATATACTAAGTCGTGTTAAAATATAGCAAGAAGCGCTTTCTAATTTTTTATCTATGTAAATAAACGCATACACACATGGAGTATAGGCGGTGTTAAATATGAAAACAAAAGTTTTCTTGACTTTATTTATAGTGTTTGTAGTTCTCACATTTGCAGGAGCGGGATATGTATTTCTAAATGGAGGTACCGCAAACGCAGGTTATGCTTGTGTCCCCATGCTGTTTGCATTACTTTTTGCAGGCGCATATAGAAGCAGCAAAAAGAAATAATAAGTTCCAACATATAAAAAAGGAGTAAGGTATGTTTCTACCTTACTCCTTTTAATTTATCAAAGATTACCGTCATAAACCTTATGATCACAAGCTGTCAGTGTTCAGGGTGTCGCCAAGCCTTGTTTTTTCCTGTTTTCCAAGCAGCTTTTCGATATCCCGGCAGGTACTTAAAACCGCCTGCTCAAACTCCCTTGCGGGCATTCTCAAAACGCCGCCCCTTGTGGCTGAGAGCTGAATAAGCCCGTCGCTGGTTACAACATTTACCCTCTCATTTTTACCTATCTGGGCGATAAGTTTTTCAATATACATATCCCCGGTCTCGTTTTCCTTTGTATAGACCACATGGATATTGTGATAGTCAAACCTTTTGCCCATATTTCCCGGCACCTTATAGGCGTCGAAAACAAGGACAATTTTGCTTTTTGTGTAGCCTGCAAAATTGCTCAGGGTGTTCATAAGCTGTGCCCTTGCGGCGTCAAGGTCAGACTGGGCAATGCTGCTAAGATCGTCCCAGGCAAAGATGACATTGTACCCGTCCACAATAAAGTATCTGGGCTTTTCCTCGATTTTCACATCAGTCCATGCCGCCTCGGCCTTTTCCTTATTTTTGGCGTAGTTATACATTGGCCGTTTTATCGGTCCGAACTCGCGCTCCATTATGGCCTCAAGTTCTTTATCGTCAATGCTGAAATTCCGCCTGTTTACCCTTGGTATAAATACCTCTTCCTTTTTCTTCAAGCAGCTTTCAATGTGCATATATTCCGGCACCTTGTCCCATTTGACAGGAAATCCGCTGCCATGGGAACAGAAAACAGAGTCAGGGGTATTTTCAAGGTCAGCTTCAGGGTCATAGCCAATCTCCACTATGACCTCATCGGCGTTGTGGCAGACATCATAGCCATCCACCTGGCAGAAAAACTTTCCCCTGCCGCCTGTATACGCCGCTATCTCCAGAGCGTAGCCGTCCATGGTTTTGACAGGCCCTCTGCCCTTTATTATGGTAAAAGCTCCGGAGTTTTCCGGGTTTTCAATGGTACCGTGGCGCATCTTTACATCGTTTATAGCCCTGCCCATCTGCTCAGTGGGAACTTCTATCCTAAATGCGTAATACGGCTCTAAGAGCAAAGACTTCGCCTGCATCAGCCCCTGACGCACAGCCCTGTACGTTGCCTGGCGGAAGTCGCCTCCAACAGTGTGCTTTATATGTGATCTGCCCGCGGCAAGGGTTATCTTCATATCCGTTATTGGCGAGCCTGTCAGGACTCCAAGATGGGTCTTTTCCGTAAGATGGGTCATTATAAGTCTCTGCCAGTTTCGGTCGAGGGAGTTTTCATCGCACCGTGAGGCGATCTGTATGCCGCTGCCTCTTGGCAGGGGCTCTAAAATAAGATGTACTTCCGCATAGTGGCGAAGAGGCTCATAATGGCCCACACCCTCAACTTCTCCCTCAATGGTCTCCTTATAGAGCACATTTCCTGAGTCAATTTCTATCTCAGTGTCAAATCTCTCAAGGACAAGGCTTTTGAGTATCTCCACCTGAACCTCACCCATAAGCTCCACGAAAATCTCCTTAAGGTGGCTGTTCCACGTGATGTGGAGCTGTGGGTCCTCCTCCTCAAGCTGTTTTAATTTAGGCAGCATCATAAGTGGGTTGCAGTCCTGTGGAAGTTTTATTCTGTAATTCATAACAGGCTCTAAAACCGGCTCAGATGAGGACTTTTCAAATCCCAGCCCGTCCCCTTTTTCAGTACCGGAAAGGCCAGTAACAGTGCAAATTTCGCCAGCAAGCGCAATGTCCTTTGTTACAAACTTCTGGCCTGAGTATACTCTAATCTGGTCTATCTTTTCCTCATTTTCACCTACGAGCACAGTGTCTTTTACTTTCAGCTCTCCCCCTGTAACTTTAAGGTGAGTAAGTTTATTTCCCTTTCCGTCATGGGTTATTTTAAATACTCTTGCGCCGAATGCTTCCGGATACTTTTTTTCCTCAATATAGGTCTCAAGAGCGATGAGAAACTCATCTATCCCATCAAGCCTAAGGCCGGAACCGAAAAAGCACGGGAAAACCTGTCTTGATGCTATAAGCTCAGATATTTTCTCATTTTCTATTTTCCCTGTCTCCAAATACTCCTCAAGTATATCCTCACGGCTCATTGCCATTTCTTCAAGAGCTGAAGAAAAGTTTTCTTCCGTAAAATCCACACAGCCCTCTGACAGTTCACTTTTAAGCTCCGCCATTATCTCCTCACGGGAGATGTGGGAGTAGTCCATTTTTGTTACGAAAATAAATGTAGGTATATTATATATGGAGAGAAGCCTCCACAGTGTCCTTGTGTGGGCCTGGACCCCGTCAGTGCCGCTTATTACAAGTATGGCGTAATCCAGCACTTGCAGAACCCTTTCCGTCTCTGAGGAAAAATCCACATGGCCCGGTGTGTCAAGTAGATTTATCTCAAGGTCCCCCGTTTGGAAAACAGCCTGGCTTGCGAAAATAGTTATGCCGCGCTCCCTCTCAAGGGCGTGGGTATCCAGCAGGGTGTCCCCATGGTCAACCCTGCCAAGTTTTCTCAAATTTCCTGTTTTATATAATATCGCTTCAGCGAGAGTCGTTTTTCCCGCATCCACATGGGCAAGTATCCCTACAACTGCCTTTTTCATATCCATCATCCGCACTTAAAATGAATTTTCGCTGCTACTATACCGGCTCAAACGGGCTTGTGGCAGGATTTTAGTCGTCAAAAGACTTTAGAAGATTTTCCGACGCAGATCTTAATAGATCGATATTCCTATTATCCATAACTGTGTCGTGCTTTGTGTGTATTCTGTCAAGATAGTACCCTATGATCGGCATTTTCTTCATTGCCGCCACCCCAACGCCATGGGAAAATCCCATCTGGTCCGAGGGGTATAAGGTAGTCATAGACTTTTCAATTAAAATACGCTTTTCGTCAGTTGACAAAAAGGTTTTTTTAAGGGCATTGCCATATTTTTTCAGTGCCTTTTTTGTGCACACAAGCATGATATTGTCCCCATCTGAGACGCAGTCGAAATTTATAAGAAGCTTTCCGCCCATAGCCTGCTTATGGACTTTTCTAAAAGCCCCGGAACCCAAAAGGCCATTTTCCTCATTATCAAAAAATACAAAGGCCGCCTTTTTCATGTCCTCCTCAGGAAGGCTCAAAAGAAGCTCTACTAGAACTATCACACCGGAGGTGTTGTCGTTTGCAGTGTTTTTGTTTGGCCGGCCGCCGAACATTATAAAATAAAAGGCGATAACCATGGCGATAACGCTTATCCAGTAGCTGAGAAGGAATTTTGACGTTATCTCAATAAGCAAAATGCACAGGGCCGTTGTAAAGACGAAAAACGGTACGCATATCAGTATGCTGTAAAGTATTGTGGCTATCAGATTCTTCGGTGCGATAAAATTGGGAAATGGCAGCCTGGCGCATGTGTCATAATGGGCGGTGAAAATGACATCGGCATTTTCCACATCGCCTATTATCAGGTTCCTGCTTTTGAAAAAACCCGCCTGTTCAACCTTCATCTGGGGAAACTGCTGCCCCATGAACTCTATAAATGCCGTTTTCTGCTTTTTCGTTTTTCTCGTCTGGTAGTCAGATAGTATTTTTTCAGATAACTCTGTCATTTTTCCTCCGAATATAAAATCCCGATTTTTAGATATATCAGTTAATTTTATCACACATTCATCTTCGCCGCAACGAGGGGATAAAACCGTGGATTTATTATCCGGTCTTTTGCCGGCGGGGACAGAGTATAAAAAATCCGGAGCGGACTGAAAGGTCTGCTCCGGTAGAAATTATGTTTAGATTAAAAATCCGCTGCGAACGATAATCGCTGGCAGCGGCGTGGTTCGGTGTAATTATGGGGCTGGAAAATCCAGGAATATGAATAGTTAGCAATCATAAGGCAGGAGGTTTTATCTTAAATCGTACGATCCAAAACTATAACTCGTGTAATTACATCACGCAAGCGGTCCGAACCGACCATATATTCAAGTGCATCATCAGCGGTGTCAAAGCAGCATTCTGTCTCGGGACGATTCCAAATATAAATTGTTATTTTATTGTCTGTCCCATATCGAATAATGCCATAACGAACGCCATTCCATTCGATTTCTACTTCTCCACCACATTTCATGCACCACTTGAAATCGCTGATCGTTTTAAAACGGTTATCTTCTAATGAGTTATGAGAATCAAGTATATGATAGGCCATGCTGTACCTCCAATATGATTTAAAATCAGGAATATCTCCATCCCAATAGTTTTCTGCTTTGCCCCAGTTTGGTCGGTTTCCTTCCCACGTGATTTCATGGTCATGAGGAATGGAATGCTTTGAGGAATTACCGTGGTCAGAATA
>CALXGH010000014.1 GCA_944387845.1 uncultured Oscillospiraceae bacterium
GCCGATAAATATGGTAACTGAGATGTACTCACTGCCGGCTTACGACAATATCGACCCTAACCCGCTGATTTTCCCGTGGTTTACACTGTTTTTCGGAATAATGTACGCCGATTTGGGATATGGATTGATACTTCTTACTTTGGGCATCATTGCCTCCCGGAAGATCAAGCGGAAAGGTACGCTAAAATATATGGCCGGGCTTCTTGTCCTCTGCGGAATAACGACAAGTTTCTGTGGAATTATCTTTGGCTCCTTCTTTGGAGACGCGATTCCAGTATTTTGTGATCTTATAGGTATAGAGAGCGTTGATCTCTGGCGTCTTATAGATCCTCTGGAAGAGCCAATGACGGCACTTATAGCGTCGGTTGCTATAGGCGCTGTGCATATTCTGCTGGGTATGGCTGTAAATGTCTATATACTCGTCAGAGACGGCCATCCTCTGGATGCCCTGTTTGATGTAGGTTCCTGGTGGCTTCTTTTCGCGGGTATAGCTTTAGGTGTCCTTGGATACGGATGGTATGTAGCTATTGCGGGCTGCGCAGCTCTTATCCTGACACAGGGCAGAAGCAAGCCTACAATAATTGGCAAATTAATAAGCGGTGTTGCGAGCCTTTATGACATCACAAGCTATCTTGGCGATGTGCTCTCCTACACAAGACTTATGGCCCTTATGCTGGCAGGCAGCGTTATAGCCAGCGTTGTAAACGTACTCGGCAGCCTCACAGGCTCAGTCATAGTATTTATAATCGTGTTTATAATAGGTCATCTATTTAATATGGGTATCAATATAATAGGCACATTCGTTCACGCGGCCAGACTGCAGTATCTTGAATTTTTCGGTAAATTCTATAAAGAAGGCGGCAAGCCGTTTAGACCGTTTGCTTATAAAACCCAGTATACAGATATAATTAAGGAGGAAAATTAAAATGTTGGAATCTTTTGGTGGTTTAGCTCTCGCATTTGCAGGCGGAGGCCTTGCAGCGGCAATGAGCTGTGCAGGATCTGCAAAGGGAACAGGTATTGCCGGTGAAGCGGCTGCAGGTCTTACAAGTGAAGATCCTTCAATGTCCGGTAAATGTATGGTATTCCAGGTTCTTCCTGGTACACAGGGCCTCTATGGTTTCGTTGTATGGTTCCTGGCAGCCAGCGCTGTAGGTGTTTTCGGTGGCACAGGACTTATTGAACTTACAATCGTACAGGGCTGCCAGGTATTTTTCGCATGCCTGCCAATGGCACTTGGTGGATATATATCCGCTATTGCTCAGGGCAAAGTTGCGGCTGCTTGTATAGGTATTCTTGCAAAACAGCCTGAAGATTGGTCAAAGGGTATCCTTTACTGTGTAATAGTTGAGTTCTACGCTATTCTCTCCCTTCTTGTAAGCTTCCTTATGATCAATTCTCTTTCCTTTTAATTAGTGTTTAAGGAATGATTTTATGAATAACATTGAAAAAATAATTGACAGAATTAATTTAGACGCCCAGGAGCAGATAGATAAAATCAATTTACAGGCTGAAGAGAGCTGTAAAGCCATACGGGACGAATATGACGCTAAGATAAAGTCATCCTGTGAAAAGATCCTGGCTGACGCTGAGAAGACGGCGGCTGTCAGGGCAGAGAGGATAGATAGTACGGCTCAGCTTGAGGCCAGGAAGTATACACTCTCTGTTAAGCAGAAAGTTATCGAGGACGCTTTTGTAAAAGCTACCGAAAAGCTTTTAGCGCTGCCTGAGGACAAATATGTGAACCTTTTGGCACTTTTGGCTATAAAGTCAGTAGAGACTGGCAGAGAGGCCCTTATATTCTCGGCTAAGGACAGAGAGCGTGTAGGCGCTGCTGTTGTGGAAAAGGCCAACGGAATTCTGAGGGAAAAGGGCGCTGAGGCCTCCCTGGTTTTAGGTGATCAGACAAGAAATATCCCCGGCGGCATTATAGTTTCGAGAGGAAAAATTGAGATAAACTGCGCTCTTGATGTTCTTGTAAACTCATGGAAATCTGAGCTTACAATGGATGTGGCTAATATTTTATTCGAGTAAAGACAAGGAGGTACTTGTCTTGGCAAAGAAATTAAAAAGTATAGACTATCCATATATCTCGGCTTATGTGCGGGCCAAGGAGAATAAAATGCTAAACTCTGAACGGGCCGAGCGCATGATAAACGCCAAAAGCGTGAAAGATGCTGTTAAGGTCCTTGAAGAGTGCGGATATGGAGACATGTCCGATGTAAACGCATCCAGGCTCAATGAAAAAATCAGCAAAAAGAGAGCGGATGTTATGAAGGATCTGGCCTTTCTTGTGCCGGATAAAGAGATTTTGGACATTTTCAGACTGAAATACGACTATCATAACGCAAAAGTAATGATAAAATCCGAAGCGATGAAAACAGATCAGACAGATCTTTTGTCTGATGCCGGAAGGTATTCCGCTGAGAATTTTTCAAGGGAGTATTACAGGGAAAACAGCGCCTTGTTTTCAAAAATTTTAAGCGATGCCATGGCCGAGGCCAAAGACACACTTGCCAGGACTTCGGACCCGCAGCTGGCTGACTTCATTCTTGATAACGCCTATTACAGGGAGTTTGTACATCTGTCTGAAGAGACAGAAAATGATTTTCTCATCGGCTACGGCCGACTGATGATAGATAGCTCCAATCTGCGTACTGCGGTAAGGGCGATAAGAATGAAAAAAGGCCCGGAATTTTTGAAAAACACTCTGGCCAATGGTGGCAAGGTGAGCGTACGCAGTGTTATAAACGCTATAAGCTCAAAGACGCCACTGTCGTCAGTGTTCACGGGTCAGCTTAAAAAATCTGCTGAGGCTGGAGATGAAGCTGTATCAGGCGGCAGCCTTACGGTTTTCGAAAAACTCTGCGACGACGCTCTGAACTCTTATGTCCGCAGCGCGAGACTTGTGGGCTTCGGACCTGAGGTCTTGATGGCTTATATATGCGGCATGGAAAATGAGTTTTCAGCTGTCAGGATAATAGTTACAGGGAAGATGGCAAATCTCGCGGATGAAACCATACGCGAGAGGCTGCGCTCTTTTTGAAAATAAGAAAGACTGAAAGAGAGGGACTGTTTTATGTATAAAATCGCTGTATTCGGTGAGAGAGACAGTGTTCTCGGCTTTTCGGCTCTGGGGCTTGATGTGTATCCTGTAGATATGGGGGACGACGTTAGAGAAATGTTCAGGTCCGTCGTCCGCAAGAATGAGTATGCAATAATTTATGTTACAGAGAGCTTTCATGAAGAGCTGCAAAACGATATAGACAGATTTAAAGACAGTGTAACACCAGCGATCATTCTTATCCCGGGCGCCGGAGGCAATCTGGGCATAGGCTCCAAGGCCATAGATGACGCGGTAGAGCGCGCGATAGGCGCGAATATAATTTGATTTTTGCACATTTGTGTTTACACAAAAAGACCTTGTTTGAAAGAAGGTAAGAATTTATGGCAGGTAAAATAGTCAAAGTATCCGGCCCGCTTGTTGTTGCGGAAGGACTGTCTGACGCCAACATGGCGGACGTTGTCCGTTTAGGCGACCAGAAGCTCATAGGCGAAATACTGAACATGACTGGCGACAGCGCATCCATTCAGGTCTATGAGGAGACTTCAGGCCTGGGCCCAGGGGCAGAGGTTACCACTACCGGTGTTCCTCTTTCCGTTGAGCTGGGACCTGGACTTCTTGACAATATATACGACGGCATTCAGAGACCTCTTCGTGAGATGTACAAAATTGCCGGAGACACTATTAAAAGAGGTATTTCTGTTCCAAGTTTGGACAGAACAAAAAAGTGGGACTTTACTCCTACTGTCCGCACAGGCGCTAGAGTAGAGAGTGGAACCATTATCGGAACTGTACCTGAGACAAGCGCGGTACTCCACAAGATAATGGTGCCTAATGGAATATCCGGTACAGTTACAGATATCAAGTCCGGCGAGTTTACCGTTGAGGAGACTATATGCACAGTCAGAACGGATGATGGTCAGGAGAAGGAGATACAGATGCTCCAGCGCTGGCCGGTACGTGTAGGCAGACCTTACAGTAAGAAGTTTGCACCTGACACACCGCTCTGCTCAGGACAGAGAGTAATCGACACCATGTTCCCAATCGCAAAAGGCGGTACTGCCGCAGTTCCGGGCCCATTCGGTTCCGGCAAGACAATGGTTCAGCACGCCCTTGCTAAGTGGAGCGATGTTGACGTTGTTGTATACATTGGCTGCGGTGAGCGTGGTAATGAGATGACAGATGTTCTTATGGAGTTCCCTGAACTGCAGGATCCAAGAACAGGCGAGCCTCTTATGAAGAGGACAATACTTATAGCGAACACTTCCGATATGCCTGTTGCTGCACGTGAGGCTTCCATTTACACCGGTATCACCATCGCTGAGTATTTCAGAGATATGGGTTATGATGTAACTGTAATCGCAGACTCTACATCACGTTGGGCCGAGGCTCTCCGTGAGATGAGTGGACGTCTTGAGGAAATGCCTGGTGAAGAAGGCTATCCGGCGTACCTTGCCTCCCGTCTTGCTCAGTTCTATGAGAGAGCGGGATGTATCGAGTGCCTTGGCGGCGATGGCAGAAGAGGTTCCCTTACAGCTATCGGCGCTGTATCACCTCCGGGTGGTGATATTTCAGAACCTGTATCACAGGCGACCATGAGAATAGTAAAGGTATTCTGGGGCCTGGATTCAGCCCTTGCCTACGCAAGACATTTCCCGGCTATCAACTGGCTCAACAGTTATTCCCTTTATATGGACACACTGAAGCCGTGGTATGACCAGCACTTTGGTAAGGAATACATGATAAACAGAGACAAGGCTATGTCGATTTTGCAGGCTGAAGCCGAGCTTCAGGAAATAGTTAAGCTGGTTGGTCAGGATTCTATTTCACCTGAAGATAGGCTTACGCTGGAGACAGCAAAGATGATAAGAGAAGACTTTCTGCAGCAGAACGCATTTTTCGATATAGATAACTACTCTTCTTATGACAGACAGGCCAAAATGTTAAGACTCATTATTAAATATGATGAGAAATGCAGAGAGGCTATAAAGAATAACGCTGAAATAACAGCACTTTTTGAAATACCTGCTAGAGTTAAAATCGGTAGGGCAAAATCTGTGCCTGTTGAAACATATCCGACAGAATATGCACAGATAGAAGAAGAGATGGATAAAGAGATAAAGGATCTTTATGGAGGTGAGCTGTTATGATAAAAGAATACAGAACCATAAAAGAGATTAACGGCCCTCTTATGATGATCCAGGATGTTGAGGGTGTAACATACGACGAACTTGCAGAACTTGAGCTTCCAAACGGTGAGATCAGACACTGCAAAGTCCTTGAAGTATCCGGTAACACAGCGGTAGTACAGCTGTTTGAGAATTCTGCTGGTATAAACCTTGCTCAGAGCAAAGTAAGATTTTTAGGTCATCCTATGGAACTTGCCGTATCAGGCGATATGCTCGGCCGTGTATTTAACGGTATGGGCGAACCTATTGACGGCGGACCTGCTATACTTGCGGAAAAAAGATTGGATATAAACGGCCTTCCGATGAACCCGGCTGCCCGCGACTATCCTAATGAGTTTATTCAGACTGGTATTTCTGCCATTGACGGACTTAATACTCTTGTGCGTGGCCAGAAGCTGCCTATATTCTCTTGTTCCGGTTTGCCACACGCAAACCTTGCTGCCCAGATCGCAAGACAGGCAAAGGTTTTAGGTGATGAAGAGGCAAACTTCGCCGTTGTATTTGCGGCTATCGGTATCACATTTGAGGAGTCTGAGTTCTTCGTTAATGAATTCCGCCGCACAGGCGCTATTGACAGAACGGTACTGTTTACAAACCTTGCAAACAACCCGGCTGTTGAGCGTATATCCACACCGCGTATGGCGCTGACTGCTGCTGAGTACCTGGCTTTTGAAAAGGATATGCACGTTCTTGTTATCCTTACTGATATTACTAACTACGCTGAGGCTCTTCGTGAAGTCTCCGCTGCACGTAAGGAAGTACCGGGACGTCGTGGTTATCCTGGTTATCTGTATACTGACCTTGCTCAGATGTATGAGCGTGCAGGTAGAAGAAAAGGTAAAAAGGGATCCATCACAATGATCCCTATCCTTACAATGCCTGAGGACGATAAGACACATCCGATCCCTGACCTTACAGGTTATATCACAGAGGGTCAGATCATCCTCTCACGTGATCTTTACAGAAAGGGTGTTAACCCGCCTATCGATGTTCTGCCAAGCCTTTCACGACTTAAGGATAAAGGTATAGGCGAGGGCAAGACAAGAGAGGACCACTCAGGTACTCTTAACCAGCTGTTTGCCGCTTACTCCACAGGTAAAGATGCTAAAGAACTTGCTACTATCCTTGGTGAAAGCGCACTGTCTCCTACGGATCTTCTCTATGCGAAATTCGCAGATGAGTTTGAAAAACGGTACGTATCTCAGGGTCCTGAGGAGAACCGTTCCATAATTGAGACATTGGATATCGGCTGGGATCTTCTGTCCATTTTACCAGAGACAGAACTTAAGAGAATTAAGCCAGAGCATATTGAAAAATATCTTCCAAAGAAGGAAGACTAACAGTCTTAGTAATATGAAAGGGGGCAAATCATATGGCTTCCAAAACGATCATACCGACAAGAATGGAGCTTACAAGGCTGAAAGGCAGGCTGAAAACAGCGGTCAGAGGCCACAAGCTTTTGAAAGACAAGCGAGATGAGCTGATGCGCCAGTTCATGGAATCGGTAAAGCGTAACAGAGCACTTAGGAAAAAGGTCGAAGAAGGTCTCACAGAGGCCAACAAGGCTTTCGCCGCTGCCTCCGCTGTTATGTCTCCGGAGATGTTAAGGCAGGCGCTTATCTATCCGAAACAGAGCGTTGAGCTTGATATGAAGCTAAAAAATATCATGTCGGTCAATGTTCCAATATATGAGTTTAAGACAAAAAGCAGCGATGAGGCTGAGATATATCCATACGGTTTCGCCCAGACTTCCGGTGAGCTTGACGATGCCATAAGCGCATTGTCGAAAGTATTTAAGGATATGCTTGATCTTGCTCAGGCAGAGAAGACAACCCAGCTTCTTGCCGAGGAGATTGAAAAGACAAGAAGAAGAGTTAACGCCCTTGAATATGTAATGATACCGGAAACCCAGGCGTATATCAAAACTATCAGCATGAAACTCGAGGAGAATGATCGCTCCACAAAGGTAAGACTGATGAAAGTAAAGGATATGGTCCTTGCTGATGCCCATGATTTCAAGTAAATGAAATAAAAAAAACAGCCGCCACATAAAGGGCGGCTGTTTTTCGTTTTTAAGTTAGGTATAAGGTTCAGCTGTTATAATCATTTAAATTGTTTGATAAATGGTTGTGGAGATGGAGGTGCTTTTTATACAGAAAAATGGAAAAAACAGAGGCCATACATAAAAAACCTACAAAAGCCACCATCTTAATAAAAATATTGTGCTGCGTGGCAGTGATGGTGGGAATGGGTCTGTTTTTCGGAGCTAAATGGTACATTAGGTTATATGGACAGCAGGGATTCGCCGCTATTTTGTACACTGTTACCACCGGTGCTTTTAAGGCAGAAGCGGGTATTATCCGTAGTTTTATTGTCGGAGCTATCTGTCCGGCGATATTATCTGCCTGTGTTTTTGCGGTTTTAATTTTCTTTGACCCGAGAAGATTTTCCTGGAGCGCGAAATGGGAAGGTAAGAAGATTTTTTCAATGTTTCAACTGAGGCCGCGACTTAGCGTACTTTTGGCGGCAGCGGTATTTTTTATATCCCTTTTGGGAGCTGCCAATGCGGTGGAGCTGAAAGAATTTATGCAGACTCTCTATGAGAAATCTTTAATATACGAGGAGGAATATGTAGATCCCGAGAATGTTGAGATAACATTCCCGGAGGAGAAACAGAACCTTATATATATTTTTCTTGAGTCTATGGAAACTACGTTCTTCGATACCGAAAACGGTGGTGCGCTGGAGGAAAACGTAATCCCTGAGCTTTTTCAGCTTGCGGAGGATAATATCAATTTTTCCCAGGACGATAATGTAGGCGGCGCCCTTACTGTAGTGGACACTACATGGACAGTTGCGGCCATGGTGGCCCAGACTGCGGGGATACCCCTTTCCATACACCATTACGGCACAACTTCAATAAGTCTGCCGGGCCTAACTACGTTAGGGGACATTTTAGAAGAAAATGGGTATTATCAGGTGCTTATGATGGGTTCCGACGTAACCTTCGCGGACCGGGACGAGTACTATCTCGCCCACGGCACGGATGTAATATATGATTATTACACAGCTATGGATGACGGGATAATAGATGAGGATTACTATGCCTGGTGGGGGATGGAGGATCTGTATCTTTTTGAGTACGCCAAGGAAAAGCTTACAGAGATAGCACAAAATGAAGAACCTTTCGCTTTTACGCTTCTTACCGCCGACACCCATTTTCCTGACGGATATGTCTGCGATCTATGCCAGGACGAATACGACAGCCAGTATGAAAACGTCTACGCCTGCTCAAGCAGGCAGGTGGCGGATTTTATAAGCTGGATACAGGAGCAGGATTTTTACGAAAATACAACAATAGTCATAGTTGGCGACCATAAGACGATGGATAATGAATATATAGAGGAAGCTGTAACAGACCCGGACTATATGCTCATGTACGGTAAGGAAGCAAGTAACCGAAAACAAGAGATAGACCGCCATCACTACACTATTCCGAACCAATGTCCAAATGTTAATCTTTGTGGGAAAATCTAATCTTTTTGATTTTCCTTCAATGCCATCTTCGGCGGCGACGGCTGGGCCTATGACATCGGCTTCGGCGGCCT
>CALXGH010000015.1 GCA_944387845.1 uncultured Oscillospiraceae bacterium
ATGAGTACTTCTATATGGACATGTATTCCAACTATTATAATATGTATTACCAGTATTACGGTGAGTATGCTCAGTATTTTATGCCTGATGAAGAAACACTGAAGCAGGACACACTGGAGAATATGCAGCAGGTAATGATACTCTATGATGAGGCTCAGGAGGTTGGATTTGAAGCTCCTGAAGAGATGCAGGATCTCATCGAAGAGAGTGTTGATACAATGAAAGAGGCTGTCAGCGAAAGTGGATACACAAGTCTTAATAGCTATCTTGCCGCATATTTTGGCAAAGGCATGAACGAAAAACTTTACAGAAGCCTTCTGGAGAAAAGTTATATAGCTTCGTATTATTACGAGGAGCTCCGGGACAGCTGGGAATATACAGATGATGAGATAGAGACATATTACAGCGAGCACAAAAACGAGATGGATACTTTCGTGTACTATTACAAGTATTTTGACGGCGCTGCTGTTGAGGACGATGAGGAGACAGAAGAAGATGAGTCTGTTTCTGCTGAAGAGGCAATGGCAGAGGCTAAGGCAAATGCTGAAGCATTTGCACAGGGCAATGTGCTTGACAAATTCAGAGCCGAGGGAGATGTTGTTGAATCTTATGGTTCTGCTATCAGCTCCAGCTATGCCGAATGGCTGTATGAAAGCGACAGAGAAGAAGGAGACTACACCCTCCTTGAGGTTGAGTCAGGTTACTACGTAGTTTGCTTTGTATCAAGAGATAATAATGATTATGACATGGTAAATGTACGCCACATTCTCATTTCTCCTGAGGCAGTTTCCAAGGATGATTATGCTGATGATGAAGCTTACCAGGCTGCCGTAGAGCAGGCGAGTGCTGACGCAAAAGCAAAGGCTGAAGATATTCTTCAGCAGTGGAAAGATGGCGAGGCAACAGAAGAATCTTTTGCAGAGCTTGCAGACGAGTATTCCTCTGATTCCCCTGAAGGCGGCCTTTATGAGAATGTATATAAAGGACAGATGTTGGAAGAATTCAACGACTGGATATTTGATGACCGGAAGACCGGGGATACAGGTATAGTTGAGACAACATATGGTTATCACATAATCTACTTTGTTGGTTACGGCGATAATTACAGAACTGAAACTGCTGCTGATGGCCTGAGAGGCGAAAGTTATGACGCATGGCTTGAAGGCAAGAAAGAGAATTACGAAGTTAAGCAGACAATTTTCTTTGATTTCGCGACAAAATAAAAATATCAAAAGGGTATGCAACAGCATACCCTTTTATTTTTTGTCAAAAACCAAATGTAAACTGAAAAATTTTTTTAATTGCACTTATGAGTGCAATTTTTTTGTTTTTACACTCTTTGTGGGGAGGCAAAAAATGAATTTAGAGCATAAGGAAGCTATTGAAAAGCTAAAAGACATAGCATACGGTCAGCCTAATGACACAGTAAAATTTCTGCTGGAGGACCCGGAAAAATTGATGTCTTCCATTGGAAATATGGATCTGACGATGCTTTCTGAAATTAGAAAAGGTGCGAACGGTATCCTGGAGATAAGACTCATCGACAGGCTTCAAGCCATAAAAATGCTGCTGGAGGCAACTGGTGGCGAAGAAGAAAAAGTTGAAGGAGACGCAGCTTCGCTGCTTAAAGCACTTGTAAAGGCCGCGTCGGAGAACCGCCAGAGTGATGTAGTTGAAGATTGACAAAATATCGTCAAAGCAGCTTTTGGTCCTGAGATGGTGGTGCCCAAATTCTATTTATCATGCGAAGGACGCCATCATCTGCGACGGGGCCATAAGAAGTGGCAAGACCCTTTTTATGAGCTTGTCTTTTGTATTCTGGGCAATGGCAAACTTCAACGAGAGACGATTCGCTTTATGCGGAAAGACAATAAACTCTCTGCGTAGGAATCTTCTCTCTCCTATAATGCCACTACTGAGCGAACTTGGATTTGAAATACAGGAGAACATATCAAGGAATATGCTTTATATATCCTGCTTCGGAAACAAAAACGAATTTTATATTTTCGGAGGCAAGGACGAGAGCTCAGCGGCATTAATACAGGGCATTACACTGGCTGGAGTGCTCTTTGATGAGGTGGCGCTGCAGCCGAGAAGCTTTGTCCATCAGGCCTGCGCCAGATGTTCAGTTGATGGCAGCAAGTTCTGGTTCAACTGTAATCCGGAAGGACCTGGACACTGGTTTTACAACGAGTGGATAAAAAATCTCTCAGAAAAAAATGCATTGTACTTGCATTTTACCATGGAAGACAATCCGTCTCTCTCCGTGGAGGTCAGAAAAAGATATGAGAGCCTATATTCCGGTGTGTTTTACAGAAGATTCATCCTGGGACGATGGGTTGCCGCGGAAGGACAGATATATGACTTCTTTGATGAGAGTTATATTGAATATTCACCGCCAGAAGATTTTGAGGAGTATTACATCTCTTGCGACTACGGCATAAGGAACCCGGCTTCTTTCGGGTTGTGGGGACTACACCAAGGTAACTGGTACAGAATTGATGAGTACTATTTTTCATCTGTTGATCATGGATATCAGAAGATCGACGCGGAATATGCGGAGGATCTAAAGAAGCTGGCAGATGGGAGAACAATCAGGGCTGTGGTAGTGGACCCGTCGGCCTCAAGTTTTATTGAAACTTTGAGGAGAGCCGGATTCAATGTGCTTAAAGCAAAAAATGATGTAATTCCGGGCATAAGGATCACCGCCGACCTTTTAAAAAAAAGAAGAATCGTTATCTGCTCTAAATGTACTGATGCCATAAGAGAGTTTTCGGAATACGCCTGGGAAAAAGACAGTACGGACGATAAACCGAAAAAAGAGCATGACCATGCTATGGATGAAATCAGATATTTTGCCAATACCGTCGCCGCAGACGATGAAGAATTTTTTGCGGCCACAACAGTTGAGAGGTGAGAAATGGGAATTTTTAGAAAAAACTCAAAATACACACCGCCAGTAGTTCAGATGAGAAGTGAAAACCGTCATCCGTTTTCTCTGTTGGACAGCTATATACCTCTCGGCGGAGGCGAAATAAGACTCTACCGCACGATAAGAGAGGCCATACCTGTAGTCGACGCGGCGATAATCAAACTTATAAGATTGTCAAGCGGAGTAAGTGTTGAGTGCGAAAACAAAACCGCGGAAAAACTTCTCAAAAATTTTTTGGAGACAGTCAACACTGGAAGAGGACAGATGGGCATCAACTCCTTTATAGACTGCTATCTGGACTCAATGATCACCTGCGGACGTGCCGTTGGTGAGATCGTTTTAAGCAGAAACAGGGATATATTCGCTCTGTTTTGCGGAAATGTATCAGATATTGAGATTAAGGAAGGGAATTCTCCACTGGATTTTGAGCTGTGCTTAAACGACGGTGGAGCAATCAAACCACTGCCTAATCAAAATCTTCTGCTTTTTACACCGTTTAATCCTGAATCTGACAGTCCCTACGGGGTCTCCCTGCTGAGGTCTATGCCGTTTTTATCCGACATACTCCTTAAAATTTACAATTCCATCGGAATTAACTGGGAGCGGGCGGGAAATGTGCGGTTTGCTGTGGTTTACAAACCTCAGGATGACAGACTTGACAGGACTTCCGCCCAGCAGCGAAGTGAGCAGATAGCTCATGAGTGGAGCAAGGCAATGCAGTCAAGCAAAAGCGGTCAAGTGAGAGACTTCGTAGCCGTAGGTGATGTGGATATCAGGGTTATAGGAGCTGATAACCAGATACTGGACAGCGAGGTGCCAGTCAGACAGATAATCGAGCAGATAATTGCCAGAACAGGTATACCTCCGTTTTTGCTGGGACTTAACTGGTCTTCTACTGAGAGAATGTCCGCGCAGCAGGCCGACATGATGACTAGTGAGATTACCGCTATAAGGCGGGCACTCAATCCGGTCGTAAGCAAAATTTGCAGCATGTGGCTAAGACTCCATGGATATGATTGCGGGTTCAACATCGTATGGGAAGATATCAACCTGCAGGATATTGTTGAGGAGGCACAGGCTGACCTTTACAAAGCCCAGACGGAGAAAATCAGATTTGAAATTGAGAGGGAACAGAAAGTTGAGAGTTATTAAAGAGTCTGTGGCGGAGACCACAGAAGGGTTGAACCCGGAGAGTATCGACCTTATCAATCAGTACGCCAAGGCAGAGCTAAAAGAGGAAGATGTATTTACATTTTCTGTTCTCCTTTGCGACAACGAGATCGACAGGGACAATGAGTGCTTCGGCACAGACAGTCTGAACATACTCAGTGAGCTTTTTACCGGTAAGACAGGTATTTTTGACCATGACTGGAAAGCCCAGTCCCAAATGGCAAGGATATACAAAACTGAAGTTTTAACAGATCCTCATGAGCTGACTCAGTACGGCGAACAGTACACATACCTCAAAGCTTATGTATATATGCTGAAGACTGAAGAAAACAGCCAGATAATCGCAGAAATAAATGGCGGTATCAAAAAAGAGGTCAGCGTGGGATGCAGCGTGAAAAAGAAGATATGCAGTATTTGCGGTGAGGAAATAGACTCGCCTATGTGTCCCCATACCAAAGGCCAGCTCTATGACGGGAAAATGTGTTTTGGCATTTTATCAGAGCCAACAGACGCCTATGAATGGTCTTTCGTAGCTGTGCCAGCCCAGAAAAGAGCAGGTGTTATGAAAAGATACAGAAACAGTATCTCAGAGTACGGATGTCTTAAAGAATATGTACAGGCAGAGGGAAATTACCGGCTTGAAAAAGAACTGGAGGACCTGGAAAAATACAGCGAAATGGGAAAAAGATATCTGAAACGGCTGTATGAAGAGACAGTTGAACTGGGAATTGTATCAGGCAGCGGATTTAAAAGGGAATTTCTTGAAAAGACCCTTAAAAATATGGGTGAAGAGGAACTTTTGGAATACAAAAAAATATTCAATAAAAAAATCGACGAAGCTTTTCCGCCTCTTTTCCAGCTTAATACTGAAAACAAAAAATGCGAAAAGCTTGTAGGCGATGAATTTTTGATTTAACGGAGGAATTATTATGAGTATTTCTTTTGGCGGAATCGGCGAAGTCGCCGTTACCTTTATGACTTCAGGAGACGTTAAAAAGGGCAACGTCGTAAAAGTTACGGGAAATGGTACCGTAGCTGTTTGCGGCGCCAGCGACAGATTTTGTGGTGTTGTTTTGAACGTATCCGACGATGGCTATGCCACAGTTCAGCTCAGAGGCTATATGAAAGCAAAGTATTCTGGCACTGAGCCGACAGTGGGATTTAATGTGGCAACTGCTGGTGGAGCAGATAATGTAACTGTATCCGCTGACGGTGAAGGCGGAGAGATCCTTGTACTGGATATCGACAAAACCGACAAAGTTATCGGATTTTATATGTAATTGGAGGATGAAACATGGCAAATTATTTTGAAAGTCTCAGACTTGAGAAGGGTATGTACCATGAGACAGGTAAGACCTTTACTCAGGTGCTTGAAAAACTTGACCCAAGTGAAAACTACAAGAACACACCTTTTGAAGGAACAGACGCTTATCAGCGCCAGCTGAAGAGATTTGATATCAAAGTCAAGGGAGCGGGCAGTGATATGGTGGAAAAATTCTTCCAGACTTCTGACTCATCCGTTCTCTTCCCTGAGTATGTGGCAAGAAGTGTAAGAGCAGGTATGGAGGAGGGCAATATTCTTCCATCCATCACAGCTTCTGTTACTAAATTTGACGGTCTTGATTACAGAGCTATTTATTCTGTTCCATCTGACGACGATAAGACACTTAGACGTGTTGAGGAAGGTACTGCAATACCACAGACAGAAGTAAAGCTGCAGGACAACCTCGTAAAGCTCCATAAGAGGGGCAGAATGCTTGTAGCTTCCTACGAAGCAATTCGCTTCCAGAAGCTCGACGTATTTTCCGTTATGCTGCGACAGATTGGTAATCAGATAATGAGAATGCATCTTGACGATGCTATCGACGTTATCATGAACGGCGATGGAAATAATAACGCTGCAGAGAAATTTAAAGTGGGTACAACTCCGATCGGCGGGCAGGCAGGAACACTTACATACAGTGAGCTCCTGGATTTCTGGTCCCAGTTTGATCCATATTCTATGAACACACTTCTGGTTTCTCCAGATGTAATGCTTTCCATGCTGAAATTGACAGAATTCCAGAACCCGCTGACAGGCCTCAATTTCCAGGGTACAGGTGAACTGACAAATCCTCTGGGAGCAAAGCTTATCAAGACAACTGCTGTTCCAAACGGCACTATTATCGGCCTTGATAGAAATTACGCTCTTGAAATGATCCAGTCCACTGACGTGGCTGTGGAATACGACAGACTTATTGACCGCCAGCTTGAAAGAGCGGCAATTACAAGCATTTCAGGTTTTGCAAAACTCTATACTGATGCTGCAAAGGTTCTGACCGTAACCGCGTAAAGGAAAAACAACCTGCAGTTTTAAAGAAACAATAAGGCGCGGCCATAACGGCCGCACTGATAAGACAGGAGAGATCGAATGCTATTAGATGAAATTTATCAGCTGTCATCAGAACTTATCGGAGAAACATCAACTCAGCTTGAAAAGTTATGCCAGATCGTAAAAGTTAGGCTGGAAAATAAACTGAAAGATGGAATCACGACTGAGGATTGCCATGAGGTATTTGTAACTGCGGCGGCAGCCATGGCTGCTTCAATGTATTCTGAAATGAAGGCTATCTCCGACGATGTATCATCTTTTTCTGCCGGTAATATTTCCATCAGCAGAACGATCGAATGTACAGAGCTGAAGGAGTTCCTGGACATGTCCCAGGAGCTCCTGGCTCCTTACCTTAAAGACGACCGGTTCTGTTTTAGAGGGATATAGTATGAGCGATAATTTTTTTGAAGGCCTGATTGAAATTTACGGCAAAAAGGCAAAAATATGCGACAGCGATGGGGAACATGAAATAATGGTTATGCTGATCCCATATAAAATGACGCAAACATCAGAGGCCAAATTTTCATTTACAGAAATGGGTGTAAAGACCCAGGATAAACGGTTGTGCGTGTTCAGCGGAGACTTTGATTTCAAAGGCTGTGATGACAGTACGCTCATTTACGATGGTGAGACCTTTGATTTTATAAATGATGCCGTATTTGATGTGTTTGGATTTAGCAGCCACAGGGAGTGTCTTGTAGCCAAACGGGAGGAGCTTTACAGTGTTTGAAATTGAACTGATAATCGGAAAAATCAAGGAAAAGCTCAGCGCCGACGGAGAGTTTTATGTGATATCCGATATGACGGGCAGTGAAAAACGCAGATTTGACAAGCCTGTTGTATCTGTGGGACTTTTAGGTGGAAACGGCTCATCACCTGGGTTTTTGAACTATATCGGAGTCGAATATGATGCGAGCAAAGATAAATACGATGAAATTTATGGCAAAAGGATGGATCTCACTTTTTCTGTGGATGTAAGATGCCACAGAGAAAATGAGGAGGGTTCAAACTGTATTTCAGTTTTGAGCAAAGTTTTTCAGCTTTTGGACGATATCGGAAGCGGTATCAGAATTAGAGAAATTACATGTGGCGATGTGTCTTATGATAAGACACTTGGCATGTATTGCTGCAGAGCGGAAGTGGCTTTGACAGCATTTTTATATGGAAAAATAGAGGAAGACAGTACGGAATTTACAAAATTTACTTTGAAAGGAGAGCTGTCATAATTGGTTAACGAAAGACCTGGTGTTTATTCATCTTATACGGTTACAGAGTCCAGATATTCTCAGAGCGCAGTGTCCGCCGCAGCTGTTGCCGCCCAGGCTTCATCCGGTGAAGTCGGCAAGGAATACACTATTACGTCTATTGAAACGGCGAAGACCACATTTGGTGAGGATACAAACATTGTAAAACTCATTGATATCCTTTTTGCAAATGGCATATCAGAGGTGAAAGCTGTGCCAGTACTTGAAGCCAGCGCAGAAAATTACGGTGCTGCTTTTGATATTCTGGCACAGGATGAGGATGTTAAGGCAATTGTATGCGATAGTACGGATGCTGACGTACACGCACAGCTGAAAGAAGCTATTTTAAGCGCCGACATGAGAGCAGAACACAAAATTGGTATTGTAGAATCTACTGGTGAAGTGGCGGCAATTATATCTGCTGCAGAGGCTCTTAACTGTGAGAGAATGGTAATGGTAGCACCTTCCGCTCTTGACACAAACGGTGAGGAGGCAACAGCAGGTACGCTGGCCTCTGCTGTATGTGGCGCACTGCTCTGCGAAAACGATCCAGCAGTGCCATTAAATGGAGCGGTGCTCCATAGCGTTGGTGGTGTAACGGCCAAATACAACGACGGTGATATCAACCTCCTTGTAAGAGGCGGTGTAACACCATGTGAATATTCAGGTGGAAATACGTGCGCCATAAGGGGCATAACCACCCGCAGTAAAAATGGAGAAGTGGCAGACAAGACATGGCGAGAAATCACTACTACCATGATAGTAGATGATGTTATTCTCACTGTTAAAAACGCCCTTCACAATAATTTTAGCAGAGTTAAAAATACCGCGCAGACAAGGGGCGCAATTAGAACGAGAGTCATTATTGAACTTGAGAAAAAGGTTGCGTCTGAGATTATAGAAAGCTACGGCAATGTTTCTGTAAATGCCGACGAAGACGATCCAACAGTGTGCAATGTATCTTTTGACTTCACTGTTGTTCACGGAATAAATCAGATTTGCCTTACGGCTTATATAACAGTTTAGAGAGGTGAGAGGTAAATGGTAGGATTTCCAACCAGCAGCGATATATATCTTGAAGCCGACGGTAAAAAAATCGCGGTGGTACAGAGCTACAAAGCGAGAGCTACAAGAAGCAGTAAAAACATTGAGGCCTTTGGTGAGAGTGAACCTGTATGTGCCATTGAGGGCCAGCAGAAGTACACTATCGAGCTCACAAGACTTTATGCCACAGATGAAGCGATAAGTGATGGCATAGACTTTTATACGATAAGAGATTTTTCTCTTGTTATCGTAAAGCCTGACAGGAGAATAGTTTACACTGGCTGTCAGTGGTCTCAGATCGAAGAAGACGGTGAGCTTGGCGAGATGATTGCCGAAACGATAACAATAACCGCTTCAAAGAGAGTAGAAACACGATGAATTTTGAAACTAGAATGTTTATTTACGGGACGGAAGCTGAGCTTCGTCCCGTAAATGCAAAAGACCAAATTGAGAACATTAAAAACGCGAAAAAATATGCACTTGAAAACGATGGTGGAGATTTTGCGGAAAAGGCAGCATTTTTAGCAGGTATGATTTTTTCAAGCGCCTATGATGGCGATGAGAAACTTTTTGCGTCTTTTGAGGATGTTTTGGAAAAACTGACTGTTGAGGAGATATCCGAAATAGGAAAAGAGATCTATACACCGGTAAGTTTACCTGAAATCACTGCTCCTGATGGGACAAAAGAAGCTTTGGATCAGCGGGAGAACAACTTGGTAAAAAACATGGATCTTACAGAAAGTGTAGAAGACTCGGAGGACAGAAACTTTTTACGGGTGATAAACAAGGCTGATAGCGTAATTGCAAAATTGAACGAAATGGGTATCGTGGCAGAGGAGAGCAGCGACGGTATCGTCTTGAAAAAGCAGAACAGTTTTATTTCAAACCGTAAAAACGGAGCAAAAGTCTATGATATGGAAGAGCACGAAAAAGCCGGATTGATATCTGGGTTCATTATGAATATGGACACAAAAGGCGGAACAAAAACGTCCGATATCCAGCCATTTTCAAATTATGAAATGCCAGAGCATACGGTATATCTTCAAAGCGGAGGGGCAGGCAAGGTACGCATGCAGAACATTTCGGACTTTTTTGAAAGAGATAGTAGAAGATATGACTCTTCCATTATTTAAGGGAAAGGCGGGAATATTATGAATTTAGCGCCTATGAGGTATAAAAATTATGTCTGGCCCCATAATCCCAAAATCTATGAGATAACATATCAGAGATCGGTAAACGTAAACAAAGTGCCGTTTGGCAGATATATGATGACCAATCTGGGAAGAAGTTACAGAGTATTAAAGGGTGAGGGAGAGTTCGTTGGAGAGGGAGCCTATGACGAATTTAAAATGCTTGCTACAGTGTTTTATGAGGAGACGCCGGGAACCCTTATACACCCGGTGTGGCAGGTATCAAACGCATATTTTGTGGCTCTTTCATTAAAGCAGGAGCCTTATAAAGACTATGTAAGTTATACTTTTGAGTTCTGGGAGCAGTGCGAGGAGTACATTGAATATCCAGAAATTGTAAAGGTTGGAGACAGCACCCAGAGTTCCTCTGACAAAAAGACTCACACTGTCGTGTCAGGCGACACAATGTGGGCAATTGCCAAGAAAAATGGTATAGCGTTGTCTACCCTCATAGCACTCAATCCACAAATAAAAAACCCAAACAGGATTTACCCCGGGGACATCATCTATTTGGCTTGAGGTGAGATATGACAGGTTATTTGGTTGACAACACAGGAAATGAATATGTTCTGCCTACGCTGTTTTCTTGGGCCGTTCAAAGAACTGATGGCAGAAGCAGTGATGGCTTTGAAGTTAAATTCCTTTACCGAAAAAACATGAAAGAGATCCTTGATAATGCTGTAAAATTTTATGGCATGTACCAGGGGAAAACAGTGTTTTACGGCATAGTAGACGAATATTCCGTGGATATATCGGCTGGAAGCATAGTAACGGTTTCCGGCAGAGGAATGGCGGGCGCCCTTATGGACAACGAAGCTGAGGCGGCGGAATTTTATATATGTGGTTTTAACGACATTTTGGAAAGATGTGTTTATCCCTTTGGGGTAAAACGTGTTAAAAACAGCGTGTATATGCCGTCTTTGAGCGGATTTAATATTGCAACAGGAGAGAGCTGCTGGAGCGTTTTAAAAAGGTTTACAGAAAAATCCGGAGGAGTAACGCCGTATTTTGACAGCGAGGGCGCCATGATCCTGTCTTCAAAAAACAATTCCAACCTGAAAATATCGAAAAAGACAGGCGTCTTTGACCTGTCGTATAAATATTGTAGATATGGTGAAATTTCGAAAGTTGTGGTAAGGACCGTTGATGGCAGAAGAGTGGAAGTTGCAAACAGGGATTTTATAGCCGTTGGCGGAAACGCTTTGCGAGTAACTACGGCTACTAAGGATACGCCAAGGGCAGATATGGTATACACAGGTCAGGAACTGATAAAAAAATCCAAAATGAACAAAAAACAGCTCACGCTCAGCCTTCCGGCACTTTTTGCGGCACAACCAAGAGATGTTGTTTCGGTGTCTCTTGATGATATGCAGATATCGGGTAATTTTATCGTATGCGAGGCCACCACCTGGGCTGATGGGTCAGGTAGCGGTACGAAACTTACAATGAGTCTGGAGGAATAGAGATGTGGTTATCTGAAAATACGGTGAAAAAGCAGTCCTTCAAAGCAGCCGATACAGGAACTGTTACGGTTAGTGGAAATGAACCGGCGGTTTTTACGGACAGTGAGCTCAGATCAGTAAATATCATTATGCCAGGAGGTTTCGCCTGGAAACCGGGTATAGGTGATGAGACGCTGATAATAAAAAGCGGAGACGGCAGAAAATGCGCTGTAGGTAAGTATGGAAACGAATATATTAACGGAATATCTGCCGGAGAAGTGAAGATATTTTCAAAAGGTGGCACTATCTGGGTGAAAAACGACGGTACTATCGCGGTTGACGGAACACTACAGGTTTCCGGCAGAGTTGAAGCGACAGGGGGATTTTATAAAAATGGAACTGAGATTATCGGAGGGTAAATATGTGTGCGATGACCGTGGAATCCCCATATCAGATTCTGGGGATCAGGAAATCGTGGATAGAGTGCTTTTTAAACTTACGGCAAGACAGGGAGAATTTCCATTCTTGCCTAATCTTGGCAGCAGACTTTATAAATTGCCTTTTGAAAAAAGTGCGAACCTTCGTAATGTGGCCTATCAGTATGTGCTTGAGGCCATAGATAACGAGACAGAAGTGCAAGTCCAGGATGTGAAAGTCGAGGTTTTGGATGACAGTATCGATTTGACGGTGATACTGATCCGTAACGACGATTCAATAAGGATAAATCTCACAGTTTGAGGTGAAATATGGTTACAATTGAAGAAATATTTGAGAATATGAAAAACATATATGCCGAAAAGACAGGTTATGAAATAAATGAGACCGCGGATATGGCTGTAAGAATGTACGCTGCGGCTGCCGAAATCTGTTCTCTTTACGCGTATAACGACTGGGTAATGAAACAGGCATTTCCCCAGACGGCCACTGGAGAGAACCTGGAGTATCACGCCCAGATAAGAGGTCTTTACCGAAATGGCGGAAACAAAGCTACGGGCAAAATAACATTTGGTGTGGACGAGCAGGCAACAAGCGATCTTACAATTCCGGCTGGTACTGTATGCTATACTCAGTATGGCACCAGGTTTGTAACTGATAAAGAGGGGATAATAGCCGCTGGACAGCTCAGTACCGAGGTGCCTGCAAGCTGCGAAAATATCGGTCAGAGTGGAAATGTGGCGAAAGAGACAATTGTCTATATGACAGTGATACCTACGGGTATAACTTACTGTATAAATAGCGAGGCCTTTACCGGGGGTACTGATGATGAGAGTGATGAGAGCCTCAGAGAAAGGATACTTTCAAGCTACCGCTCGCTGCCAAACGGTGCAAACAAGGCTTTTTATGAAAAGGTAGTGCTCCAGATGGAACAGGTGGCAGCAGTAAAAGTCCTGCCTAAAAACAGGGGGATTGGGACAGTCGACGTCGTTATAGCTACCCATTCCGGCATGCCTTCCCCTGAGGATATCTCAGAGGTTAAAGCAATGCTTGATGATATTAGAGAGATTTGTGTGGATATAGAGGTTCTGGCGCCGGAAGAAATGAAAGTAACTGTTGACATTAATCTAGAGGCTGAAAGCGGATACACATTTTCTTCTGTCAGCAACAAGGTAAAAGAAGCGATAGAGGCCAAGTTCGGAGGAGAGCTCCTTGGAAAAAATGTTTTGCTTGTTGAGCTTTATAACATTATTTATAATATTGAGGGCGTAAAGAATTTTACGATTAATTCTCCTTCGGCTGATATTATTACAGAAGATACTGCGCTCCCTGTTCTTGAAAGTGTAAATGTTACGAATATGGGGGAATAAAGAGTGAATTATATTGAATCACTTAAAGATTTACTCTATCCATTGGGAGTTTACAATCTAGATGAAGGTGCCGGCGCCGCGGAGATCGAAGGCCTGGGCACTGAACTTGACAGTGCCGACAGCGAGACTACTCTGGCTGAGCAGGAAACTAATATAATGACGGCAATGTCATATGGTCTTGAAAAATATGAAGATATCCTGCCGTATGCACCTGTGAGATACAGTGCCGAGGAGAGACGGCAGGCTATAACCGCCCTTCTGAGAATAGACGATGCGTCATTTACATTGGAAGCCCTTAACAGTACAATATCTGGTTGCGGTATAAAGGCAACGGTTAAAGAGACGGCTGAAAAATATGTAGTGAGTGTAAGCTTCCCGGAAGAGAGAGGTATTCCGGTAAATATTGATGAAATAAAAAAGAGAATAGAGGAAATACTCCCATGCCATTTGGATGTTGTATATCAGTATTTTTATGCTACCTGGGATGAGGTGGATCAGCTTGGTACATGGGATGAAGTGGAAGCTAAATTAATGACTTTCAGTGATATTGAAAAATTTGAAGCAGAAGCGTAAAAGAAGAAGGAAAAATGCGGAATAAAAAACTTGACAAGCGCAAAAGATATGTATATAATGACATATGCTTTTAGCGGAATTGTGTAAAGGTAGCACAGCGGACTCTGACTCCGTATGTGAGGGTTCGAATCCTTCTTCCGCTGCCAAAAAACCACGCTGTATTGTTTGATATACAGCGTGGTTTTTCATATATATGAGTATATTTAAAATATATAAGGATCTTTTCATTGAATTTCTTGTTATGTATCCCTTAGGTTTTCCCTTACTAGTTAATTAAACTTGATTTTAAATTTGTGCTTTATAAATATGGATGGTTTTTATATTAGGTATTTTATATTACTGTGATTTTGGGAAATTGCGGAGTACTGAATATTTGCCGGCGACCGCTGGAACTTTTGTTAAATTAACCTGTTGTTTAACATGCTCAGGTCTGATATAATTTATTATCAACAGAATGATAAATCAAACTTGCTTTGATCTGCTAAATGTAAATTTGCTTCTTAGAAAATCGATATAACGGCGATTGATTTTACGCCGGTTTTGAGATAACATACTATCTATACTGATATAAATAACTTAGACTTTAATGGTGGTCAACATGAATATAAAAATTACTGCTGACAGCACTTGTGATATTTCAGTCGCTGATCTGAAAAGACATAATATAGATCTTTTTCCCCTTGACGTAATTGTTGACGGGCAAGCTTATAAAGACGGAGTAGATATTTTTCCTGCTGATTTAATTAACGCTGTTGAGAAGGAGAAAAAGACGTGCAGTACCGCTGCTATCAGTATTGGAGATTATTGGGAGAAATTTGAAAAGTATTCCAAAGACTACGATGCTGTTATACATATAAGCCTGGGAGATGGCTTTTCTAGTTGCTACAACAATGCAAGAATGGCGTCAGAAGATATGCCAAATGTGTATATCGTCAACTCTAAAAGCATTTCCAGTGGTCAGGGCGGCCTAGTACTCTATGCATGCGACCTTGTTAGGAGCGGATTTGAGCCGGAGGAGATAGTAAAAATTTTAAATGAAACTGTAGATCATGTCAGATTTACTTTTCTTATAGACGGACTTGAGTATCTCCAGCGGGGCGGAAGGTGCAGCGCTGCCATCGCCATTGGTGCCAACCTTTTAAAGATTAAACCTTGCATTGAGTGCGTTTTCGGAGAGCTAGAGGTAGGCAAAAAATACAGAGGCGCCATGAATAAGTGTATAAGAGAATATGTCAAGGACCAGATAGAGCAAAAAGAGAATGTTGACAGTCGAAGAGCTATCCTCGTTTATCTTGGAATAGACAAAAAAACCGTGGAGAAAACTAAGCAGACACTTGAGGAGTCTGGAAAGTTTGATGAGGTGCTATGTTATGAGGCAGGGTGTACGATAACATCTCACTGTGGACCGGGCACAATAGGAATTTATATTTTGGACAAATAACCTTTTTTGAAATTAAAACGGCGGATACTTTCGAAATAATGAAAGTATCCGCTTTTGTTATTGCTTTTTCGTTTTGCAGATGCCATTGGTGGCCAGGATTAAGGCGGCTACCGGAATAAGAAATGTGCGCAGGAAAATAGTTATTACAGAGAAGGTGAAGCTGCCGTAAGGAAAGTTATTTACAGAATCGGGCAAAATGCCTGCGGAAAACATGGGCCTAAGTACTACCCATAAAAACCATATTCTCTGCATAAGAAATAATGTGGAAATGACTGCAATGACAACAGAAAAGATCCGAAAAAGCTTCCGCTTTTCCTCCTGCGATCAGCGTAGTACCTGTTGAGCACCTCAAGTTTTTCCACAACCGATTCATCATGATCGACCTTCTGCTCCGGCTCGCCCAATAGCTTTGACACTGGTATATCCAGAACACAACCTATACGTATAAGAGACTGGGAGTCAGGAACCGAAAGACCATTTTCCCATTTTGAGACGGTCTGTCTGACCACATTGAGCCT
>CALXGH010000016.1 GCA_944387845.1 uncultured Oscillospiraceae bacterium
CCTCTCCCTCTTCAGGATCGGAAAATTCGTAAGCACAGCATGAATCGTCAAAGAACTTTTTCAGCTTATCCTGAGAGCTTACGGGAACCCACCCTTCAAGTGAGAACACCTTACCACCGCTCATAAGCTTTCCTTTTGCACTTTCCCTGCTTATCTCCTGCTGGGCCTCGTCTATGCAAATCTTTATATCTTCCCTGCAGTCAGCCATTGCTATTATCTGGTCTGACAGCTCCTTGCACTGGTCTGTGTACTGAGCTATTTTCTCCTTCAGAGCGGTTATGTTTTCAGCCGCTGTATCTTGCAGTCCGGCAAAGTCCGCCTCAGAGTAGCCAAACTCCCTGAGTTTTTCAATAACTTCCTCAGCCTTATCCTTATACACAATGGCGAACATATATCTCTGGTCTTTATCCTGAGATATAGTCTCAATATGCACAAGGTCAGATACCTGGCAAACCGCCTTTTCTACCTGGGCCAGATCTGCAAACTCAGGCAAAGTGAAAAACAAAACCCTTGTGTAGCCAGTGCCCTTCATATTCAAAGGAACATCCATACTCTGCCACGGAGACAGCTGGGCTATCTTCGTCCTGGCGCCGCTTATAAGGGAATACTTTTCCTCAAGCTGAGAATTCAGCTGAACTATCTTTTCAGCTTTTTCCAAAGTTGCCTTTAAAAAATCAGAGTTGAAAAAGTCTGAAACTTTTACAGGCGTATACTCCGGGAAAAGACCGGCTTTTTTCGGCGCCGCCTTATTGAGAATCTTAAGAGCTGACTCAAGACTGGCTTTCTTGGAAGTAAACTCTTCCAGCGCCGTATCTGACACGGGTTTTAAAAGCTGTGCCTGTATGCTGTTTTCATCGAAGGAGCTTTCAACAATCTGCACGCAGCCCAGGCTCAAAAGCCTGTTGAGAAAAGCATCCTTTTCAGAGTCTATACCAAAGACTCTGACTTTTTTCATTTTGACGATAGACATTTAATTTCCCACAACCTTTCCGATTATGAGATTTGCGGCTTCATCAAACTTATTTTCCGCACGGACGGTCATAATTGCGCATTTATTCATATTGCTTTCACGAAATTCTTTCGCAGCAAGAGTTGCTTTTTCTTCCGCTTCGGCAATTATAGCCTCCGCTTTCTTTTCAGCTTTGGCAACTTCTTCTGAAAGTCTAGCCTGGCAGGCATTTTTCTCGCCGGCGATTTTTTCCCGGGACTTTGCCGTCGCCTCGTCAACCATCTTTTTTGCGTTCTCTTCCGCCTCGGAAATAGTCTTGATTGAGTCAAAAGCCATACATAACACCTCCTTAGGTGCGTCATCAGTTTGAAAACTTACTACTTACTCATCGTATATTGTAGCACTCAAAATTTTCTCTTTCAATAATCATTTTGCCAATTTCTTAGCGCATATTTAGCAGCTGCCAAACTTAACTTTTGGCATTTTAAACAAAAGGAATTTTTAATATTAATTGAAAATCTCCGCATATTATTATATAATCAAAAATACATATCTTGAAATAATATTATACTAATATTACCTCACTATAAACTAACGGAGATAATTTCTGATAATCGCAAATTTATTCAAGTTTTACCTTTGTTTTAAACCTAAATTATAAAGGATGGTTATCTTATGCATAAACGCAGATTCGGAGACAGAAAAGAGGGACGATACCTTAGGAACCTAAGTCCCTATTATTCTCTCATGCCTTTTATAATGCATCAGAGAAGCGACGCACAAAACTATTTTAAATATAGTATAGAGGTCAGCCAGGCCATAGATTACATACGCAGAAAGAGAAAAGAAGGCCTTGAACATCTGGGTTTCCTCCACCTTTTCGTTGCAACCTATGTGCGGATGCTCAGCCAGTGCCCCTCCCTTAACCGTTTTATATCCGGACAGAGAATATACGCGAGAAACAATATTGAATTTGTAATGACCGTTAAGAAGGAGATGCGCGCCGACGCTACAGAGACATCAATAAAAGTCATTTTCGAGCCCACTGACACCATAAAAGAAGTTTATGAAAAAATGCAGGCGGCAATAGACAAGGCAAAATATGACGCCGCGGAAAATGGCACAGATGCGACAGCAAGAATGCTCATGCGTGTTCCACGCATTATTTTGAGGTTTGTTGTATTTTTCCTGAGCTTTTTGGATTATTTTGGACTGCTTCCCCAGTCTCTTTTGAATGTAAGCCCGTTCCATGGATCAATGATCGTTACAAATATGGCCTCTTTAGGCATACCGCCTATTTATCACCATATCTACAATTTCGGCAACCTGCCTGTGTTTGTATCCTTCGGCGCTCGCAGAAGAGTTCGTGAGATTGCCTCTGACGGCTCTGTTGCAGAAAAAACATATATAGATTTCGCCGTAGTTACAGACGAGCGTATATGCGACGGGTTCAACTATGCTAGAGGCTTCAAATACCTCAATAGCTATATGAGAGACCCTAACGTACTCGATTTACCTCCTGAACAGGTTGTGGAGGATATGGCATAAGCCCCGGGCGGATATACATTATAATATATAAACTGAAATATTGGAGCTGCTTTCTGGCGGCTCCTTTTTATATGTTTTCATAGGAAAATGTTAAAATACTTTTGAATTAAGCTTGACTTTTTATGGTAATAGCGTATAATTATATGGTCTATTAATAGACAATCCTTGCCTTTACACAAAGGTAAAGGCCAAATGTCCAGAAGGAGGTGCAAAAATGGCAAAAGTTTCCGCAAAATACGAAGCAATGTACATCATCGATAAGGATCTCGGTGAAGAGGGCATTGCTGCAGTTGTAGAAAGATTCAAGAATCTTATCGAAGCTAACGGTACAATTGACGAGCATGAAGAATGGGGTGTACGTAAGCTCGCTTATCTTATCAACGATAAGCCGGAGGGATATTACGTTCTCGTAAAGTTCACTTCCGCTCCAAGCTTCCCTGCTGAGCTCGACCGTATCTTCAGAATCACAGACGGCGTTATGCGTTCTCTCATCACTGTTATTGACTAATAAGGAGGATAAAGTATATGTTAAATCATATTGTCCTTATGGGTCGTCTGACAAGAGATCCAGAACTCCGCCGCACCCAGAGCGGCACTGCCGTAGCGTCATTTACGCTTGCAGTTGACCGTGATTTCAGCTCCCAGGGCGGTGAAAAACAGACCGATTTCATCGATATCGTAGCCTGGAGAAACACAGCTGAATTCGTATCAAAGTATTTCGCAAAAGGTCAGATGGCAGTTGTAAGCGGCCGTCTGCAGATAAGAGACTGGGTGGACAGAGAAGGCGGCAAGCGCCGCTCTGCTGAAGTTATCGCTGACAGTATCTATTTCGGCGAATCCAAGCGGGACAGAGACAGCGCTCCCCGCGCAAACATGGGATTTGGCGGTTATGATTCCGAATATTCGTCTCCTGTTTCAGGTTCTGATTTTACTGAGCTTGACGATGACGACGGAAATCTTCCGTTCTAATCACCACTTATTTAAAATTTAATTCTTTTATATAATACTCATCGATTGGAGGTTAGATTTCTATGGCTAATGAAAAAGAGACCAGAGCTCCGCGTGCCGGCGGCGCTAACCGCAAACGTAAAAAAGTTTGCCAGTTCTGTGTAGATAAATCCCAGCACATTGACTACAAGGACGTTGCAAAGCTTCGTCGTTTCCTCTCCGAGCGCAGCAAGATCCTGCCTCGCAGAACAACAGGCACATGCGCTATGCATCAGAGACAGCTGACAACCGCTATTAAGCAGGCTCGTCAGATCGCTCTTCTGCCTTACATCACAGACTAACAATTCAAAAAAGAGCTGTTTTAAAAACAGCTCTTTTTTTATGCCCATTTTTAGTTCAAAGTGGAATCTTATATCAGATATGGTCCATATAGAGCGAATCATCCTCTTTTACCCAGTCGGAGACCTCGGTTATGGTGTACTCGTCAGGCCCTACCCTGCTTATGACTTTTTCAATACCGGCGTTTATTATCATCCTTCTACACATAGAGCAGGATGTTGTGTCGGTCAGTATTTCCCCTGTCTTGGCGTTGAGCCCTGCAAGGTAAAGGGTGGCACCGATGCAGTCCTTTCTTGCGGCGGATATAATAGCATTCGCCTCCGCATGGACGCTGCGGCAGAGCTCATATCTCTGACCGCTTGGTATATGCATTTCATCTCTCAGGCATTTACCAAGATCTACGCAGTTGGCCCTTCCCCTTGGTGCTCCGTTATATCCCGTGGCAATTATTTCATCATTTAAAACTATGATAGCCCCGTAAAGTCTTCTAAGGCAAGTAGATCTCTTGCAAACAGTTTCGGCGATATCCAAATAGTAGTTTATTTTATCTGTACGCTTCATGGCGACCTCCGCATTTGATGATTACATTTATTATATAGCCCGCGCCGGGCTTTTTCAACAATTTTCACCCCGTTTCCCCGCCGAAATATTGAGCCCTTTTGTCCTTTACACCGCTATGGTTCAATGATATATTATTATAAAGGTTTTGGGGTGCTATATTATGAATTACAGTTTTTTCGCGTTTATTTCAAGAATGAAGCATATTGACCGGTGGGCGCTTATGCGCAACAGCGACAGAGAAAATGTCCAGGAGCACAGCCACATGGTTGCGGTTCTCGCTCACGCCCTGGCTGTCATAAGGCGGGATGTCTATAAGAAAGAAGCAGATCCCAACGCCGCGGCTTCTGTCGCCCTTTTCCATGACGCCCCTGAAATTCTCACAGGGGACATGCCCACACCGGTAAAATATTTTAATCCTGATATACAGGCTGCCTACAAGCAGGTAGAGAAAATTGCTGGTCAGCGCCTTATCTCCACGCTGCCTGAAATTATGCAGGAGGAGTATACGTCTCTTATTGACGATGAGAACAACCCACAGCGGGACATCATAAAGGCAGCTGATAAACTGGCTGCATACATCAAATGCCTTGAGGAGCTGCGGGCTGGAAACGAAGAATTCCGATCCGCCGCTATTCAGACGAGAAACAAACTTTACAGCCTTAAAATGCCGGAAGTTGACTACTTCCTTGAGCATTTTATATCTGCTTTTGAACTTACACTCGATGAGCTAAACTTAAACGACTGATACTAAAGGAGCGACAAAATGAAATCAATCATCACTGTTTTAGGCAAAGACAGAGTTGGAATTATCGCCGACATCTGCACAATCCTGGCAAAAAACAACATCAACATCCTGGATATTAGCCAGACCATACTTCAGGAATTTTTCACCATGATAATGGTGGTTGACACCTCCAAATGCGAAATGGATTTCGTGGAGCTGTCAAAACTTCTGACATCCCACGGTGAGGACATTGGTCTTTCCATCCGCATTCAGCGCGAAGATATCTTCAACGCTATGCACCGTATTTAAAGATAAGGCAGGTCCCGGTAAATGATTAATACAAGTGAAATTTTACATACAATAGAAATGATCGATCGGCAGCACCTGGATATCCGCACCGTAACCATGGGCATATCCATTAGAGACTGCGCCGATCCCGATCCTGAAGTCTGCGCAAAAAACATCTACGACAAGATAGTAAAATACGCAGGAAACCTTGTTGAGACAGCGAATATCGTTGAGCGCGAGCTGGGTATACCAATTGTCAACAAGAGAATATCCGTTACACCTATCGCCATCGCATGCGAGGCTTGCAAAACAGATGACTACACAATATTTGCAAAAGCTCTTGATGCCGCTGCAAAAAAAGTTGGCGTAGACTTTATAGGCGGCTTTTCTGCCCTCGTTCAGAAAGGTATGACAAAAGGAGACGAAAAGCTCATAAACTCCATACCTAAAGCCCTTGCTGAAACAGATCTCGTCTGCTCCAGCGTAAATGTCGGCTCCACAAAAGCCGGCATAAATATGGACACTGTCCGTCTTATGGGCCAGATCGTGAAGAAGACAGCAGCCCTCACCGCAGATAGCGGCGGTCTTGGCTGTGCCAAGCTTGTTGTCTTTGCTAACGCCGTTGAGGACAACCCATTCATGGCCGGCGCTTTCCACGGTGTTGGAGAACCGGAGTGCGTAATAAACGTTGGTGTTTCAGGTCCTGGCGTTGTACATGAGGCACTTAAAGGCTGCAGAGGTCAGAGCCTTGACGTTGTGGCTGAGACTATCAAGAAAACAGCTTTCCATATAACAAGAATGGGTCAGCTAGTGGCCCAGGAGACATCAAGTCGCCTTGGTGTTCCATTTGGCATTGTGGACCTGTCTTTGGCCCCAACTCCGGCAATCGGCGACTCTGTTGCTGATATTCTTGAGGAGATTGGCCTTGAGACAGTTGGTACCCACGGCACAACCGCAGCTCTTGCCATGTTAAACGACGCTGTTAAAAAAGGCGGCGTTATGGCCTCTTCCAGAGTCGGCGGCCTGTCTGGTGCATTTATACCTGTATCCGAGGACGCTGGCATGATAAGCGCTGCCAAGAAAGGTGTTCTCACGATCGACAAATTAGAGGCAATGACATGCGTCTGCTCCGTAGGCCTTGACATGATCGCCGTACCTGGCGACACAACTGCTGAGACCATCTCCGCTATAATCGCTGACGAAGCGGCCATCGGCATGGTAAACAGCAAAACCACGGCTGTACGTATTATCCCCGCTCCCGGCAAAGTTGTCGGAGATGAGGTAGAGTTCGGCGGTCTTTTGGGCTCCGCTCCAATTATGCCGGTACACAATCAGGCAAGCGATGTGTTTATTCACCGCGGCGGACATATCCCGGCACCAATTCACAGCCTGAAAAACTGATTTTCATTTTGCGTTATACATTAAATAAAAAAGCAGATGACAAAGTCATCTGCTTTTTTATCGTATTTTCTCAAAAAAATCTCTCATTACCCCGGCGCACTCTTTTTCAAGAAGTCCTCCATAAATCTCAGGTGAGTACCCGTAATTTTCCATAAACAGGTTTATTATACTGCCGCATGACCCGCTTTTCGGCTCTTTTGCTCCGTAATAAAGTTTTCCGATCCGGGCATTTATAATAGCTCCGGCGCACATTGGACATGGCTCCAGAGTTACATAGAGAGAACAGTCGTCAAGTCGCCAGTCTTTCTTTACGTCGCAGGCCATCTCAATGGCCTCTATTTCCGCATGGGCCGTGGCTTTTCCCGTCTCCTCCCGCCGATTTCTTCCCCGGCCGATGATTTTTCCGCTGCCGTCTACAACGATGCATCCCACAGGTACTTCACCATTTTCCGCAGCCTCTGTGGCAAGAGATAGCGCATATCTCATATAATCAGAATTTTCCATTTATTTTCCTCACTCTCTCGGGATAATTTTACCCTTTTCGGTCAATAATCTCCATAAATAACATACGGAGGTTTTATCCATGCTCGTCAGCGATATAATGAACAGAAACGTAATTTCAGCTTACACTCATGACAGTGTTCTGACAGCCGCAAAGGTTCTGTCAAGAGAGTGTATCGGCTCCCTTCCTGTCTGCCATGAGGACGATACACTCTGTGGCGTCATTACCGACAGAGATATTGTTACAAGATGCGTTGCATACGACAAAGACCCTGGCGCTACACCCATAAGCGAAGTCATGACTCGCCATGTTATAAGTATCGGCAGAAACGCCTCAATCAAAAAGGCTGCGGCCCTGATGTCAAGTGAGCAGATCCGTCGTCTTCCTGTTGTGGAACACGACAAGCTGGTAGGCATTCTGTCTCTCGGGGATATGGCAAAAAACAGAGACTGCGAAATGGAGGCGGCAAGCGCCCTCACCGATATCTCCCTAAATATCAAAGGCATAAATTTCCCTAAAGATTACAGGGAAGTATAAAAAAGTATAACATAAAATTCCTGTTTTGGATATGCGCGACTATCCGGCACATACTTTTGTCTTAACTTTTCCCTTTCACTTCTTTCGGTCTTAGTCTTAATTTAGCAAAATAAAAAAGCGCGGAAATTTCCGCGCTTTTTTATTTATTTCTTCCGAAGTTCCTCAGGATATTTACTGTAAATATCCCTGAGAACTGTCTGGGCCTGAACATACTGGTCATTGGCGTATTTATAAAGATTTGGCTCTTTTGTTATCTGGAACCCGAACTTTTCGTATATCCTGATAGCCTGATGGCTCCAAGTCTGGGTGTGAAGGTACATGTCCCTGTCCCCTTCGATATCTATTGCCATGTGCAGCATGTGGCAGAGCATTGCCTGGCAAATTCCCTTTCCCTGATGAGTTGGCTTTACAGCAACATAGTTGAGCCATGGGTCTCGTCTCAGGCCGGAGTATTCCCACCAGATCATGACGGTTCCCACTCTCTCACCTTCCGGGCTCTCTACGAAAATACACCGTCTGACTATCTCGTCAGGCATCTGGGTGTACTTGCTCTGGAACTTCAGCATGGCCTCCACATCAGTGTCATAGCCGCCAACAGATTCCTGTATATCTCCCCAGTCCTTCTCGTCTCCCATCTGGAAAAACACAAATTTATATCCTTCCGGCAACTTGTACTCCGGTATAGGGCTTCCAGCCGACCGGTGCATTATAACGTCAAAATAAGGTACAGATTTATCAAACATACCAGTTCTCCTTTACCTGTCTTTAGGGTAGCCTCTGTATATCTCTTCAAGGAGCGCTTCCGCCTGCTCCCACTCATCGTTTGGGTATTTATAGAGATTTGGCTCTCTTGTAATATAAAATCCGAACTTTTTATACAGTCTTACAGCAACATGGCTCCATGTCTGGGTGTGGAGATATACATCTCTTTTTCCCTCTATCTCCTCGCTCATTTCAAGGATCCGGGAAATAAGGCATTTACTAAGGCCCTGGCCCTGGTATTCCGGTTTTACCGCTACATACGACACCCACGGGTCTCTCCGAACACCGGAGTACTCCCACCATATTGTGGCCGTTGCTATCTTCTCACTCTTGCTGTTTTCAATAAAAACACAGCGGCGCTTAAGCTCATGGGGATAAAAGTATTTGCTCTGGAATTTTGCCAGGGCATCTACACGCCTAGGGTACTCGCCTACGGACCATTCGATCTCCGCCCAGTCCTTTTCGTTCCCCTCCTCATAGAGAGAGAATCTGAACCCCTCTGGCAGATCATAGTGAGGCACATCTAAATTACCCGGACGGCACATCAAAATGTTGTAATAGGGAACGCTCTTGTCTAACATGCTTTTTCTCCTTTACTCCGATCTTTAACGATTTTGTGCCGGTCAAATTTTAACTTCAACCGGCACAATAAATCATATCATATTTTCTGTAATTAAGTCCTTAATCTTTTGTAAACGATCAGACTATCTTCTCAAAAAACTCAGCTCCGCGCTTGCAAAGCGGGCATACGAAGTCAGCGGGAAGCTCGTCTCCCTCATAGACATAGCCGCATATCTTGCAGACATATCCTTTTTTCTCTTCCTGCTTTGGCTCCTCTGTGCAGCTAGTATCGCACATTGAAGCGTAAACTGCCTCAACAAGTCCCTCAACCTGTTCCATCTGAACATCTTTCAGAGCAGACTTCAAAGATACAGTGTTTTCCAGCAGATTGATGTTTTTGCATTTGCCAATAAGCTCTCTCATGAGCTTTCCGGACATTGCGGCCCATGTACCATTTTCAACAATGGCAACTGTCCTGTTCTGAATGTTGTGTGCAACAAGGTCGTGGAGGAAATTTTCCATACTTACAAATATTCCGGCGTTATATGTTGCGGAGGCCAGAATGATGTGGCTGCATCTGAACGCCTCTGAAACAAGATAAGATGGATGTGTCATGGAAGCATCATACATCTTAATGTTCTTTATTCCCTTATCCGCAAGCTTGCAGGCGATAATATTGGCGGTGTTCTCAGTGTGGCCATATATGGAGCCATAAACTATCAGAACTGCGTCCTCTTCCGGAGTGTAGGTGCTCCACTTGTTGTATTTGTCAATAAACCAGCCAATATTTTCTCTCCATACAGGACCATGGAGAGGACATATCATCTCAATGTCGATCGTGGCTGCCTTCTTTAAAAGGGCCTGAACCTGAGTACCGTATTTACCTACGATATTTGTGTAGTAGCGTCTTGCTTCTGAGAGATATTCCGTCTCGAAATTCATCTCGTCTGCGAAAATGTTTCCGCTCAGGGCGCCGAAAGTTCCAAAAGCGTCGGCGGAATACAGAATTTTGTCAGTGGTGTCGTAAGATACCATGGCTTCTGGCCAATGTACCATAGGCGCCATTACAAAGGCAAATGTGTGTCTGCCTGTGCAGAGGGTGTCCATCTCTTTTACGATAACAGCATGGCTGTCCACATCGAAAGTGAAAAACTGCTTGAGCATTACAAGAGTCTTGTTGTTGCATACGATCTTAACATCAGGATAGCGTCTTACAACTTCCTGAACTGTTGCGCAGTGGTCAGGCTCCATATGGTTTACGATGAGATAATCAAGAGGCCTGTCCCCAAGGACATATTCAAGATTTTCAAAGAATATTTCTGATACAGACTTGTCAACAGTATCAAGAAGAACAGTTTTATCATCAAGGAGCACATAGGAATTATATGATACTCCATCAGGTACTGGGTATACGTTTTCAAAAAGGCTGAGCCTTCTGTCGTTTGCACCGATCCAGTACATATCATCAGTGATTTTCTTTACACAATGCATGGTTTTCCTCCGTAAATTGATTATAATTTTCTATTTTTATATCTTATTCTATTGGCTTACCATCTGCAGTGAACAGGGGAAGCTTTTCCAGAAAAATTATATCGTCTCTCTTGGCAGCGTCTCCCTCAGCAAGGATCGCCATTTTCCCAACGATTATACCGCCAGCCTGGTTTACAAGGTTTTCTACGGCCGCAATTGAACCGCCTGTTGAAATAACGTCGTCCAGGATGAGTATTCTCTTGCCTTTCATCTTCTTGGCGTCGGCACCATCCATATACAGCTTCTGAGTACCCGCTGTTGTAATGGATTTATCCTCAACCTCAAAAACTCCGTCCATATATGCCTTTTTATTTTTGCGGACCAGGAAATAATCGTTTCTGCCGCTCTGCCGGGCCATCTCATGTATAAGCGGGATAGCCTTGGCCTCTGGAGCAACCATATAGTCAAACTCCGGCGCCTTTTCAAGGAGCGCTTTGGCACAGGCGCATGTCAGCTCAACATCACCAAAAATTACAAACGCAGCTATCGAAAGACTGTCGTTTAACTTGCAGATGGGAAGATCCCTTTTCAGGCCTGCAACTGATATTTCATATGTCATCAACGTCATCTCCGTAACATAATTTTTACATTGAAATTATATAATCGCTTCCATGATATGTCAAATGTCCGGACATTAAAATATGAGCTTTACTCTGTTTTTTACACGATTTTTCAAAAAAATATCCGCAGAAAAATCTCTGCGGATATTTGCTTTTTTAGCTGCGGATAAATCTTGAAAGAAAGTCTTTTGTCTCCTGCTTCTGGGGATTTCCGAAAATCTGCTCCGGTGTTCCCTCTTCGCAGATTACGCCGTTTGCCATATAAATTACCCTGTTTGACACGTCTCTTGCGAAGGCCATCTCATGTGTTACGACAATCATTGTCATACCCTCTTTTGCAAGGTTTCTCATGACCTCAAGTACCTCTCCAACCATCTGGGGGTCAAGGGCAGACGTCGGCTCGTCGAAGAGTATTACCTCCGGCTCCATGGCAAGAGCCCTTGCTATTGCAACACGCTGTTTCTGGCCGCCGGATATCTGTGAAGGTCTTGCGTTTAAGTACGGCGCCATACCTACCTTGTTGAGGTAGTATATTGCCTTTTTCTCAGCTTCCTCATTGCTTATTTTGAGTACCTTTGTCATACCTATCATGCAGTTTTTTAAAACCGACATATTGGAAAACAAATTAAAGCTCTGGAACACCATTCCAACTTTTGCCCTGTATGATGTTACGGAAAATTTCCTGCTGAGGATGTCTTCCCCATGGAACAGAATCTGTCCGCTCGTAGGGGTCTCAAGAAGGTTTATGCACCGCAAAAGGGTGGATTTACCTGAGCCAGAGGCGCCGATGATACATGTAACATCCTTCTCCGATACAGAAAAATCAATATCCTTCAAAACCTCGTTTTTGCCGAATGTCTTTACAAGATGATTTACTTCTATAATCTTTTCACTCATGTCAGCGCTCTCCTCTCGAACTTCCGAGGCGGTTTTTGAGAGCCTGCCTGATACGGCCCCGCTTCTCTTCCTCCATTGTGGACTTGATCTCATGTTCGGACTTCTTACTGCCTGTATAGGTATATGTGCCCGCTGTCATGGTAAGCGGGTCCACCTGGACAAGTTCATAGCTGCTATTGCCATCCATAAGCTTTTCAACCGCTCTTAATATCAGAGAGGCTGTCAGAGTTACCGTAAGATACCCTATCATCTCAATTGCTGCTGACGGGAAGTACATGAAGTTAAGGCCTACTATATTTCTGTGGGTTGCGAAAAATTCCGTGAACCCGATAATGAACATTACGGACGTATCCTTAATATTGATTATGAAGTTATTTCCTATCTGAGGCATAATGTTTCTCAGAGCCTGAGGCAGGATAACATGGCGCATAGTCTGGAAGTGGTTCATGCCTATGGCCTTGGCCCCCTCAAACTGTCCAGGGTCGATGGAAATGATACCGCCCCTGACGGACTCTGCCATGTAAGCACCTGTGTTTATGGATACTACTATAATAGACGCCAGCCATACGCCGGAGTTGCCCATAAACTTTACAGCGTTATATGTAAAGTACGGAATTCCATAGTAGATAAACACCGCCTGAAGCACCATTGGCGTACCTCTAAATACTTCAACATATACTCTAACGATAACCCGTACAAGCCTCAGGAAGAATTTCTTAACAGGGTTGTCGTTTGAATTTATAGGTATCGTGTTCGAAATACCGTATATAAGGCCGATCATACATCCGATTATTGTAGCGATAA
>CALXGH010000017.1 GCA_944387845.1 uncultured Oscillospiraceae bacterium
GTTGAGTCCAAGCGCTCTGATAAGTCATTTCCAATGACCTCAATACAGCTTTCACAGTATGTTGGCGGAGAGCTGTCAGAGGCTTTTCCTGACACAGCCGTAGACGTAAGGCATCCGGAACTTACCGTCAATATTGAGATAAGAGACTACGCCGCCTATGTTCACGGTCCGGCAATCGAAGGCGCCGGCGGAATGCCAGTTGGCTCCAACGGCAGAGTTGTGTCTCTCCTTTCTGGCGGCATAGACAGCCCTGTATCCACATATATGGCCGCTAAAAGAGGCGTTCGTATAATTCCCGTCCACTTCTTTTCCTTCCCATATACATCGGAACTTGCGAAAGAGAAGGTTATATCTCTTGCTCAGATACTCACAAAATACTGTGGTAAAATGACCATAGAAATCGTCCCATTTACACATATTCAGGAGGAGATACGGGAGAAGTGCCCGGAGGAATATTTTACTATTATAATGAGGCGGTTCATGATGCGAATTGCCCAGCGTATAGCTGATTTCAATGGCTGCAAGGCTATAATAACTGGTGAAAACCTGGGCCAGGTGGCCAGCCAGACTATGGAAGCTATGGGCGTTACTGAAAAATGCTGTCATGTGCCTGTGCTGCGCCCCGTTATATGCTTTGATAAAAACGAGATAATAAAAATTGCAAGACAGATCGGCACATTTGAGACCTCAATTCTACCCTATGAGGACTGCTGCACTGTGTTTACCCCACGGCACCCAAGGACAAAACCCCGTCTTGAGGACGTGGAAGAGCTTGAAAAAGCGCTTGATGTAGAGGCTCTTGTAAAAGAGGCTGTAAAAAATATTGAAAGAGTTACTGTCAAATAGAAAGAGGTAAAATTGCAGTGAAGTTCAATGCGGAGATAATCTCAGTGGGCACTGAGATTTTACTTGGAAACATAACAAACACCGACGCCCGGGACCTTTCTCAGATGATGAGTCAGCTTGGTATAGACGTATATTATCAGTCTGTTGTGGGAGACAATCCAGACCGACTGAAGGAAGCTGTAAAAACAGCAAAAAGCCGGGCAAATATTATAATAACAACCGGTGGCCTCGGCCCCACTTATGACGACCTCACGAAGCAGACCCTTGCTGAGGCATTCGGCAAAAAACTTTACAGGGATGATGAGGCAGCACGGCAGATGGAGGAGTACTTCTCCAAAAACTCCCTGCCCGCTCCTACCGAAAACAATTACCAGCAGGCCGACCTGCCTGAAGGCTGTACTGTTTTCTACAACGATTTCGGCACCGCGCCAGGCTGCGCCTTTGAATCTGACGGCATATATGTCATCATGCTGCCCGGCCCTCCCAGAGAGTGCGTCCCAATGTTCAAAAAATACGCCGTACCATACCTTTCACGATTTGCAAGCGGCGCTATATACTCACACAATATCCATGTTTTCGGCATGGGTGAGTCGGCCATGGAGGCCATACTAAGAGACAAAATGAAGGCCATGACAAATCCTACCATGGCCCCTTACGCCAGAACAAGCGAAGCCTTCTTGCGGGTATCCGCAAAGGCAGCGTCTCAGGAAGACGCTGATAAGATGATGGAGCCTGTAATAGCTGACGTCTGCAAAATCCTAGGCGATGTTGTCTACGGCATTGATACCGACAGTCTTGAAAACACAGTCCTTCTTCTTCTAGAGGAGAAAAATATGACTCTGTCCACCGCTGAGTCATGCACCGGCGGCCTTATAGCAAAGAGGCTCACCGATATTCCAGGCTCGTCAAAAGCTTTCCTGGGCGGTATCGTCTCCTATTCAAACGAGGCAAAAATAAATATTCTCGGCGTTGACCCGGACGATATCTCAAACTACGGTCCCGTCAGCCCCCAGGTCGTTCGGCAGATGGCCGAAGGTGCAAGACGCGTCTTAAAAAGCGATATTGCAGTCAGTGTAACGGGTATAGCAGGTCCTGACTCTGACGAGAGCGGCCGGCCTGTGGGCTTTACATACATCGCTCTGGATACTCCGGACGGGATTTTCATACGCAACCTTCCCGGTAGGACAGCAGACAGAGAGGTCATACGTCAGGCAGCGGCAAGTAACGCTCTTGATATGATCCGCCGTTACCTCACGGGTAAAAACGTAAATCCTGAAAAATAGTACTGTCGGCGTCAAAAGCAGCAGGTAAACTGAAAATACTGCAAATATAAAAAGCGCTTCACATTAATGTGAAGCGCTTTCATTTTAACTATTCTCCTGTGTACTATCTTTGGAAGATTCACCGGTTTCTTCATTTTCCCGACTGGTACTCTCAGCACCGATATCCCCAACTTCAGTATCAGGCTCCTTCTGAGAGTCAAGCTCAGTTTCATGATTTTCAGGTGCCACAGGTTTTTTTCTACCTCTTCGAGGCTTTCTATCCTTGCTTTTCCCCTTTTTGACCACGACTTTCTCACCGGATTTTCCGCCATTTTTCTCCTGCTGACCTTTTTCAGCTTTTTCGTTTTTCTCTTTTTTCGGCTGCTGAGATATCGGCGTCAGAGTAAATGTGAATGTGGTTACACCGTCAATACTCTTTACGAATATATCCTCGCCGTGTCTATCAAGGATGGTCTTTACTATATAAAGTCCCAGGCCAACACCGTCTTTGTCCATACTCCTGGATTTGTCTGTCTTATGGAATCTGTCAAATATACTTGTTATCTCGTCTTCCGGTATAGTATTTCCTTCATTTTCAACAGATACGAAAACTTTGGATTTTTCCCTCCAGACCTCCACTTTCAGTATGGTCTTAGGTGTCGCAAATTTCGCCGCGTTGTCAACAAGATTGTATACTACCTGAGTTATGGTATCACTGTCGCCCCGGACAATAATGGCGTCTTCCGGGAGTATAAGATCAACGTCCAGATTTCTGGCGGTTATCTTCCGCTCAAGGCTGAGAAGCGCCATGCTCACTACTTCAACTATATCAAAATTTTTGGTGAGTATCTCGCTTTCATCCACTTCCTGAACCCTCGAAGCGTCCAACATACCCCTTACAAGCCTTGACATTCTCTTTGCCTCCGAGGATATGAGCTCAAGATATTCCCGTTCTCTATCTTTCGGAATGGTGCCGTCAAGAATACCGTCGGCAAATCCTGTTATGGTGGTCATAGGCGTCTTAAGTTCATGGGATACGTTTGAGACAAATTCCCGTCTTCTTATCTCAGATTTCTCTATGGAATCCGCCATAAGGTTAAAGGCTTCTGCTAGTTCACCTATCTCGTCCCGCCTGTTACTCTCAGATACCCTGGCGCTGAAGTCGCCTCTTGCAAATTTGTTGGCAGCCTTGGCTATCTCGTCTATAGGCTGAGTCTGCATTTTTGTAACAAACTGTGTTATTGCAAAGGCGAACACTACAACCACCGCTGATACCATTACATAGAGCAAAATAAACTCTTCCCAGATTGTGTTTAATGCCTGGTCATTGACCGCTAAGAACACATATCCCACAGTATCGCTAAATATAAGGTCCTTTACAGGCATTACAGAATAGTATGCTTTTTTATCCAGAAGTCCACCAATGTTTCCTTTTGCCGAGTAGCCCTCGCCATCTTCATCAGCAAGGTCTAGTATGTCCTGGTCAACACGGCTACCAATATGCTCGCAATCAACCTTTTTATCTGAGCAGGCCACACAAAGCCCATCGGTATCGCACAGAAGGATATCAAACCCGGAGGTCTCCGAGAAATTCGACAATGCCATTCTCATGTTGAGGCCATTTAAGTCCCACGTCATACTGTATGCGGAGACCATTTTTGAAACCTCATTTGCTGTGGCGATCAGGCTCTCCTTTTTGTCTTTTGTTATGTAGTTATAAAAGAACGCGGAAAACACCACGCACAAAAGGATATGGCTTATAAGGAGTATGGCAAAAACCGAAAACAGGTTTCGCCAGTATAAGCTCTTGAAATTCCGCATAACAGTTACTTCCCGATCTTATTTTTCTTCAGTTCCATCTACAACTTCAAATTTATATCCAATACCCCAGACTGTCTTTACAGCCCACTTATCGCTAACGCCCTCCAGCTTTTCGCGGAGTCTTTTTATATGTACGTCAACCGTTCTGGTATCTCCAAAATAGTCAAATCCCCATACCTCGTCCAGTATCTGGTTTCTGGTATAAACTCTGTTTGGCGATGAAGCCAGATAGTATAAAAGCTCCATCTCTTTCGGCGGCGCATCAACAGATACCCCGTCAACAATAAGGTCAAAGGAGTCCATATCGATAATAAGTTTGTCAAATTCAAGTCTCTTCTTCTCACTTGAAGTTGAACCGCCATATCTTCTCATTACCGCATGTACTCTCGCGATAAGCTCTTTTGTCTCAAATGGTTTTACAATGTAGTCGTCAGCACCCATCTCGAGACCTGTAACCTTATCAAAAGTCTCACCCTTAGCGGTCAGCATGATAACTGGCACCTTGGACTGACTGCGTATCTCTTTTAACACACCCCAGCCATCGAGTACTGGAAGCATTATATCAAGCAGCACAAGGTCAAAAGCCGCACTCTCAAATTCTGTAATACCTTTTCCGCCGTCAGGGGCGATGGTAACGTCGAACCCGTCTTTTTCAAGGTACAGTCTGAGCAATTCGGCGATATTTTTGTCGTCTTCAACAACCAGAACTTTTTTCTGCATAAAGAGCCTCCTTTAACTTTTGTGCTTTTATTAATTATATATTATATACACAACCCCTGTTTATGAGTGAAATTTTTGTGAATTATACCAATATATAAATAGTCTATTCCTTTTGATTATAACACCTACACATTCATCTAAAAGATTTTTCTCCACACCATACAAAAAGGCCGGCGCCGTAAACCTGGCGTCGGCCTATATTATATTTTCAAATTTTATTTATCCAGGTACCTTCCGCTGGCATCTGTCTGCTTGTATCCTCCACATAAAAGAAGTATTCCCTCAACAAAGCCCCACACACTTCCTATACCGAAAGAACATAATGTCAGTATCAGCTGGGCAATACCCCTGCCTGTATAACCAAGATAAAAATTATGTACTCCCAAACCACCTAAAATCACTCCAAGCACTCCTGCAGCTATCCTGCTCTTGCCGGCAGGATACACTCTGCCACTAGCAGAGCCATGTCCTAAAAATGCACCGCAATTAGGGCAGTATGAGGAGCTGTAACTTACAGGCTGTCCACAGTTTTTGCAGTAATTAGTTCCATACCCCACCTGTATCCCACAGTTGGGACAACTGGATGTTCCATATGGTAAAAGCTCACCGCAATTTCCACAATACATATTAAGTCCCCCTTGTCAGTCTAATAATAATGCCCTCTGCTTTTCCTGTCAATAAGAAATTATATTCGATATTTTCCCTTGTTTTTCCATGTTTTTACTAAAAATATTCTCCCTTTCAAAGGTCTATTTTACCTGTATCTTAAGATTTTCAGACATCAATTTTTGTATGATTTTGATTTTACATGTTTTTTACAAAACGATTCTTTTATATTTTACATGTCGCAACTAATATGTAAATCGTAAATGAATACAAAACAAATAAAAAATCAATAATTAAAAGAAAGAAACAAGAAAGGAAGTTCTTTAAAAATGAAAAAGATTATAAGTATCGTTCTTGTTGCGGCTCTTGCTCTTTTTGCTCTGGCAGGCTGCTCAAAGACAGAGACAGAGGAAAAAACAGGAACAGTCTCAACAGACGGTTCTACATCAATGGAAAGTGTTATCGGCGCTCTCGGCGAGGCTTTCCAGGAAGCAAACGAAGGAATCACATTCACCTACAACCCAACAGGCTCAAGCTCCGGTATAACCGCTGTTTCTGAAGGCCGTTGCGACATTGGCCTTGCAAGCCGCGCTCTCACAGACGACGAGAAAGCAAGCGGACTTACTGAGACAGTTCTTGCATACGACGGTATCGCAATCATCGTAAACAATGAGAACCCTGTAAACGACCTTGACCTTGAGACAATAGCTAAGATCTTCAAAGGCGAGATCACAAACTGGTCTGAAGTTGGCGGCGAAGACGCTGAGATCGTTCTCATCGGCCGTGAGGCAGGCAGTGGTACAAGAGACGGCTTCGAGTCCATCACAGATACTGAAGACGCATGCAAATACCGTCAGGAACTGACTTCCACAGGCGATGTCATCACAACAGTATCCCAGAACCCAGCAGCTATCGGTTACGCTTCCCTGGCTTCTGTAAGCGACACAGTAAAGACTCTCACAGTTGGCGGTGTAGCTCCTTCCGAGGACACAGTTAAAGACGGAACATACGTTATCCAGAGACCATTCGTTCTTGTAACAAAGACAGAAACAGCTCTCTCCGAAGCAGCACAGCTCTTCTTCGATTACGCAACTTCCGCTGACGCCTCCGAGATTATCTCCGCAGCAGGCGCAGTACCTGTAAAATAACGCCAAAGGGCAGCAGCCGCAGCGCGGCTGCTGCCCCCCAGCATTGAAAGGTCCATGTAGATGAAAAGCAAGAAAAAACTTATGGAAGATATAATTCACGCCGTGTTCCTGATACTGGGACTTGTAACGGTGGGTTTTGTACTCCTTATTACAGTATATCTAGTAATAGCTGGTATACCGGCCATACGGCAGATAGGCATTGTGGATTTCCTGTTTGGTCAAAAGTGGGCTTCCACCGCGAACCCGCCTTCCTACGGCATCCTGCCCTTTATTCTTACCAGTATCTACGGTACAGCCGGGGCTATAATTCTGGGTGTCCCAATCGGATTTTTATCAGCGGTATATATCGCGAAAATCGCGTCCCCCAAAGTTAAGGTTGTTTTACAAAATGCAGTTAGCATGCTTTCTGGTATACCGTCAGTTGTATACGGTCTTGTAGGCATGATGGTACTTGTGCCAGGTATAAGAATGATATTTAATGTACCAGACGGTGCAAGCCTGCTGGCAGCCATAATAGTTTTGGCAGTAATGATCCTGCCGTCAATAATAAATGTCTCCGTAACAGCTCTTGAAGCGGTTCCAAAAGAATACGAAGACGCCTCTCTTGCCCTTGGGGCAACTCCTATTGAAACTTACTTCAAAGTATCTGTTCCATCCGCTAAGAGCGGAATCGCCGCCGCCGTTGTTTTAGGCGTAGGCAGAGCCATTGGCGAAGCCATGGCGGTAATAATGGTATCAGGTAATGCGGCCAATATGCCGTCCCTGTTCCAGAGCGTACGCTTCCTCACCACCGCGGTAGCAAGTGAAATGTCCTACTCCAGCGGTCTGCAGCGTCAGGCTCTGTTTTCAATAGCCCTTGTGCTGTTTTTATTCATCATGCTTATTAATGCATCTTTGAATTTCTTCCTCAAACGCAGTAAGGAGAAGTAAAATATGCTGACTAATAAAATCTCAGGAAAAAGAAAAACATATATCTGGCTGATGCGCATTTTGATGTGGGCCGCTACATTTCTCACATTAAGCCTTGTGCTGTTTCTAATAATATATGTACTTATAAAGGGCATCCCCAATATAACATGGGAACTTGTGTCTACCAAACCTAGTTACATCACCGGCAACATCGGCATCCTGCCAGATATTTTAAATACACTTTATATAATCATCGCGTCTCTTGTATTCGTCCTTCCTCTTGGTGTAGGTTCAGCAATTTACCTGACCGAGTACGCCACAAACAAGAAGCTGGTAGCGGTAATCGAATACGCAGCTGAGACCCTGTCCGGTATCCCGTCTATAATATACGGCCTTGTGGGCATGCTCTTCTTCTGCCAGTTCCTTGGACTGCAGACATCAATTATGGCAGGCGCCTTGACTCTTGTTATAATGAATCTTCCTACAATAATGAGAACCACACAGGAGAGCCTTAAAACAGTTCCACAGAGCTACCGTGAAGGCGCCTTCGGCCTGGGTGCAGGCAAATGGCGTGTTATCTATACAGTTGTCCTCCCCGGTTGCGTGGACGGTGTTATAACCGGCTGTATCCTGTCGGTTGGTAGAATCTTAGGCGAGTCCGCCGCACTGCTTTTCACAGCAGGCTATGCCCACGCATTAAACGGCTTCTTTGACGGACTCTCAAGTGCCGGCTCTACTCTTACAGTAGCTCTTTATATGTATGCAAAAGAGCGTGGCGAGTTTGGTGTAGCCTTCGCAATAGCCGCCATACTGATGATCCTGGCATTTGTCATAAACATCTCCACCTCTCTCGTTGGAAAGTATTTTCAGAAAAGGAGAAACTTATGAGCGATATTATAACAGTAAAAGATCTGTGCCTGTGGTATGAAAAGACACAGGCTCTTAAAAATATAAATATAAATATACCGGAAAAGAGCATAACTTCCCTTATCGGCCCTTCCGGCTGCGGAAAGTCTACTTTTTTAAAAACTCTCGACCGTATGAATGATCTTATTCCCTCTGTAAAAATTACGGGAAATGTGATATATAAAGATATAGATATATATGACCCTTCGGTAGATGTAAACGCTCTGAGGCGTGAGATCGGTATGGTTTTCCAGAAACCGAACCCGTTTCCAATGAGTATATATGACAACGTAGCCTACGGTCCCAGAACCCATGGTATAACATCAAGAGCAAAGCTTGACGACATAGTTGAATCCTCTCTTCGGGGTGCCGCCATCTGGGACGAAGTAAAAGATAGACTTAAGAAAAACGCTCTGGGCCTTTCCGGCGGCCAGCAGCAGAGGCTTTGCATCGCCAGAGCCCTGGCGGTAGAGCCTGAGGTCCTCCTTATGGATGAGCCAACAAGTGCTCTTGATCCTATATCTACATCAAAAATTGAAGAACTGACAATGGATCTCAAAAACAAATACACAATAATAATTGTTACACATAACATGCAGCAGGCTGTGCGCATATCTGACAAGACCGCGTTTTTCCTCTTGGGTGATCTTATTGAATACGACGACACAGACAAGCTCTTCTCTCAGCCAAAAGATAAGCGTACTGAGGACTACATCACAGGGAGGTTTGGATAATGAGAAGCCGTTTTGACGAACAACTTGACCTTTTAAACAAGGAACTTATCGAGATGGGCTCTTTGTGTGAAGAAGCTATCGCAGTAGCCTCTAAAGCTCTTACGGACGGCGATGTGGAGCTTGCCAAGCGAGTAGCTCCTCTGGATGAAGAGATATGCAAAATGGAGCGCAGTATTGAGGCTGTCTGCCTTAAGCTTCTACTCCAGCAGCAGCCGGTAGCCAGGGATCTAAGACAGATTTCCGCAGCTCTTAAAATGATCACGGATATGGAGCGAATAGGCAACCAGGCCGCAGACATTTCCGAGATAATAATGTTTTTAGGCGGCAAAACTGCCGAAGAAAACGTGCTTATAAGAGAAATGGCCATGGCCGCCATCAAAATGGTAACCGACAGCATAGATGCCTATGTAAAAAGGGATCTCTCCCTTGCGGAATATGTTATCGATTACGATGATGTAGTGGATGATTATTTCAACAAGCTGAAATCCAGCCTTATTGATATGATCGCCCAGAAAACGGCCGACGGAGAATATGTTCTAGATCTTTTGATGATCGCTAAATATTTTGAGCGTATTGCAGATCACGCCACAAACATCGCTGAGTGGGTAATATTTTCTGTAACCGGCACCCATAAGGAGGTTAATACATGATCTGGTGTGTTGAAGATGACACAAGTATACGGGACATTGAGATATATGCTCTTAAATCCACTGGGTTCGACGCCAGAGGTTTCGAAGACGGAGCCTCGTTTCTGGAAGCCTTGAAAAGCTCTAGACCGGAGCTTGTCATTCTTGATGTTATGCTTCCGGGAATGGATGGCGTGGAAATTCTCAGAAAAATGAAAGCCTCAACAGATTACTGCGACATACCTGTTATAATGGCCACCGCCAAGGGCGCAGAATATGACAAGATACAGAGCCTGGATATTGGCGCTGACGACTACCTTGTAAAACCCTTCGGCATGATGGAGATGGTATCGAGAATAAAGGCGGTTCTGAGAAGATACAGACCGGCAGAATCTAAAAATCTTCTCACCGTTGGCGGTCTTGTTGTAAATGTAAATGACCACACCGCTATGATCGACGGTCAGAGGATAAACCTCACATACAAAGAGTATGAGCTTTTGAAGTTATTCCTGTCCCATCCTGGCACAGCCTTTACAAGAGACCAGCTTTTTGCAGAGGTTTGGGGCATGGATTACTGCGGCGAGACCAGAACGGTTGATATGCACATCCGCACTCTCAGGCAGAAACTGGGAAGCTATGGTTCAATGATAGAAACCGTCCGTAATGTGGGTTACCGCATGGAGGTAGAAAAATGAGCCAAAAGATACTCAACTCCATTTTGCTTGTAGCGGCTGTTGTACTGCTTGCCAGTGTGGTAATAATCATGGGCTGCCTGTATGGATATTTCGATGGTGTCCAGGAAGCAGAACTAAAAGATGAACTCAGCCTGGCTACTGTAGCTACAGAGCAGGGCGGCATGGAATATCTGTCCCAGCTTTCCTCCGACGGATACAGGATAACATGGATAGATTCTGACGGAACTGTGCTGTACGACACCCAGGCAGACGCCAGCACCATGGAAAATCACGCAGACCGTGATGAAATTAAAGAGGCACTTAAAACAGGTTACGGTTCCAGCGTAAGATATTCGGCAACTCTCCTTGAAAAAACACAGTATGAGGCACGACGCCTGTCTGATGGCACAGTACTCAGAATCTCTGTAGATAGGGCGACTACTGCAACTCTCGTTCTCGGCATGCTCCAGCCTATTATTATCGTGGTCATACTGGCTGTAATTCTTTCAGTTATTCTGGCAAAGAAGATGGCCCGAAAGATAGTAGAACCTTTAAATGAATTAGATCTTGACCATCCTCTGGAAAATGACGCCTATGAGGAGCTCTCTCCTCTGCTCGGCAGAATCAACCAGCAGCACTACCGAATCTCATCGCAAGTCCGAGCTTTGAAGCGGAAAACCGATGAGTTCGAACAGATAACAGGAAGTATGCGTGAAGGCCTTGTACTTCTTGACAGCAAAGGCAAAGTAATAAGTATAAACCCTGCTGCTATGGAGATATTTGGCGCCGACAAGTCCTGCATAGGCGAGGATTTCCTCACTGTTGACCGCACACACGATATTACAAGCGCTATCCGCAGCGCCATTGAAAATGGACATAGCGAAATAAGAGTGGAACGCGCTGGCATGGAATATCAGTTTGACTTCAGCGAAATAAAATCTGAAGGAGTCATGGTTGGTACTGTAATTTTAGCCTTCAATGTAACAGAGCAGGCTTTTGCTGAACGGAACAGAAGAGAGTTTACAGCTAACGTCTCTCACGAACTGAAAACACCTCTCCAGTCTATTATAAGTAGCGCTGAACTTATAGAAAATGGCCTTGTAAAACAGGAAGATATGCCAAGGTTCATTGGTTATATCAGAACAGAGGCCACAAGACTTGTTTCTCTTATTGAAGATATAATCCGTCTTTCCCAGCTTGACGAGGGCAGCCAGCTTCCTCAAGAAGATGTGTGTCTTTTCGATATCGCTACAGAAGTTATATCCGCACTCAAAAACAGAGCTGACAGTAAAAATATAAAACTGTCCCTGTCAGGAGATGGTGGCAATATGAATGGCGCAAAAGGTCTTCTCTATGAGATAATATATAACCTTTGCGACAACGCCATAAAATACAACAACCCGGGCGGTACGGTTTCCATTTCAATAGCGGATACCGAACGTGATATATCCCTTTCAGTTAAAGATACCGGTATCGGCATCGCCCCGGAACATCAATCGAGAGTTTTCGAGCGGTTTTATAGAGTTGACAAGAGCCACTCCAAGCAGTCCGGCGGCACTGGATTGGGACTTTCAATTGTAAAACACGCGGTTGCCTACCATAACGGAAAGATACATCTTACCAGCGAGGCCGGCAAAGGTACCGAAATTACAATAACTTTCCCAAAAACCAAATCCAAATAATCTCACCAATTTAAATATCGTTATTCCCCAAAAAAACAGGACGTCTCTAAAAGGAGACGTCCTGTTTTATCCTTCCGATGTGCCGCAAAAACTCTTTGCCTGATTTTTACTTTATAAAAACCGCAATGTATGGTTTTATTACTTGCTGCGCTTTAATATCTCGCAGACATATTTCCATATACGCTGGAAAGATGAAATGCTCATTCTCTCCTTTACTTCGTGGGCGTGTTCCAGATTTACGCCTATGGATATACAATCCAAATCAGGAGCGTTTCCGCAGAATATTCCGCACTCAAGTCCACCGTGTGTAGCCGTTATACCCGGCTCTCTGCCGAAGATGTCTTTATAGATATCAACACAGTCCTGTCTGAATTTTGAGTCTTTTTTGTACTCCCAAGCGCCGAAATTGCTGTCGATATTCACTTCGCCGCCAGCAAGAGCCAGTATCCTGTCCATTTTGTCCAGCAGTTCCTCTTTCTGCGTGGCAACACTGCTGCGTATGGCGGTTACGATTACCATCTCATCATCTTTTACATCACAAGTTCCCATATTGATAGAAGTCTGTACAAGGCCTGGTATATCCATGCTCATTGCCTGAATTCCCTGGGGAAATAGTCTGAGCACCTGTATCACTTTCTCCGTATCCTTATCTGTAAGAGCATTTACTAACCCCTCGCCTGTTTTGACTGCGGCAACTTCAAGATACGGATCAGGGGTGAGATATTCCTTTTTGAGGATCTTTCCCATCTCTTCTACAACAGCACAGAGTTTGGCACTGTTTTCAGGTGAAACTATTACTTTAACAAAAGCAGAGTTTGCTATAACGTTATTGCCTGAGCCGCCTTTCATGCTGACTATTTTAAATGGAGCCTTCTTTGAAACCTCGGCAAGCACTCTTCCCATAAGGATATTGGCGTTCGCCCTACCCTTATCAATCTCAGCACCTGAGTGGCCACCGATAAGGCCGGTAACCGATATCTCCCATTCCTCGCCTTCGGTCTTCTCTCTTGAAACAGGGGCGTGGGAAGTTGTTACTGTACCGCCGGCACAGCTTACAGTTATGGCGTTTTCGTTTCCAGAGTCGATATTTATAAGCTTTCTACCTTTGAGTCTGGAAAAATCAAGGTAACCAGCTCCTACAAGACCAATCTCCTCGTCTGATGTGATTACCATCTCCAGTCTGGGATGACAGATATCATCACTGTCAAGAATTGCCAGCATAATTGCCACGGCAACGCCATCGTCTCCACCGAGGGTGGTATCATGGGCAAATACCCAGTCTCCGTCAACGCCAAGTTTCAGCCCGTCTTTCATAAAATCAAAATCCGACTCATCTGTCTTTACACATACCATATCGCTGTGGCCCTGAATGATTATTGTATCCGCATTTTCATAGCCCGGCGTTGCTTCCTTAATAATTACAACATTGTCGCCCTCATCCTGATAGTGCTCAAGACCTCTATCAGATGCAAATTTGTTAAGATACTCACAAATCGGCTGACGGTTTCCTGACCCATGTGGAATTGCGCTGATCTCCTCAAATATTTCCATAGCCCTTTTCGGCTCATACTGAGATAAAATACCCATGTTCTCCTCCTGATAAATCATATTATTCTGTATCCGCGCCTATCCATATTCCATAAGGTTTTTCTGCCAAACAAACACAAATTGCCTCTAGCGCGGACGGTAAAATCTTAATATCAGTGTAACTAAAAGTTATCAAAAGGTCAATAAAATTAGGTACATTAAAAATATCTGCATATAAAATATTTTGTTCTGTCAGTTGGCATAAAAAAGTCGAAGGTAAATACCTTCGACTTTTTTATCTTTTTAGAAATTTCGGTATGGACACAATATAACGTAATAATTATCAAGAGTGCCGGACTCTTCTTCTTCGTATTTCTCTACTGTTGTGCCCTCTCCACCAATATTTTTTATTTCCTCCAAAAGTGCTGTCTCATTATAGGTCCTTCCCTCGTCAGCCTGGAAGTTACCATCACACCAGCCTATAGCATATTTTACAGCCGCCTCTATCATCATCATGTTTGGCGAAACACTCCAGGTGGACATTCTGCCGGTCATGCCGTAATCTTCAGCTTTTTCTTCTATCTGTCCCATAAGATACTCAGTGTCTCCCTCATGGTCGTCAAGGGATATAGAAAAAGCCTCAGGATATCCATGGTAGGGAGATGGGCAGCGCTGCTGGGGGAAAATCGCTCCAAGTTCGGCGCACCTGCGTATCAGAGCTGACTGCATACTGCAGCTTGTGCAAAAGAACGCTGTGTCCTTGCCATATTGCTCAACATAGTCAGGAATGTTTTCATCGATCCATTGTTTCGCTCCTTCTATACCTTCAGAACCTGTGGGGTCAGGGGCTTCAGCCTCCACAAACTCGATGTTCAGCTCCTCGCATCTCTTAATTATCTGCTCTCTCTGAGCGGTAACGTCATCATATCCCAGATGCCGCTGAAATGATATATGTACAAAAGTTTTTGCTCCCTTGGCTGCGGCCTGGTCGACCATCGCTGTGCCCATGCCCTCTTCGTCCACATGCAGCACAACATCCGCCTGGCTGGCTATGGTGCTAGGGTCCTCATTGGTAGCGCCGCAGATAAAAATAATATCGTCCCGTGTTTCCCGCACTTGTTCAATAGCCGCCGAAGCTCCCGGAACAGCCTGAACAAATATTATCACTTTTACGTCCGGATCCTCAGCCATTTTGGAAACTGTATCTGTTACCTTTTTAATCTCTATTGAGTAATCGTCCGGGTATGTAGCTGTAACTATAATATCTCCGTACTTTTCTTTCACATTTTCCGCCCCATAGTATTCTTCACCCTGGGCAGCACTACCGGTGATTATACCAATTTTATACGGTGCCTGCTTTTGTGCCTTGTCTTCCTCTTCCCCGGTGTCCGCGTTTTTACACGATGTAAATGCAAAAACCATAGCTAAAGCCAGGATAAGGCTAAAAACTTTTTTCATTCAAACTTCCTCCTATTTCCACACCGGCTATATGGCCGATGGGCCGTCTGAAAATACAAGTACTCTTTAATTATACACAAATTTCAGAATGATTTTAAAGTTTTTTGTCGTTTTTTGCCGCTGTTTTAAAAATTTTACTACCGTATTACACATAATATACCTATTTTTTTAAATGAACATTTACTCCCCTTAAATAGGTTACTTCCACAGCCTGTAATAAAAATATATTTACATATAATCTAAAATATCAATCTTATTTATGCCGCTGGGAAAAGCTGAATCTTTATATGAAACCAACAGCACGCCTTTTTTTAATTTTCTCTTTTCCTTACATTAAAGAATATTTTACCGATCTGCCGGTGTAATTTGTTCATAAAAAGTCTATATTGTTTTCTTATAATTTTTCTATATATGTATAAGCATCTTTAGAGGTGATTTTGTTCTTGAAAAAAGTCGGTCTTGACGTCGGGTCAACAACTATTAAATGCGTTGTCCTCGACGAGAACGAAAATTTAATATTTGAGAGCTATCAGCGCCACTTCTCACGTATAAAAGAGATGACAGCCTCGCTGCTTGCCGAGATCAAATCTCGCACAGGTGAGGGCAGTATCTCTTTATGTATGTCCGGCTCCGCCGGTATGGGTACTGCAGACTCTCTTAAAATACCATTTGTACAGGAAGTTTACGCCACCCGCCTTGCAGTAAAAAAATACATTCCGGATGCTGATGTTGTAATCGAACTCGGAGGCGAGGACGCTAAAATATTATTCCTAAATGGCGGTTTAGAAGTCAGAATGAACGGTTCCTGTGCTGGCGGTACAGGTGCGTTTATCGACCAGATGGCTTCCCTTTTGAATGTACAGCCTGATGAGCTCAATGAGCTTGCGAAGAAAAAGGAAAAACTTTATACAATAGCTTCTCGCTGCGGCGTTTTTGCGAAAAGCGATATTCAGCCTCTTTTGAATCAGGGTGCCGCCAGGTCCGATATAGCGGCAAGTATTTTCAGAGCTGTTGTCAACCAGACTATCGGTGGTCTTGCACAGGGCAGAAAGATTCAGGGAAATATAGTTTATCTAGGTGGCCCGCTCACCTTCTTTTCCGAACTCCGATCCAGTTTTGACGAAGTTTTAAACTGTAAAGGGCTCTGTCCTGATAATTCCCTTTATTTTGTTGCTCTTGGAGCCGCCATCTCCGCTGTCTCTGAGGAAATCAATATTGATGAGATGATCTCCAAAATTGAAAACAGCAAGGGTGAGGCTGGATATGCCTATCTGCCTCCTCTTTTCAGATCCCAGGAAGAATATGAAGCTTTTACTAAAAGGCACAAAAACAACTCAAGCCATATCAAATTTATAGAAAAGCCCTCGGGCAATATGTATCTTGGTGTTGACTCAGGCTCAACAACCGTAAAGGCTGTTGTGATAGACGAGGCCGGGAATATTCTAAAGCAGATCTATCGTCCTAACAGCGGAAACGCCACTGAGGTAATAAAATCCTTTCTACTTGAGGTTTACAATGAATTTCCCGACATAAAAATAAAATCCTCCGCTGTTACAGGCTATGGTGAGGAACTTTTGCGTAATGCCTTCAATATCGATTTTGGCGTTGTTGAGACAATTGCACATTACAAGGCAGCGAAAAGCTTTATGCCAGATGTCGATTTCATTATCGATATCGGAGGTCAGGATATAAAGTGCTTCAAAATACAGGACGGTACCATTGGAAATATCTTTTTAAACGAAGCTTGTTCTTCAGGCTGCGGCTCATTTTTCCAGACATTTGCTAGCGCCCTGGGTTACAGCGCACAGGATTTTGCAAAGCTTGGTCTTATGGCTGACAAGCCTGTGGATCTGGGTTCAAGATGTACTGTATTTATGAACTCCTCAGTAAAACAGGCTCAGAAAGATGGAGCTACTATTGAAAACATATCCGCCGGCCTTTCTATAAGCGTTGTTAAAAACGCAATATATAAAGTAATAAGAGCTGCTTCTGCCGATGCTCTTGGTAAACATATAGTTGTACAGGGCGGCACTTTTAGAAACGATGCCGTTTTAAGAGCTTTTGAGATGGAGCTTGGCGCGGATGTAGTTCGCCCTGAGATTGCGGAAGTAATGGGTGCCTACGGCGCCGCTCTTTACGCTAAAGAAAATTCAAAGGCAGACAGGTCCTCTCTTATATCAAAAGAGGAACTTGAAAAGTTTACATACAAAACAGTGGCCACAGTCTGCAACGGATGCAACAATCACTGCCGGCTGACCATAACCACATTTGAGGGCGGTCGCCGGTTCATCGGCGGAAATAGATGCTCAAAGCCCACAGGTGTCAAAACAAATAGCGTAAAATACAATCTTTACGACTACAAACTGGAGCTTTTAAACGGATACAGGACAAAGCACATTGTCCCAACCCGCGGCACTATTGGCCTTCCCATGGTTCTGAATATGTATGAGCTGCTGCCATTCTGGCATACTATTTTCACATCCTTGGGCTTCGATGTTGTGGTCTCTCCCGAATCCAGCAGGGATATATTTTTAAGTGGACAGAGTACTATCCCTTCAGACACTGTTTGCTACCCAGCCAAGCTGGTTCATGGACATATGGAGTATCTTTTAAAGCAGGACATTGACGCTATATTCTATCCCTGCCTCAGCTACAATCTTGACGAAAAATTGGGCGATAACCACTACAACTGCCCAGTTGTGGCCTATTATCCTGAGGTTATTGGCGCGAATATGGAGGAAATAAAAAATATTCTGTTTATAAATAACTCCTTTGGCATACACAATACTAAAACCTTTAAAAGGCATTTTTATGATATGCTCACAGCCCATTTTGGCTCATTTCCCAGGAAAGATGTTTCAAACGCCATAGATAAGGGCTATGCAGAGAGAGAAAAATATCTGGCATTAGTCCGGGCAAAGGGCGAGGAATTCCTCAATATAGCGAAGGCTGAAAACCGTCAGGTAATTGTCCTTGCAGGCAGGCCATACCATGTAGATCCGGAGATAAATCACGGTATCGCAAACCTTATATGCGAGCTAGGCGCCATTGTTATAACTGAGGACTCCATATCAAACAGAGTGGAAAAATTCCGTACCAACGTCCTAAATCAGTGGACCTATCACTCAAGGATATACGCTGCGGCGAAATATATCGCCGAGTCTGGCAACAAAAACATTAATCTTGTCCAGCTTGTGTCCTTCGGGTGTGGCCTTGATGCCATAACATCAGACGAAACCCGCAGCATACTCGAGGAAAAAGGTAGAATATACACACAGCTTAAAATCGATGAAATAGCAAATTTGGGCACATCCAAAATCAGGCTCAGAAGCCTGTTTGACGCTCTTAAGGAAGAGAGAGGTGAATAACAATATGGAAAAACCTATTTTTACAAAAGAAATGAAAAAGGATTATACCATACTTGCACCTAACATGCTTCCTGTGCATTTTAAACTCATTTCGAGAATTTTTCGGGCCTACGGGTACAAGACAGAGCTTTTAAGTACAACAGGCAAGGAGATATCTGACACTGGACTTAAATATGTTCACAACGACACATGTTATCCCGCTCTTCTTGTTATTGGACAGCTCATTTCCGCCCTTCAAAGCGGAAAATACGACATACACAGGACGGCCCTTCTGATAACTCAGACAGGTGGAGGATGTAGGGCTTCAAACTATATATCTCTTCTTAGAAAGGCTTTGGATAAGGCGGATCTGGGGTTTGTGCCAGTTATCTCGCTGAACTTTGCCGGCACGGAAAAAAGCCCTGGCTTTAAGATAACACCAATGATGTTTATAAAGCTTGTCTCAGCTGTTCTCTACGGCGATCTTCTCATGACGCTTAAAAACCAGACACAGCCCTATGAAAAAGAGCCCGGCAGTACTATCGCCCTTGTGGATTTCTGGGCCGAAAAGCTCGTAAACGATATGCAGAGCCCGAAATTTTTCAGTCGAAAAAATACCCTCAGAAATTATAAAACAATAATTGAGAATTTTGCGAATCTGGACAGATATGACACAAAAAAGATGCGTGTTGGCATTGTAGGAGAAATTTATGTAAAATTTGCTCCTCTTGGAAACAACAATCTGGAAGACTTTCTTCTGTCTGAAAACTGCGAGGTTGTCATGTCTGGGCTTCTGGACTTTTGTATGTACTGCGTGTATAACATGCTAGCAGACAGGACCTACTACGGAGACGGTTCAAAGTTTAAAAGCAGGATAATTCGTGCTGTGTTCAAATACCTACTAAACCGCCAGAAGGATATAATAAACTCCATAAAAACTTACAGCGATTTCACAGCTCCCAGCGATTTCCGTCATGTCATTTCCCTGACCGACGGCTATATCAGCACCGCAACAAAAATGGGCGAAGGCTGGCTGCTCACCGCTGAGATGCTTGAGCTGATAGACTCTGGAGTAAATAACATCATATGTGCCCAGCCTTTTGGTTGTCTTCCAAACCATATTTGCGGCAGGGGCATGATGAAACTCATAAAAGACAAACATCCTGATGTAAACCTTGTGGCTATAGACTATGACCCAGGTGCCACAAAAGTAAATCAAGAAAACAGAATAAAACTCATGCTTTCCATTGGTAGGGAACAGATGGTATCATAACAAACCACGGCCGGCCCGGAGCGGACCGGCCGTTTTCTCACTTTACATAGATTTTACATAACTTTTACCTAACTGCTGTTTCATTTTTTTATATATTGAAGTATTTTTACATAGGGGAATAAAATAGGGAAAAATGCGCAATCATTTTTTCAATACTGATACAAATGTATTCCTCATATAAAATAAGTACCTTCAAAGATCTGAAAGGTCTTATTTTTTTGATCAGCAATAAACCTTACAGGGGGAATATATTATTATGGAATCGACAGTTATTTTAGGTCTTCTTGGCGGGCTTGCCCTTTTCCTTTATGGCATGCACATGACAAGCTCAGGTCTTGAAGCCGCTGCCGGAAACAAAATGAAGAAAATTTTGGAGCGTCTGACCTCAAACCGTTTTCTTGGCATACTGGTCGGCGCCCTTATTACTGCGGCAATACAGTCCTCATCAGCTGTAACCGTAATGGTTGTTGGTTTTGTTAACTCAAAACTTATGACATTGAAGCAGGCCATCTGGGTAATAATGGGTGCGAACATCGGTACCACCATTACCGGTCAGCTTATCGCTCTTGATGTAGGTATGCTGGCTCCGATTTTTGCCATAACTGGTGTTGTAATGGTAGTATTCATGAAAAAGCCAAAGTTCCATCATCTTGGCCAGATTCTTGCAGGTCTCGGTATCCTCTTCATAGGAATGGATACAATGAGCAGTGCCATGGCTCCTCTGCGCGATGTACCGGAATTTGTAAATCTTCTCACAAAATTTTCAAATCCCGTTATTGGCATACTGTTTGGCGCAATCTTCACAGCCATTATACAGTCCTCAGCAGCTTCCATCGGTATACTCCAGGGTCTTGCTATGAATGGTCTTATAGACCTGTCAAACGCGGTATTCGTACTTTTCGGTCAGAATATTGGTACATGTATCACAGCGGTTCTCGCATCTATCGGTACAAGCCGCAATGCGAAAAGAACAACTATCATGCACCTTATGTTCAACGTAATAGGAACATTTATATTCACAATTTTGTGTATCGTTACACCTGTAACATCTCTTGTTGCGTCTCTCTCTCCTGACAACGTTGCCGGACAGATCGCAAATATGCACACTATCTTCAACGTTGCCACTACTATAATACTTCTGCCTTTCGGCACACAGCTTGTAAAGCTCTCTACCAAAATACTTCCAGAGACAAAAGACGAGGAAAAATCAGGACGCGAACTTCTCTTCATCAAGCCATTGTCCTCTGGCGAGCATCTTCAGCTGGGTACTTTTTCCATCGCTGCAACCAATGTCAGAAGCGAGCTCTCACGTATGCTCTCCATGGCTCTTGAAAATGTATCCTCAAGTTATGACTCGATACTCAATCAAGACCCGTCTCAGCTTGAAAAGATAACAGAACGTGAGCAGTACATTGATTATCTCAACAAGGAGATAACAAAATACATTTCGGATGTTATGCCACATGTATACAGTGAGGCTGACTCATCTCTGCTGAATTCACTGTTCAAGATATCTGGCGACATAGAGAGAATTGCTGACCATGCTACAAATATAGTTGAGTATTCTGTAATGCTCAAAGATAAAAACACGTCATTTTCTGAGTCTGCTATGGAGGAAATATACGAGATGAAGCGGCTGGACATCCAGGCAATAAGTGCTCTTTCCGATCTTCCATGCCTGTCAGAATCTGAGTTTGCTGAAATCACTGACCTTGAAAAGAATATAGATCACACCACCTCCGGCTTTATCAATAATCAGCTGGGCAGGATAAGGGATCGGGTCTGCTCCGACGAAGCATGTGTGCTGTATACAAAGCTTCTGACAGACTTTGAGAGAATTGGGGATCACGCTCTTAACATAGCCGAGTCTCTGGCAAATAAAACAGAAATAGAACATGTATAATAACAATCGCCGGCATTTTTGCCGGCGATTATTTTATATAAGGGCGGGCGGCTTTACTGTCTGCCCTGTTTTTGTTGCATTTTAAGATGTTTTATACTAAAATCTTCTTGTTAATGGTAGGTGATATAAATTGGATTATACTGCTGGAACCTGTGATGTAGCTGTCATCGGCGCAGGTCATGCCGGGATCGAGGCCGCTCTAGCGTCAGCTCGACTCGGTCTCAAAACAGTTTGTTTTACTATAAATTTAGACGCCATAGGCAATATGCCATGCAATCCAGCAATTGGTGGCACAGGTAAAGGCCATCTTGTAAGAGAGCTTGACGCTCTCGGCGGCGAGATGGGTAAGGCCGCCGATAAAGCCTGTATACAGTACAGAACCCTGAACCGTGGAAAAGGCCCCGCCGTCCATTCTCTCCGGGCTCAGGCCGACAGGCGTGAGTACCAGAAGGTTATGAAGCACACGCTGGAACTGTGTCCGAATCTTCTTGTGAAACAAGCTGAAGTAACGGATATCGGCGTTGAAGACGGCCGTGTAACTTTCGTAAAGACAAATACAGGAGCTACCTTTTACTGCAAAGCTGCGGTCATCTGCACCGGAACATATTTAAACGGCAAGATAATAATAGGAGATGTGGCAAAAGAAAGCGGCCCTGACGGTCTCTTCCCCTCAAAACCTTTAGGTGAAAAGCTCCGAGATCTTGGCCTCAGTATGCGCCGTTTTAAAACGGGCACACCCCCAAGAGTAAACGCCAGGTCCGTTGATTTTTCAAAAATGGAAATTCAGCCTGGTGATACTGATCCAGAGCCATTTTCTTTCTCAACCAAAAAAACTCCTGAAAACAAAGCGGTCTGCTATCTCACTTATACAAACGAGGATACACACAGCATAATAAGGGCAAATCTTGACAGATCTCCTCTCTATAACGGAATGATATCAAGTACCGGCCCCCGGTATTGTCCTTCAATAGAGACTAAAATTGTTACATTTCCTGATAAAAAGCGCCACCAGCTTTTTGTTGAGCCAATGGGTCTTGATACTGAAGAGCTCTATATTCAGGGCTTCTCATCTTCTTTGCCGGAGGATGTGCAGATAAAAATGCTCCATACCATACCGGGCCTTGAAAACGCTGAGATGATGCGTACAGCCTACGCCATAGAATATGACTGCATAGACCCTCTTGAACTGTATCCGACCCTTGAGACGAAAAAAATATCCGGTCTCTACGGCGCTGGCCAGTTTAACGGTTCTTCAGGATATGAAGAGGCCGCCGTTCAGGGCTTTGTGGCTGGCGTAAACGCCGCGCTGAAAATACTCGGCCGGGAACCCATGATCCTTGACAGATCCACAAGCTACATCGGCACCCTCATTGACGATCTTGTTACAAAAGGCACAAACGAACCTTATAGAATGATGACGTCCAGAAGTGAATACAGGCTTCTCCATCGCCAGGATAACGCTGACCAACGTCTTAGCGGAATAGGCCATGATATAGGCCTTGTCTCTGACGAGCGGTACCAGGAAGTGCTTGACAAATACGTAAAAGTGGACAGTGAAATAGCCCGCCTTAAAAGCACATATATCGGCCCCACACCAGAGCTCTGCCGCCTTATGGAGGAACGCGGCACGCCGCCCCCTTCATCTGGCACATCTCTTGCCGCTCTTATATGCCGGCCTCAGCTCGACTATGAGTGTCTCGCGCCTTTTGACAAGGACAGGCCTTCCCTGCCGGCTGCCATAACCACAGAGGTTGAAATTTGCCTTAAATACGCGGGATATATTGAAAAGCAGTTGAAGCAGGTTGAGGATTTCAAAAAACTGGAGTCAAGAAAACTGCCTAAGGACATTGATTACAGCCAAATCTCAGGGCTGCGGCTGGAGGCGAGACAAAAACTTGATATGATGAAGCCTGACAATATGGGACAGGCATCCAGAATCTCAGGTATTTCTCCGGCTGATATCGCCGCTTTGATGATATATCTTGGAAAGTGATTTTTTCAAAAATATTATGGCGCCTGTTGCGCTAAATATGGGCATTCAGGAAATCTTCCGCTTACCTGTATTTGGTGTTAAAAATATGTAAAATTATTTTTAAAGTCCCTTTAAGGTAAAAATATGCTTTACATCATAGTATTGTTATGATAAAATGTATAAGCTTTAGCCCTATATCTTAGTTTCCGGATATAAGCCGCTTTTGTGGTGCCTTTCCGCCGGATACTCAGATTTTTGGGTATAATAAAAGAAAGGAAGTAAATCAAATGATCACAAAGGAACAGAAAACCGCTGTTATCGAAAACAACCGCAGATCCGAAAACGACACAGGTTCACCTGAGGTTCAGATCGCTATTCTCACAGAGCGTATCAACCAGCTCACAGAGCACCTGAAAGTACACAAGAAGGACAACCACAGCCGTCTTGGTATGTACAAGATGATCGGTAAGCGCCGCAGCCTCCTTGATTATCTTGCAAAGAAAGATATCGAGCGTTACAGAGCCTGCATCGCAAAACTGGGTATCAGAAAGTAATCAAAAAAGCGAGAATGCTCGCTGTCAGATTCAGGCGGGTAATTTTTGCCCGCCTGTTTATTTAAAACACAAAAGAGACGGGTCGGCTGTACCTTATAGCAGTTGAAAGGGCGCTGAAATCTTCAGCATCGTTTCAACTTCTAAAAGGAAGCCGGCTCCCCTCTATAAAGAAAGGAGCAAAAAAATGATAATCAAACACAGAGAATTTCCTGGATTCAAGCAGTTCTCCATGGATTTGGCCGGCAGACCTCTCACTCTTGAAGTGGGCAAATACGCTGAGCTCGCAAATTCAGCAGTAACTGTAAAATACGGCGAGACAACAGTTTTAGTTACCTGCACAGCCTCCCCAAGGCCAAAAGACGGTATCGACTACTTCCCTCTCTCTGTTGACTTTGAAGAAAAACTTTACGCAGTAGGACGTATTCCTGGCGGCTATCTCCGCCGTGAGGGCAGACCAAGCGAGAGAGCTACTCTTGCCTCCCGTATGATTGACCGTCCGATGCGTCCTCTTTTCCCTGCGGATTTGAGAAACGATGTAGTTATCAACTGCATGGTAATGAGCGTTGACCACGACTGTTCTCCAGAAATCGCAGCTATGATTGGCGCTTCCGCCGCAGTCTGCATCTCCGATGTCCCATTCAACGGACCTATCGCTGGTGTAGCTCTTGGATATAAAGATGGTAAATACCTCATTAACCCCACAAGCGCAGAGCGCAAGGAAAGTGAAATGTTCTGCACTATCGCCGCTACAATGGACAAAATCGTTATGATCGAAGCCGGCGGTAATGAAATTTCCGATGAGGTAATGTTAAACGGTATTATCGCTGCTCACAATGCCATCAAGCCTGTTATTGAGCTTATAAATCAGATGGTTAAGGAAGTTGGCAAGCCGAAGTTCACATACGAGCACGCATCCTTCAATGAGGAACTTTTTGCGAAGCTGGTTGAGGACTATTACGAAGACGTAAAATACTGCATGGACACAGATGACAAGAATGTCCGTGAAGAGAGATACAACGCAGTTGTTGAAAAAATGATCGAAAAGTACGGTGAAGAGTATCCTGAAATCACCGAGCAGCTTGAAGAGATCACATATAAGATCCAGAAGAAGGTCGTAAAAGAGTGGCTCCTTCAGGGCAAGCGTGTTGACGGCAGAGCTATGAACGAGATTCGTCCTCTGGCCGCTGAAGTAGGCGTTCTGCCAAAGGTACACGGTTCCGGTCTCTTCACAAGAGGTCAGACACAGGTTCTCTCCATTGCAACACTCTCCACTCTCTCCGCAGCCCAGAAGCTGGATACCATATTTGAGGAAGAGGAAAAGAGATATATCCACCACTACAATTTTCCATCCTTCTCCACTGGTGAAGCAAGACCAAATCGTTCCACCTCTAGACGTGAGATTGGACACGGCGCTCTTGCAGAAAAGGCTCTTGAGCCTGTTCTGCCATCCGTTGAGGAGTTCCCGTACACCATTAGAGTTGTATCAGAGGTTCTCTCCTCTAACGGTAGTACCTCTCAGGGCTCTGTATGCGGCTCTACACTGGCTCTTATGGACGCCGGCGTTCCTATCAAGGCACCTGTTGCAGGTATCTCCTGCGGCCTTATACACGATGATAATGGGGACTGGAAGACATTCATCGATATACAGGGCGTTGAGGACTTCCACGGCGAGATGGACTTTAAAGTTGCCGGTACAAAGAAGGGCATCACTGCCATTCAGATGGACCTTAAAAATGACGGTCTGACTTATGATATAATTGAAAATGCCTTTAAGATAACACATGAGGCAAGAAACCAGATTCTGGACGAGATTATGCTTCCTGTTATCTCTGAGCCAAGAAAAGAGCTCTCTCCAACAGCTCCCAAGATGATTACAATGAAGATCAATCCGGACAAAATCCGTGAGGTAATCGGCTCCGGTGGTAAAGTTATCCAGAAAATCTGTGCTGACACCGGTTGCAAGATAGATATCGAAGACGACGGCAGCATCTACATCTCTTCTGTTGATATGGACGCATGCAGAGCTGCTAAGAAAACTATCGACGATATCGTATTTGTACCTGAAGTCGGCGCTCTCTACTACGGCAAGGTAGTAAGAATAATTCCTATCGGCGCGTTTGTTGAGCTTGCTCCTGGCACAGACGGTATGATCCACATCTCCAAGCTTGAAAAAGGCAGAGTTGAAAAGGTTGAGGACGTCCTGAATGTAGGCGACATGACCTGGGTCAAGGTAACAGAAATAGACGACAGAGGCAGAATAAACCTCTCAAGGCGCGACGCTCTTAAAGAGCGCGAGAAGATGGGCCTTACGGACTAGCTCTTCTAAAAAACAGAAAATAGCGCAAAAGATACCTTTTGCGCTATTTTTATGAAAAAACATATTCTTGGAGGTAATCATGTTCGAGAAAAGGACATTGCCCAACGGTATAAGAATTGTATACGAATACATCCCTTATGTTAGAAGTGTCTCCTTTGGCATATGGGTGAAAAACGGTTCACGCAGTGAAAAATCTGAGGAAAACGGCGCCTCACATTTTATAGAACACATGGTGTTCAAAGGCACAAGTACCCGCACAGCGGCGGATATCGCCGCCCAGTCTGACAGGCTTGGTGGTCAAATAAACGCATACACCACTAAAGAGTGCACCTGCTTCTACGGCAGAGCTCTGGACACTCACCTGGGTCATCTTGCAGATATCCTCCACGATATGCTTAAAAATTCAAATTTTGACGATAAGGACGTTTTAAACGAGCGGGGAGTTATTTTCGATGAAATAGATATGTATGAGGATACGCCAGAGGATCTCGTCATAGAGCAGCTCCTTACCGGCATATACAAGGGTTCTTCTCTCTCACGCCCTATTCTGGGTAAGAAATCAACCCTGAAAAAAATGTCCGGCCAGTTCCTCAAAGATTTTATGGTTTCCCACTATGGCGGTGAAAATATCGTCATCGCCATTTCTGGCAGCTTTAAAACCAGCGATATCGATAATATTGCCAGTCTCTTCTCAGATTTTGGCTCCGGCTCAGTAGAATACAGAAAAGCTTCCTTCCACCGCACCTTTGATGTAAAACACAAGGACATTGAGCAAAATCATATCTGTATTGGATATCCCGGCCTCAGTATATCTGACGACGACCGGTACTCACTTTCACTGCTCTCAAATATTTTAGGTGGCGGAATGTCCTCCAGGCTATTTCAAAAGGTGAGAGAGCGTCAGGGCCTTTGTTACAGCGTATACTCTTTCCTATCCTCTTACATAGACGGTGGTATATTTGGCATTTACACAGCCGCTGGTAATTCCAACTATCTTGAAGCTGTCAGACTAATACTGGAGGAAGTTGAAAAGATACGTCAGGATGGTGTTACAGCCACTGAACTTGCCCTTACTAAAGAACAGGCAAAAGTAAATGTCCTTATGTCTCTGGAGTCTACCGGCGTCAGAATGAACAGGCTGGGCCGAAATGAGCTGTTTCTTGGCAGAATTCCTTCCACTGAAGAACTCATCGAAAAATATGAGGCTGTAACAACAGACGGCATTCTGTCCCTTGCCCAGAAAGTATTCGACCCCGAGCTTGTATCTTTCTCGTTTGTGGGCAGCGGCGAGCAGGGCGATAAATTTAAAGAAATGATATTATCTTAAATAAAAAGCAGGAAGAGTACTTCCTGCTTTTTATTTTTAAAGTACCGGGCCTATCTCGAAAATGCCAGTCCGCTGAGCAGCACATTCAATAGCCCATATCAAAATACAAACGCCCCGGAAATTCCGGGGCGTTTAAATTTTGATTAATAGTATCTCTTATTTTTATTTTTTCTGGCAGCTTCGCTCTTTTTGCGACGCTTTACACTTGGGCTCTGATAATACTCTTTCTTTCTGAGTTCAGCAAGTGTGCCGTCTTTTGCACAACTGCGCTTAAATCTTCTAAGAGCGCTGTCAAGCGATTCATTATCTTTAACATGAATTTCAGACATCTATTTTCCCTCCCTCCAAATACGTCCATAAGAACGCTTTAAGGGCCAAACTATGGCTTTAGCATTAGTATTATAAATGGGATTTAGTCCTTTGTCAATAAAAATATTACTTCGCCGGCTTAATAATGATATTAACCAGCTTATTTTTAACGACAATTGTTCGTACTATCTCCATTCCATTGAGGAGCCCCTTTATTTTGTTATCTGATTTAACTATATCAAGCACTACATCGTCTTCCGCGTCTGCCGGGATGACAACGGTTGTCTTGAGTTTGCCGTTTACCTGTACGGCGATGGTCTTTTCAGTCTCAACCATTTTGCTCTCATCATATGACGGCCATTTAGCTTTGACAGCCATTCCATCAAATCCCTGGATCTCCCAAAGCTCTTCAGCGATATGAGGAGCAAATGGGCACAGCAGCGTCAGAAGCGCTTTTATATCGCCGCGGCTGGGCTTCTTATCGTAGAACTCATTTACAAGGGACATGAGCGCCGCAATTGCGGTATTGAACTTCATATTCTCAATATCTTCCCCAACCTTTTTAATTGTCCGGTTGATGGAGGCCTCATGTGCCCTGGAATATTCCTCGCCGCCTTCAAGCTTATTCTCAGCAAGGTTCCATATCCTGTCGAGGAATCTCTTACAGCCTTTTACTGCATTATCCTGCCATGGAGCTGCTTTTTCAAAGTCGCCAAGGAACATTATATACAGTCTCAAAGTGTCAGCGCCGTAGGCGTCAACAATGTCGTTAGGATTGATGACATTGCCAAGAGACTTACTCATCTTTACATATGGGCGGTTAGCGTCCTCACCATACTTTTCGATAAGGGCATCTTTCTCCTCCTGTGTAGATACGTTTCCAACATAGTGTGGATTCTCACCCAGGATCATACCGTGGCTTGTTCTCTTCATATACGGCTCTTTTGTAGGCACTACGCCGATATCATAAAGGAACTTATGCCAGAATCTGGAGTAGAGCAGGTGGAGTGTGGTGTGCTCCATACCGCCGTTATACCAGTCAACAGGGGACCAGTACTCAAGGGCTTCTTTTGATGCAAGAGCCTTGTCATTGTGTGGGTCCATATATCTGAGGAAGTACCAGCTTGAACCCGCCCACTGAGGCATTGTGTCAGTCTCACGCTTTGCAGGTCCGCCACAGCATGGACATGTGGTGTTTATCCAGTCTGTCATTGCGGCAAGTGGGCTCTCACCGTTATCTGTTGTCTCATAATTTTCAACATCAGGCAGAAGCAGCGGCAGCTGATCTTCCGGCAGAGGTACCCAGCCGCACTTCTCGCAATATACCATTGGTATTGGCTCGCCCCAGTATCTCTGGCGTGAGAATACCCAGTCTCTGAGCTTGAAGTTTACCTGCCTGTGCCCTATGCCCTTCTCTTCAAGATGCTCAAGAATCTTAACTTTAGCGTCCTCTACACTCAGACCATTCAGGAAGCCTGAATTTACAAGAATTCCCGTCTCGCAGTCTGTGAATGCCTCTTTTTCTATATTTCCGCCTGCTACAACTTCAATTATGGGCAGTCCGAATTTTTTCGCAAACTCCCAGTCTCTTGTATCGTGGCCAGGAACTGCCATGATCGCGCCTGTGCCGTATGTGGCAAGAACATAGTCAGAAAGGAAAATTGGAATCTCCGCATTAGTTACCGGATTTATCGCAGAAATGCCCTTTATGCAAACACCTGTCTTGTCCTTATTAAGCTCAGTTCTCTCGAAGTCGGACTTCTTTGAAGCCTCTGTCTGGTATGATCTGATCTCATCAAGATTTTCAATCTTATCTTCCCACTTTTTGAGTATGGCATGCTCTGGAGAGATTACCATATATGTAGCACCAAAAAGTGTGTCAGGTCTTGTCGTAAATATTTTCAGCTTATCGCCGGCTGTGGTGTCAAAATCCACTTCTGCGCCGATGGAGCGGCCGATCCAGTTCTTCTGCTGAGTCTTTACTCTCTCGATATAGTCTACATCGTCAAGATCGTCAATGAGCCTCTGTGCGTACTGTGTTATCTTCAGCATCCACTGGCTCTTCTCACGGCGCACTACCTCGCTGCCGCATCTCTCGCAAACGCCGTTTACAACTTCCTCATTGGCCAGAACACATTTGCAAGATGTGCACCAGTTTACAGGCATGCTGGCTTTATACGCAAGACCATGCTTGAAAAGCTGGATGAATATCCACTGTGTCCACTTATAATAGTCCGGATCGGTGGTATCTATGACTCTGTCCCAGTCGAAGCTGTAACCCAGCATCTTAAGCTGTTTTGTGAACTGGGCAATATTGTCGTGTGTAACTTTTCTGGGATGAATCTTGTTTTTTATCGCGTAGTTTTCTGTTGGAAGACCAAAAGCGTCAAATCCTATAGGGAAAAGAACATTATATCCTTCCATTCTTCTCTTTCTCGCGATAATATCCATAGCCGTATAAGGCCGAGGATGACCTACATGAAGGCCCTGTCCAGACGGATATGGGAACTCTATAAGTCCGTAAAACTTGGTTTTGTTTGGATCCATTTCAGTGGCATAGACTTTCTCATCTTCCCATTTTTTCTGCCACTTCTTTTCAATTCTATTAAACTCGTATTTCATAGCCGTTGCCTCTTATCTATTCAATGTTGACCTGGGGAGCTGATGCTATAAGCTCTTTTACATCCAGCCGCGCAGCGTCAGACCACAGTCTTTCAAGATCATAAAACTTTCTCTGCTCTTCCAGGAAAATATGGACTACCAAACATCCAAAATCTACCAGAATCCAGCCTCCTGATCTTAGTCCTTCAGTTCTTAGGGGTGTCTCGCCTTGTTCAGCCATGAGCCTTCCTAGCTCATCGCTCAAAGTTTTGACCTGCGTAGTAGAATTTGCGGTACAGATAACAAAGTACTCAGCTAGAACGGTGATGTTTTTTACATCAAGGACCGTTATATCCTTTGCCATCTTTCCGTCAAGAGCTTTGGCCGCAAGGGCAGCCATTTCTTTCGCTTCCAACATAATCAATCTCTCCTAAAACATTTGTATAATGTTTATCAGTTCCCCCAGTTTGGACTATCGGCATATACGCCACTTGTGGAGTATATTTTATTTGTCTCAGGATCTCTTGTCAAAATGTCCAGATTGGATTCCTGAATATCAACATTAAATGGGTTGAGATATGTGTTTATCATCTCAAGCCACTCATCTACATAAATGGTAACATACGATCTTCCGTTTACAGTATCGTTATAATTGCCCGGGAGTGTATGGAACTGAATATCTTCAGAATCCATCTTCATGAGCTCTTTAGCAAACCAAGCGCACTCACCATAGTCAAGGTCAGTCTCTACATATTTGAGGAATACCGAGATGAGATCAGTTACGCTTATACTGTCCTTATTCGCAAGTATCTGCTCAGCCGCAGCCATAAGGAAATGCTGCTGTGATTCGATTCTGCCTATATCCTGATTTGCATAACCTTTTCTGTATCTTACGATACCAATTGCTTCCTCACCGCTAAGGAGCTGATAACCTGGCTCAAGGTGTATATACAGGTCCTGTTCAGGATCCTCATAGTTCATACCCTGACCGTTACCCTCAACATCCGGTACGTCATACCATACTCCGCCAATGGCGTCAACAAGATGGACAAACGCCTCTAGATCTACTACGCCATAGAAGTCTATCTCGTAACCAAGAAGGTTTGCAAACCCGTCCATTGTCTCATCCATGTTGTCTGGAGTGTAAAGAGTATTTGCTTTTTTTGTGCTCCAATATACGTTTACAAGTGTATCTCGAGGTATGCTCACTACATTCAAAGTGTACTCTTTGGCATCAAACATGCCAATCATTATAGTATCGGTATTTCCACTGACCACATCTTTTCCTAGAAGTAGAAATGTGTACTTATCTTTCTCTCTTCCTGCAGTTTCTGTACCGGAATCTGACAATATGCCGCTGTCAACGTCTGGCGGCCTTACATAGATTTTTAATCCGGCATATACGCCGGCGCCTATTGCTAATAATACAAAAATCGTTGTTACGAGTTTTCTAAATCCGCTTTTTTTCTTTTTCTTTTTTTTCTTTTTAGGTCTCTCATCTACATAATTAGACCTATCATCTGCATAATTAGATCTATCATCTATATAATCAGCTCTGCGTCTCCTTACCGGCTCTTCCTCTCTTCTATATGATCTACCGGAAGAGTGTCTGGACCGCTTGCTGTTGCCGAACAATTTCATATCTAAAATCCCTTCTTATACTGCTCTCTAAGCCAGTCAATGGCTTCCTGAGTTTTAGTATGGGGCACAATATTCCTTTCTTCAAGATCAATAAGGCTCATCTCAAGCCCTAATAACAACGCCTCATCCAAATTGATATACGCTATTTTCCTGAGTTTGTCCACCCCGTCGAAATCCCTTGTGGGTTCTATATAGTCCGCCATGTATATTATCTTCTCTAGCAGAGACATATCCGCCTTACCCGTTGTATGCCAATAGATTGCATTGTAAACCTCATCGGATATATTGAACTTGTCTCTTGCCACGGCGGCGCCTGTTTTGGAATGAAGCAGTTTTGCGTCATTTTTTTCAGCCGTATCCGTTATGATACCATATTTTTCGCATAATATCAACTGCTCTTCCAATGTAAGCTTCTTTGTAATGTCGTGGAGTATGGCCGCCTCTCTTGCCATTTCCTCGTCCGCGCCGTAACGTCGTGCAAGGCGCACAGCCTCATATTCACAGCCCGCCACATGGCGTATTCGGCCAGGCTTCAGCATCTCGTAGGCCTTATTCCGAAGGTAGTCAAAATTAGCTTTTACCTCATAAAGGCCTTTATGCAAAATATATCCATAAATATCTTCTGTGATGTACTCTGTGCCATGCCTGTCTCCAACCATTCGACGCAGCTCAGTCGAGGAGATTTTCACGGCCTCATTATCGATTATTTCGATTTTGCCGCCATATTTCTCCCTAAGTGCCTGAGCGTTTTTTATGTTTCGCTCCTTATCGCCAGCATCTCTTGCGAATACCGCCAGCGTGCACATTTCCAGTATCTTTTCAAAGCTACGCCATTCCTCAAAAGTCTCCAGCATATCAGTGCCCATAAAAAGACATATCTCATCGCCGGGATAGCGACTTTTTATCTCGTTTATGGTGTCAACGCTGTAGCTTTTGCCCTCTCTATGCAGCTCCATATCGGACACTTGGGCATTATCAATATACCGGCTCATAATAGACGCCATCTCAAGCCTGTCTTCTTTTGGAGAAGATGTGGCCTCCAGCATTTTATGCGGCGGAATGCCAGCAGGAATTATTATAAGCCTGTCGATTTTCAGTTGCTCAGCGCCATATTTTATAGCGCTTAAATGCCCGATATGTGGTGGGTCAAACGTCCCGCCGTAAATTCCAATTCTCATGGGTTTCACTTCACCAGCTTAATTCTCTTATCCTTATCTATTTCCCTATTTTCCTTATACAATACAAATTTTGAACCGATATACTGTACAGGTTCTGCGGCGCACTCCTCAGCCAGAGCCGCAACCGCCTCTTTCGCTGTCAGCAGAGAATTTTCAAGTACCCTGCCTTTTACCAGTTCTCTCGCTCTCAGAGCGTCTTTTACCTGGGCGATAACGTTTTCCGTTATTCCGCCCTTGCCGATTATAACTATGGTATCAGCCGTGCTAGCCATGCTTCTCAGCTGAGCTCTCTGTTTACTTGTAAGCATTTTGATTCCTTTCCATTATAAAGCAGTTAATGCTCTTTTATTTCTAAATATTCTATTAACTTTTTTCCAAATTCCTGAAGAGCCCGGGCCCTGTGAGATGCCTTATTTTTCTCCTCAGAACTTATCTCCGCCATGGTCCTGCCGAACTCTGGCATATAAAACAGAGGATCATACCCAAATCCATTTTCGCCCCGCTCTTCATGCATTATCTCTCCGGGGCACTGGCCGATTGCCGTTATCTTATCTCCGTTCGGGAATACGCACACGATGGCCGATACGAATTTCGCCTTTCTGTTTTCAATACCCTCCATTTTTTTAAGAAGATACATATTTCTATCATGATCAGTCTTGTCTTCCCCGGCATACCGTGCGGAATAAACTCCCGGCTCACCGCCTAAAGCCTCAACCACAAGGCCGGAATCGTCGGAAACGGCAGGAAGTCCTGAAGCCTTGCAGGCTGCATCAGATTTTAAAAACGCATTTTCCTCAAATGTCGTGCCTGTCTCCTCAACGTCAAGGTCAAGTCCGGCCTCTGACTGGGAAATGACTTCATAGCCCAACCCGGACATTATAGCCTGCATTTCCTTGAGTTTCCCTTTATTATTGCTGGCAAGAATAAATTTCATTACAGCCTCCAAAATCTTTTAATCCAAAAGTGCGTTTACAAAATCTTCCGGATCAAACTCCATAAGATCGTCTATCTGCTCACCTACGCCGATATATTTTACCGGCACACCAAGCTCTTTGGATATAGCGAAAACTATACCACCTTTCGCGGTGCCGTCAAGCTTTGTCAGAACAATACCGGTTATACCGGCCGTCTCCGCAAACTGTTTTGCCTGCAAAAGTCCGTTCTGACCTGTTGTAGCGTCGATAACAAGAAGAGTTTCCCTGTCAGCGTCCGGCAGTTCTCTATCAATTATTCTGCTTATTTTGTTCAGCTCGTTCATCAGGTTAGTCTTGTTGTGCAGTCTACCTGCTGTGTCGCATATAACCACATCACAGTCTCTGGCTTTGGCCGCGCTTATGCTGTCAAACACAACAGCGGCGGCATCCGACCCCTCACTGTGCTTTACAATGTCGCAGCCTGCCCTTTCAGCCCATACCGTAAGCTGTTCTGCGGCAGCAGCCCTGAACGTGTCCCCGGCACAGAGCAAAACTTTTTTGCCAGCGCTTTTCATCTGCATGGCAAGCTTTCCTATGGTCGTGGTCTTACCCACTCCATTAACTCCCACCATAAGCACAACAGAAGGCTTTGTATTCAGCTTCAGGCTTCTGTCCTCAGCGTATATTTCCTCCACCAATATTTCAGCCAGAGCGGCTTTTATATCGGCCATGGATCTTAAATTATTCTCTTTTACCACATCTCTAAGCTTTTCAACAGCTTCAAGAGCTGTCATCGCGCCCAGATCTGCCATTATCAGGGTCTCTTCAAGCTCCTCAAAGAACTCCTCGTTGGCACCTGTAAATGAGGCGAACATTCCTCCGATCTGTTTTCCAGTTTTGGAGAGCTTAGTTTTTAATTTCTCAAAAAATCCCATTTTGTTCCGCCTTCCTTTAATCCATTATGGTCTTTTCCGCTTCATCAAGGTCGATATCAATAACCTGTGAAACACCTTTTTCCTGCATGGTAACGCCGTATAAAACATCGGCCTCTTCCATTGTTCTGCGCCTGTGAGTTATCACAAGGAACTGGGTCCTGTCTGTCATTGTCCTCATGTACTCAGCAAAGCGGGAGTTATTTGCCTCATCCAGAGCCGAGTCTATCTCGTCCATAAATACAAACGGCGTGGGCCGTACTTTTAGTATGGCGAAATAAAGCGCAATGGCCACAAATGCCTTTTCTCCACCTGAGAGCAGGGTTATTGTCTTAAGGGCCTTACCTGGTGGCTGGACTTTTATCTCAATGCCGCAGTTTAAAATGTCGTTTTCATCTTCAAGCTCAAGGGCGGCTCTACCTCCACCAAATAGCTCTGTGAATGTACTTCTGAAGCTGGAGTCTATCTCTTTAAACTTCTCTGCGAATATTTTCGTCATCTCCGATGTAATATCGTCGATTATCATATTTAGTTCAGAGCGGCTCTTTTCGATATCATCTCTCTGGTCGGTAAGATAAGTATATCTCCCGTTTACTCTCTCATATTCCTCTATGGCCCCGATATTGGGACTGCCCAGCTTGGATATCTCTCTTTTGCGCTCGCCTATTCGTCTCTGGGCTGCAGACTTATCATCAAGCTCTCTTGCCTGCTCTTTGGCCGCAGACCTTGAAAGCTCATATGTGTCCCAGAGCTTGTCTATTATCTGCTTTGCGCTCAGCTCAGCTGACAGCCGCATCTGTTCAAGATTTCCACTCTCCCGCTCCAGGCTGAGTATTTTGCTATTCATATCCTGCAAATCTCTGTCCCTTTTAGCCCGCTCGGATTCAAGGTCCATCTTCTCTCCGGCAATACGGGAAAGCTCACCTCTGAGCCTCTCGCCCATGGCCTCATATGCTTCCGCCTGATATAATTTTTCAGATATCTGCTCCTTCAGCTTTTCGTTTTCAACCTTCAGATTTTCTATCATCTCACGCTGTCGCATACTGCCACCAGCAAGATCTTTCATAAGATTCTTAAGATTCAAAACAGCGTCGGACAAAGTGGCAATCTCAGTTTCAATACCTGCGCTGCGACGAAGTATCTCATCTCTCCGCTCTCTATTTTCGGTAATCTTATTTACAAGATTCTCATAACCTGCAGAGCTCTCCTCTGACTTTTCTCTTATCTCATCAAGCTCTGCCTGGGCTTTCTTCAGCTTTTCTTCTATTTCGGAAAGCTCTCTTTCCTCTGATAAAAGCTTCTCATTAACTGACGATGTCTCCTCCTTTATGGAATCGGCAGCCATCCGGCAGTTTTCGCTTATGAGCCTGCACTGCTCTATTGAAGCCTCCAGTTTCAACAGGGAATCCTCAAGGTTTCGTTTTTCTCTGCCGGCAAGGTCAATTTCCCTTCTTACTGTTTCAAGCTCTCTTGTGGCGCTCTGCGCGGCAAGCACGGTCTTTTCAAGTTCTGTCTTCATGGCCGTCTCCTCTTTTTTAAGAGACTCCAGCTCATTGGCTCTCGACAGTATACCTGCATTTTTTGATGATGAACCGCCTGTCATGGAGCCGCCGGCGTTTACCACCTGACCATCCAGAGTTACTATCCTGAATCTGTTTTTATATTTTCTGCCAAGCCTTATGGCATTATCTATATTGTCTGTAACAGCGGTCCTGCCTAAAAGATACAGGAAAATGCCGCTGTATTTTTTATCAAAACTTACAAGGTCCGACCCAAGGCCTTCGAATCCCGGCTCATTTTCAAGATTTTCCGTAAGAGTCGTGCCCCTCATTGTGGAAACAGGCATAAACGTAGCTCTGCCCCCGTCCCTGCGCTTTAAAAAGTTTATGGCTGATTTGCCGTCCTCTTCCGTCTCCACGATTATATTCTGCATGGCGGCGCCTAGGGCGGTCTCTATAGCAAGGGCGCAGTCATCATCCGCTTTGGCAATCTGCCCCACAGTGCCGCACACTCCCTTGAGTATCCCTCTTGCTGACTCCTGCATTACAGTCTTTACTGCCCTTGAGTATCCAGCGTAGTCCTTTTCCATCTCCTCAAGAAGAGATATTCTGGATTTCATGGCTCTGTATTCCATCTCAAGACCGGACGCCTCTTTTTGCAGTTTTTCAGCCCGACTTTCTCTGGACTGAAGTCGCATTTTATAGCCGTTTATTATATTTTCTGAAGATTTAAGGTCATCTTGAACCTTTTTCAGTTCTTCCTCTGTCTGATTCTGCCGCTCTTTAGCCTCAGTGAGTTTTTCATCAGCTGACCTGGCGGTAAGCTTCAGCTCCTCAAGACGCTCTTTTTCCCTCTGCACATTATCTCTTACAAAATCATACCTAGAGCTGTCAGCAGCTTTTTCCGCAAGCAATTCATTTTCCCGCTTCAAGAGGGCGCCCAAATGGGCCTGGGCTCCTTCAGAGTCCATTGAAAGCTCCTCAGCAAGGGCATTTAGTGCCTCAACGGCTTTGCCATTCTCCTCAAGCTCAGACTCGCCGCCGTGGATTCTCTCCATGTGCCTGGCTATCTGCTCTTCAATGCTGTCGCTTCTGCCCTCCTGGCTTTTCAGCTCCTCCTCTATTCTTTCTATGTTTGCAACATTTGCCTCCACTGTGGCCTTTAAGACCGCTGCAGCATTTTCCGCCTCGTTTTTGTCGTTTCCGGCTCTTGCTATCTCATCACGGACTTTTTCGCTCTCAATATCCTTCTGCCTGGTCCGCTCTGCGATCTCTTCGCTCTTTTCATAAAAAAGCTCCAGATCCCGCTTAGCCTCCTGGCTCTCGGCGCACACATTTTCATAATCTACCCGGTACTTTTCAGCACGTCTGTCGTACTGCTCCAGATCGTCCATCCAGGCAGAGATCTCAATACCCCTCAGTTCGTCCCTTAAAACGAGATATTTTTTTGCCGTCTCGGACTGCTCTTTAAGGGGTCCAACCTGCATTTCAAGCTCGCTTATCTTGTCATTTATGCGCAGAAGGTTGTCCTCAGCCTGCTGAAGTTTGTGCTGAGACTCCTCTTTCCTGTGGCGGAACCTGCTTATGCCCGCCGCTTCCTCAAAAACATCGCGCCTGTCTGTGCTCTTTATGGAAAGTATCTCATCTATTCTGCCCTGACCGATTATACTGTAACCCTCACGTCCAAGACCTGTATCCATCAAAAGCTCATTTACGTCTTTCAGACGGCATGACTTTTTATTTATGTAATATTCACTGTCCCCGGATCTGTAATACCTTCTTGTTATCATTACTTCCGAGGCTTCTGTGTCAAATATATGTCCCGAGTTGTCCAGAATAAGGGATACTTCCTCAAAACCCAGAGGCGATCTTTTTTCCGTACCTCCGAAAATAACATCCTCCATCTTACCACCGCGGAGAGCTTTTGTGGACTGCTCGCCCATTACCCACCGCATAGCGTCTGATATGTTTGATTTTCCGGAACCGTTAGGCCCTACAATGGCTGTAATATCCTTTTCAAAAGTCAACCTCGTCTTTTGGGCAAAGGATTTGAATCCCTGTATTTCAATGGCTTTTAAATACAACCAAAACATTCCTTTCAGCAGGCGAAATAAAGATATTCACCGCTTTTCTAAAAATAGACTTATCGAAATATTATATCATTCATCATTATACTTTTTCAATCGTAAATACTGGCTTCTGCCGGATTCCTCCATATTTTCAAGCACCTTTATTTCCCGTATGCCGTATTTGTCCCGCAGCTCCAAAACATTTCGCCTTTTCTGACCTATAAACGTGGATTTCTGGCCTCGTCCAACTTCAAATATGAGCTTATCTGGAACAGATCCGCCAAAAGTCTCTTTAACTATTTCCTCCGCCTTTTTGAGGTATATCCTGCTCTCAACCATCTGGCCCAGGGCGGGGTGATATGCTCCACCAGCGGCAGCGCCGCCGCTAAGTTCCTCTGTAGGGTTAAGACCTAACCTTATTACAGGTATTCCTGCCTTTCTGAACATAGGTACTATTACGCTGCAAATCTCCACGGCGTCCTCCACCGTGTGTTCCTTATACCGTCCCTCAAGATACATGTCGTAAAGGGGCGTGTCCTTTACGATTACCGTAGGGTATATCCTGACCCCATCTGGCTTCAGTTCAATTATCTTTTCCGCAGTCGCAACCGCCTTATCCGCCGTGTCTCCGGGAAGGCCTGTCATCATCTGAAGTATCAGCTCCAGATTCGTCTGCCTTATGATCCCAACGGCCCTTACAGCGTCAGCCTGGCTATGTCCCCGCTCCGACAGCCTGAGAACCTCATCGTCAAGGGACTGTACCCCGAGCTCAACGGTCTTAACATTATACGACAAAAGCCTTTCAACAGTTTCCCTGTCCATACAGTCAGGTCTCGTCGAAAGGCGAATGCTTTTTATTTTGTTTTCCCTTATATACGGGCGGACTGCTCCCAGAAGTTCTTCCTGCTGTGAAGGCGAAATGGCGGTAAAGCTTCCGCCGTAAAAGGCGAGCTCCGTCTCCGCCTCATCAGGTATTCTGGGCAGAGCCTTCTCTATCTCCTCTTTCACAGTCTGGGCGGTCTGAGGCCTTACCTGGCCAGAGATCCGCCTCTGATTGCAAAACACACAGTTGTGGGGACAGCCCAGATGCGGGACAAAAACAGGTATTATATATCTTTTAGGTCTCATTCTGCAACTTCCTCAAAGCGTCGCCGGCTGCCGCCTGCTCCGCCTCCTTCTTATTCTTGCCGCTGCCTGTGCCCACAACTTCTCCATTTAAAGAAACAGAAAATGTAAACACCTTGTCATGGTCCGGTCCACTCTGGTCCACAAGATTATATGCCAAGACCTGTCCACTTTTCCTCTGGACAAATTCCTGAAGTGCCGTCTTATAGTCGGTAACAAGAATAGCGATACCTTTTTCCATAGGTTCGATTATAAACTTATATATAATCCCGCTGGCTTTCTCATATCCGCCGTCAAGATAGACAGCAGCTATGACCGCTTCCACTGCGTCGGCAATAATCGAGTGCCTTTTTCTTCCGCCGCCCTGCTCTTCACCTTTACCCAAAAGCAGATAGCTTCCAAGCTGAAGCTCCTCAGCCACTCTGGCAAGGCTCTGCTCGCACACAAGCTCAGCTCTAAGCCTTGTCATCTGACCCTCAGGCATCTTTTGCTGTCCTCTGAAGAGATAATTTGCCACTACCATGCCAAGTACTGCGTCCCCTAAAAACTCAAGGCGCTCATTGCACTCTAAATTTCTCTTTTTATTTTCGTTCGCGTAGGAACTATGGGTCAGAGCCGTTTTAAGCAGCTCTTTGTCTTTAAATTCATAGCCCAGTTTTGCTTCTATCTCTTCCATTTATTTTACTTCCAATCAAAAATTTTATCAGCCAGCAATCTCAATAATATAATCAACTGCCTGGCCTATTGTTTCCCACTGGACAGCAGATCTGTATATTTCCTTCATTCTCGGTTCCAGACTGATATCCAGCTCCTCTTCCAGTATATATACTATTTCCATAAGATCCAGAGAGTCCAAGTCCAGATCTTCGATGGGCGTATCCATGTCAAGATAAACATCCTCGGATAAGACATCCGAAACCGCCCCGCTCAAGGTCTCAATAACATCTTCAGCGGTCATTTTGATCTCCCTTTCAGTTTTCCCCTCTGGTCATTTTTATATGCTCAGTAATTTTCTCCGCTACATCAAGTTCCGCTGTCTTTATGGCCTGACCGATAGCGGCGCATATTGCGTCGGCCTTACTGGATCCGTGTGCCTTGATTACAGGCTTCGATATGCCCAAAAGCGCAGTACCGCCAACACTTGATGCGCTGAACCTGTTTTTAAACGAAGCAAGGTCGTTTTTTATAAGTCCAGCTGCTATTTTGGTTTTCGTACTTTTAAGCAGAATCTTTTTTATCTCGCTCATGAAAAGAGCTCCGCAGCCTTCTATTGATTTGAGGAGAATATTTCCAGTGTATCCATCGGACACTACAACATCGCAGCCGCCAAGGAGCACCTCTTTGGCCTCAATGTTGCTGATAAAGTTTATCTCGCCTTTTTCTCCAGCCTCTTTCAGCAGCTTATATGTCTGGGTCTGAAGCTCAGTACCCTTTGTCTCCTCTGTACCTATGTTTAGAAGACCCACTCTGGGGCTTTCTATACCCATAAGGCTCTGGGCATAGGATTTTCCCATATAAGCAAACTGCATGAGATAGTCAGGTGTACACTCCGCGGTAGCGCCACAGTCGATTAAAACTGTACCATGCTCAGCGCCGGTAGGTATTACCGGGGCCAGAGCCGCTCTTCTTATACCGCCGATACGTCTTACAATAAATGTTGCGCAGGCCAAAAGAGCACCAGTGCTTCCGGCAGATACAAAAGCGTCTCCGCCGCCGTTTCTCAACATTCTCAGGCCCAGCACCATAGAGGAGTTAGGCTTGGATTTTATTATTGTAGATGGGTTATCTTCCATCTCCACCACTTCATCAGCGTGGGCAATTTCAATTCCGTTGGGCAGATCCTTTATGTCCAGCTTCTCTAGACTTCTGAGTATCTCCTCACCTTTTCCGTAGAGGACGATCTCTGCCCTGTATTTCTCTGCGGCCATGACCGCACCTTTAACGATCTCAAAAGGAGCGTTATCTCCGCCCATAGCGTCAACAATAATTCTCATGTCATTTCTCCCTTGAAAGTGTATCTTCAAAAACCTTCAGCGCTCTTCCGGATATCTCCATATTTTTATTTCTCTTACCTTTTACTTTGTATCCAAGCGGTGAGATTATGCCGAAATTTATATTCATAGGCTGGAAATTACCTACTGAGCCGTTACTGATATAAAGGGCAAGTGCGCCTGTGGCCGTCTCCTGTGGAAAATCAAAAGGCTCCTTCCCCAGCATCTCCATAGCCGTCTCCATACCTATAAGCATACCGGAGGCCGCCGACTCTACATAACCCTCAACACCTGTCATCTGGCCGGCAAAGCTTATCCTCTTTTCGCTCTTCAGCCGGTAATATCTGTCAAGAAGTCTAGGGGAGTCCAGATATGTATTCCTGTGCATTACACCGTACCTTACAAACTCAGCGCTTTCAAGACCCGGTATCATGGAGAACACTCTTTTCTGCTCTCCAAATTTCAAATGGGTCTGAAATCCTACAATATTATATAGGGTACCATCGCTGTTATCTTTTCTCAACTGGACAACGGCGTATGGTTCAGATCCTGTTTTAGGGTCCTTTATGCCTCTTGGCTTTAGTGGTCCGAAGCGCATTGTGTCCTCGCCACGCCTTGCCATTACCTCGATAGGCATACAGCCTTCAAAAACCGCGCCCTCATCGAAACCGTGAACCGGCGCTTCCTGAGCCGAGCACAGCTCCTTCCAAAACGCCCTGTACTCATCTTTCGTCATGGGACAGTTTATATAGTCAGCGGTGCCTTTATCGTACCTTGACGCAAAAAAGGCCCTTTCCATATCTATACTTTCTTTTGTTACTATAGGCGCCGCAGCGTCATAGAAATTCAGCGATGCCACATCACCGCACTTTTCAGCGATTTTTTCGCTTAAAGCGTCGCTCGTGAGGGGGCCGGAGGCAATTATAACCCTTCCATCCGGGATCTCCGTGGCCTCACCGTAAACTATCTCAATATTGCCGCAGGCCTTTATTTTATCAGTTACCATCTGGGAAAACGAAACTCTGTCCACGGCCAGGGCGCCTCCAGCGGGTACGCGGCATTTGTCTGCGCACTCCATTATTAGGCTGTCCGCTCTACGCATTTCCTCCTTTAAAAGGCCTACTGCGTTTGTAAGCTCATCGCTCCGTAGAGAATTGGAACATACCAGCTCCGCAAAGGTATCTGCCACATGGGCCGGGGTTTTCTTATCCGGCTTCATCTCAACAAGCTTTACGTCTATTCCTCTTTTGCTTAGCTGCCACGCTGCCTCGCAGCCGGCAAGGCCGGCGCCTATAACCGTAACTTTTTCCATCTTCTATCCCTTCACTTTATAAATGCCCAAAGCATTTCCAAGGTCTATTCCGCCTTTACCTTTTTTGGCCTGCCACGTTTTTTCGGAGCTGGAGTTTCTACATCCGCAGACGCTGTATTTTCCTCTACAGCAGCCTCGTTTTTAGCCGCTTCCGTCGTTTTCGTCTCATCGGCAGTCTTTTTCTTATATCCGCCCCGCTTATCCTCAGGAGTGAAATTAGGACACTGCTCGTTTATGCAGAACGGCTTTTTAAAACCTCTGCCGGATTTTTTGAACATGGTCTGCCCGCACTCTGGGCATACCTCTTTTGTAGGCACATCCCATGTCATAAATCCGCAGGCCGCGCCTTTTTCGCAGGCGTAATAGGTATATCCTTTCTTGCTCTTTCTCTTCAAAATCCTGCCGCCGCATTTTGGGCACTGACCCGGCATTTCCTCAACAAGAGGTTTTGTGAAAGTACATTCCGGGTAGCCTGGGCAGGCAAGGAATCGACCAAATCTACCGCTTTTTATTACCATCTTTCTGCCGCAGACCTCGCAGATTTCCTCGGTCTCCTCAGCAGGTATTTTTATTCTCTCGTTGTCAAGAGCCTTCTCGGCGTCCTCAAGAGAGTGTTCAAATGGCCCATAAAATTCAGACAGCACACTCTTCCACTGCTTTTCGCCCTTCTCTACGCTATCGAGCTCCTGCTCCATTCTGGCGGTGAATTTCAGATCCACAATGTCTGAGAATCTGTCCTCCATGAGCTTTGTAACCACTTCTCCCAGTGGTGTAGGCCGCAGATACTTGCCCTCTTTAACCACATATTCTCTGTCAAGTATCGTAGATACCGTCGGGGCGTAGGTACTCGGGCGGCCGATACCTGTCTCTTCCATCTCACGTATGAGTGTAGCTTCGCTATATCGTGCCGGTGGCTGGGTAAACTTCTGCTCCTTTGTAAGCTTTTTGAGTTTTACCTCTTCCCCCTCATGGAGATCCGGAAGCGGTGTGGATGGCTCATCAGTCTCTTCGTCCTTACTCTCCTCATATATGGCTGTAAAGCCAGGGAATTTCATAACGGCGCAGTTGGCTTTGAATATATATCCTGCCGATTCCGCACTTATGGCCACACTGTCATATACTGCGCTTGCCATCTGGCTTGCGATAAATCTTGACCAGATGAGTCGGTAGAGCCTGTACTGGTCATTTGTAAGACTGCTCTTTATTGACTCCGGCGTCATGTCCACATTTGACGGACGTATCGCCTCATGGGCATCCTGAGCGGAGTTCTTAGATTTGAAAACCCTTGTCTTTGGCGGGTAGTAATCTTTGCCGTATTTTCCAACTATAAAGTCCTTTGCAGCAGCCAGTGCCTCGTCAGATATTCTCAGGGAGTCAGTTCTCATATACGTGATAAGACCCACAGAGCCCAGATTTTCTATCTCCACGCCCTCATAGAGCTGCTGAGCTATGCTCATTGTCCTTCGGGGCGTCATACCCAGTTTCCTGGATGCCTCCTGCTGAAGGGTGGACGTTATAAACGGTGGAGCTGGAGAACGGTTTTTATCGGCGCGCTTTACATTTTTAATTATAAACGGCGCCGCCGTTACAGCCTCTTCCACTTCTCTTACGGCGTCAGCGCTGCCAAGCTCCATTTTTTTGCCGTCTTTACCATAAAAGGCAGCGTCAAAAGCGCCTTCTTTTTCAATTCGCTCCAGATGGGCAACCATTGTCCAGTATTCTTTGGGGACAAAGGCTCTAATCTCGTTTTCCCTATCTACAACAATCCTTGTAGCGGCAGACTGTACTCTGCCGGCAGACAGGCCTCTTTTTATCTTGCGCCACAAAAACGGGCTGAGCTTATAACCTACAATTCTGTCAAGGATTCTTCTTGCCTGCTGGGCATTTACAAGATTGTAGTCAATATCTCGAGGATTAGCTATACTGTCCTTTACAACTTTTTTCGTTATCTCATTAAATGTTACTCTGTAAACATTCTCGTCCCCAAGCTCAAGAAGCTCTTTTAGATGCCAGGATATAGCTTCTCCTTCTCGGTCCGGGTCCGTCGCAAGATATATGTTCTCGCTGTTTTTAGCAGCCGTCTTTAACTCTTTTATAGTTTCCTCTCTGCCCTTAACAGGGATATACTGAGGCTCAAATCCGTTTTCAAGATCCACGCCCATTTTGCTTTTGGGAAGATCTCTCAAATGTCCCATCGACGCCATAACCTTATAGTCACTGCCCAGATATTTTCCTATGGTCTTGGATTTTGCGGGCGATTCAACTATTACCAGGTTTTTAGTCTTTGCCATTTACTGTTCCTCACTTCACTTGCACTTTTGTAGAAAACCGTTTTCCCGGTTTCTGTTCTACATAGCCTTTGATCTCAAGCATTGTCAAAGACGCCAAAACAGCCGCAGCGGGAAGCCCGGCTTTTTCCACAATCTCATCAGCCTGATTTTCGCCATTTATGGCCGAAAGCACCTTAAATTCTTCGTCAGTCATATCCTCAGGCTTTGTCAATAACTCAATATAAGCTACCTCTTGTCTGTTGTCAATCTGTTTTTTTGCTGTTTTTTGGCCGTTTTTGTCTTCAGTAAGCTGATTTTTAGCGGGCTTTTTATGTACTTTTCCCACCCGCTCATCTTCGTCAGCATATGATACCGGTCTTATCTTATCCGGATAAAGATGTATATACTCATCTATTATATCCATTCCGCAGGTTACTGCTATCGCGCCTTCTTTCAAAAGTGCGTTTGATCCAGCACAGGAGGGAGAATCCACATTTCCTGGAAGAGCGAAAACATCTCTGCCCTGTTCAAGGGCTCTTGCCGCAGTTATAAGTGCGCCACTTTTCGCAGGCGCTTCAATTATGACCGCGCCGAGGGAAATGCCGCTCATTATTCTATTTCTCACAGGAAAATTCTTCCCTACCGGCATTGTTCCGGGTGGATACTCGCTGATTAAACAGCCGTTAGCACATACTTCTTTATACAGATCTTTGTTTTCAGCGGGATATACTACATCGAGGCCGCAGCCTAAAACGCCGATAACTTTACCGCCCGCACGAAGCGCACCTCTGGCTGCTGCGGAATCAATACCTTTCGCAAGACCAGTCGTAACAACTCCGCCGCCTTTGGCAATTTCATAACCTATCCGCTCAGCACTCTTTACGCCATAAGAAGTGGCTCTTCTTGTTCCTACCACCGCCACAACTACCTCTTCATCAATTACTGGCAAACATCCTTTGATATACAGAACTATTGGCGGATCGAATATATTTTTAAGTCTTTCAGAATATTCAGCGTCATTTAAAGTGAGTATCCGAAACCCGTTTTCTCTGCACTCATTTATTATTCCGTATGCTCTGCCAAGACTTTTGTCCTTTATCGCGGCCTTCTCACCGGTGGTAAGACCGGTTAACCTGTTTATCTCATCGTCTCTTGCAAAGAACGCCTTATCAGGCCCGCCGAACTTTTCAATTATATTGTTTCTGTTTCTCGCACCTATCCCGTTAAGAGACGCAAGCCATACCCAATATTTAAGCGCTGCCATATCTTTTCCCCACTTTTCTATCTCTGGTGTCTTCTCATTTCCCACATTATTATGGCCGCTGCCGCTGATGCGTTCAGCGACTCGCATTTTGGGTCCATAGGTATTACTATTTTCCCTGTACACATATCAAAAAGCCTTTTTGTTATACCATTGCCCTCATTACCAATGGCAAAAACACAGTTTGACAGATCAGCTTCATCTATTTCTATACAATCATCTGTCATTGCCGCGGCGAAAATATCTATTCCCCTGTCCCTTATGGTCTGGACATCTTCATAATCTATCTGGCATATTTTCTGCCTGAACACTGCTCCCATGGCAGCCCTCATGGTTTTCGAATTATATATATCTGCACAGTCCCCCAGGAGCATTACCTCCCGTAGGCCAAGGGCGTTTGCCGTTCTTATCATGGTACCCACGTTTCCCGGGTCTTGTATATTTTCCAGTATAACGCTGCCGCTCTCAAGGCTTTTCTCTCTGACAGGCATATTACAAGAAAAAATAACGCTCTGAGCTGTTTTCAGCGGCGACATATGCTCAATAAGCTCCCTGCTGACCCGATAGCACTCAAGACCTGACAGGTCTGTTTCAATATCCTCGCATAAAAACACCCAACCTATCTGAGCTCCGTTTGATATTGCCTCCTTAAGGAGCTTTTCTCCGTCGCACACGAATTGACGGCACTGGTATCTATACTTTCTATCTCTCCAGAGCTTTTTTATATGCATGACTTTTTCATTTTTTCTGCTTGTTATATTTTCCATATCAGCACGTCCAACGATTTCATTTTATCTCAAACTTAAAATACACATATAAATATAGTAAGCCTGTATAAATTTTCTATATTATAAAAGCTAATTATTTCAAAAACAAGTCTTATAGTTTTAACAATATGCAAACTTACGTTTTTACGAAGACTTTTGGCATGACTCATATGCAGTAAATCACGAAAAAATCATGCAGCCATCCGGCCAAAAGGCCGGATGGCTGTATACTCTATAAATCAGTCTCCAAACACCGCTCTGTAATCTTCCTGGAATTTTATTATTCCGGCGTCAGTCAGAGGATGTTTTATCATCTGCATAATAACATCATATGGTACAGTGGCGATGTCCGCCCCGGCAAGGGCGCACTCTGTAACGTGCATAGGATTTCTTATGCTTGCCGCAATTATCTCTGTTTCTATACCGCCAATACGGAAAATATCCATAATATCCCTAATAAGATCCACGCCTCTTGTGCTTATATCATCCAGTCTGCCCAGAAATGGCGACACATACGCAGCACCGGCCCTTGCCGCAAGCAGAGCCTGGTTTGCGCTGAAAATAAGCGTCATGTTTGTTTTTATGCCCTCCGCAGCCAGCATTTTGCAGGCTTTGAGTCCTTCCGCTGTCATCGGTATCTTAACAACCATATTGGGGTGTATGGCCGCTATCTCACGACTCTCGGCTATTATGCCCGCCGCGTCCAGTGTCGTGGCCTTCACCTCTCCGCTTATAGGCCCGTCAACAATCTCGGCTATTTCTTTTATTACCTCTTTAAAATCCCGGCCTTCTTTGGCAATAAGGGAGGGATTTGTGGTAACACCGCAGATGACGCCCATATCGTTTATCTCTTTGATATATTCTATGTTCGCAGTATCCAAGAAAAATTTCATATTTATTCTCCTTTCATACTAAAATCATCTGTATCCTTAATTTTATGATATTACTTTAATGGCCCTATGTCAAAGACTTTATTCCACCTTCACCCTCTGTTTTGGATTTGTTCTGTAACAATATATACGCTAAATCGTCGTAATTATAACAGCCTAAAGGCGGGCTTGCTTTTATTCAGTAAAATGCAAGATTGCCCCGCCCGGGAACCCGGGCGGGGCAATCTTAATTTATCAGAAACTCAAAAACCTGATTATTTACCTACTATCGGCAGAGGGGTTGGCTCTACAACCTCTACTGTCTGCATGCTGTCCATGAACTTTATGTACTCGTCCTTTGTCATAGGAGCTTTGTAGTCAGCAATGTTCTCTTTTGCTGCAGCAGCGCCGTTTTTCATAAGGCGGTAAGCTGTAAGAGCGAATATCTTAGCTGTTATAACATAAGCAAGGTAAGGATCGGAGATCATAAGGTCAGGACCGTGGATAGTACCAGATACACCGCCTGTTGTGAAGTGAACAAGTGGCATGAGGGAGGCAATGTCGCCGAAGTCGTCAGAACCTGTGGAGTGGCCGGAGAATACATCGCCCTGGTTTGTGTACTTGCCTTCAGCGATAATATCGTCAAGAACACTCTGGATGACCTCAGTATGAGGATTGAGAACGTTAGACATATAGCCTGCCATTGTCTCGATCTTAACGCCGCAGCCTGTTGCCATAGCGGCAGCCTTAAGGGAACGGTCAACCTTCATGGAAGCATCTTTGTAAGCTTCAGGTGTCTTTGCACGTACAGAGTACTGCATTGTAACTTCGTCAGCGATGATATTAACAGCCTCGCCGCCCTTAGAGATGAAGCCGTGAACACGTACTGTATCCTCGTCACGGAAGCTCTCCTGCTGAAGGGCAATATTTACCATAGCGGCAGTAGCAGCGTTAAGAGCGTCAACGCCTTCGTGAGGATAGCCTGCTGCGTGAGCTGCGCGGCCTGTGAATGTAACAGTCTTGTTTACAAAGCCGTTTGATGTATTATTATAAACGCCGAAGTCAGGGCCTACTGCTGTGTGGTGGCCAAGAGCGATATCAACATCGTCAAGAGCGCCAATACGGATAAGTTCACACTTACCGCCGCCATAACCAAGTTTGCCTTCCTTCATAAGCTGGTTCTTATATTCAATATCTACAAACTCTTCAGCTGGAACAGCCATAAAGCAAATATTACCACCCATAGCAGCTTTTACTTCAGGATCTGTAAGAGCCATTGCAGCGCCTACTACACCTGTGAGCTGTGCGTGATGTCCGCAGCTGTGAGCGCAACCATTGTATGCATTAGGATGGTTTGGAATTGGAAGAGCGTCCATTTCACCGATAACAGCAAGTGTCGGACCCTCTGTGGTACCCTTTTCGTTGAGATAGCTCTTTACGCCTGTGATGGCAAGGCCAGTTTCACAATCCAGACCGAGCTTTTTCATTTTCTCTACAAACTTTCCACTTGTGCGTACTTCTTTGTAGCCCAGCTCAGCATGGCAGAAAATATCTGTGCCGAAGTCAATAATCTCATCCTTCTTGGAATCAATGATGTCGCAAATTTTCTGTTCTATATGATCCAACATTTCTCTCTTCTCCTTTTTCTGATTGTTCAGCTTCCTAAAGAAGCAAAGTCGTTATCTGAATTATACGCCGTATATGTAAATTCGTCCAGTAAAATTTGACTTTTATTTAAAAAAATCACAAAACGAAAAAGCCGTGCTGATGCACGGCTTTTTATATATTATCATTATTAAAACTTTTCTCAGACCATACTGCAAAGGATTTCACCTTTGCCTGAAATTTTCACCTGCATTCCCGCAGGTATAAACACACTGCCGCCTTTGCCGGCTTCAATAGTTTTTCCGTCATATTCTACGTTAGCTTTACCCTCAAGAACCACAATAGAAACAAAGCTCTCTTCTCTGCAAAGACTCATCTGGCCGTCAAGATCTATTAAACTTGTGGTGAACAGATCGCATTTTGCAAGCTCTCTTATGCTGCCATATTCCGTTTTCTCAGTTTTTCCAATATTGCCGTATGGCCTGTCGGGTTTCTGCCTTTTCGTAACATCCAGTGCCTTTTCAATGTGGAGCTGACGGGGCTTTCCATCGGCACCAAGCCGCCCATAGTCAGATACTCTGTATGTGGTATTTGAACTCTGCTGCACCTCGGCAATAAGTATTCCGGCGCCAATAGCGTGTAGAGTACCGGCGGCAATAAAGAACACATCTCCCTTGTGAACTGGCACATAATTGCATATTTCAGACAGAGTGTTATCCTTTATCCTACGCTCAAATTCCTCTTTTGATACATCACGGTTAAACCCGTAAATAAGTTCCGCGCCCTCGTCGCAGTCCACAACATACCACATCTCTGTTTTGCCGAACTCGCCTTCGTTTTTAAGTGCATATTCATCGTCCGGGTGTACCTGCACAGAGAGTTTATCTTTGGCGTCAATGAGTTTTATGAGCAGCGGAAAATATGGAAACGCAGCAGCTTTAGGCCCAATGGCCTCATCTCCCCATATTCCCAGCACCTCCGGCAATGTTTTTCCTGCAAACTCACCGTTTAAAACTGTGTCCGCGCCGTCTTTATGGCATGAGAGCACCCATGCCTCAGCGGCAATATCATTATCTGTTTCAAAGTTATAGTCTGTTTTAAGTCTTGTTCCGCCCCATATATAGTCTGTTATGTGGGGTTTTAAAAGCAGCGGATACATATTTCCATCCCCTTTCATATTTGCTTTGATTATAACACAACGGAAAAATTTTATCCTTTTAATATTTATTTTTTCCAAAAAAGCCCGCAAAAGCTCTCCTCTTTGCATGGCTTTTTAAATGCTTTCTATCTGCCGGCAGCAAGCTCCGTCTGTTTCGATATTTCGACAGGTCCGCCTTGGATTCGGCCTGATTTTTAAATTCCCAGCCCCGCTTTTGTGCCTCACGACAGTTTTATAGGTCCTTTTTTAAATACACCATATCTGTCAGGAGCACTCCGCCGTCATATATCGGCCGGCTGTAATTGTCGGTGAAAAAATTTTTTATTCTATGTGATGGCACAAACCCGCACTTTTTATAAAAAGGCACAGTTGACGGGCTATCTCCCGTTCCCACCTGAAGTTGCCGGTATTTGCCCCTGTATTTATCCTCAATGAATTCAATCACCGCCCTGCCATAACCCCGGCCCTGGAACTGGGGATCCGATGCAATGTTTTTGATTTCAAGGATGCCGTTCTCCTCCAGCACTACACACTGGGCCTTAACTCCGTCGTCTTCAAGGACATACATTGTCCCTTTATCAAGATAACGGTCGATCATATCCTCCTGCTCGTCTGCCAGAAGCAGAAGATCCAGATATTTCTTTTTGTTTTCTTTTATCTCTCTTATAACCATATCGTCATTTCCATTAATTTAAAACGGGCATTCTCCAGTGAGCCTGCCCGTTTGTTCTGCTTATTTGATATAAACTTTGGCCAAAATTACCGCACACTGCCGGCAAACTTCCGTTTTGCGCCGAAACGGTATACCTTAATATAGCTTTGCGCCAGCCGGAATACGTTCGTCCACCATTAGAAGATGGAGTCTCTCCTGGCCTTCTTCATGATGTACCGCAGATATGAGCATACCTTCTGAATCAATACCCATCATCTTCCTTGGAGGCAGGTTCGTAATAGCGATACATGTTCTACCTACCAGTTCTTCTGGCTCATAATACTCGTGAATACCGCTTAAAATTACTCTGTCTGTGCCGCTGCCGTCATCCAATACGAATTTGAGAAGCTTTTTACTCTTTTTAACGGCTTCACATTCTTTTACCTTTACCGCACGGAAATCGGACTTTGAGAATGTCTCAAAGTCAACAAAATCCTTAAACAGAGGCTCGATCTCCACCTTGGAGAAATCTATCTTTTCCGGCTCGCCTTTTGGTGCCGGAGCAATATCTGAAACCTTTGATTTTGCGTCGTTTTCTTTTTTAGCCTCACCCAGCGGCTTCATTGTCGGGACAAAAACAACCATCTTTTCAATCTGTCCTAAATCTCCTCATATCTCACAACAGGTCTAATTATCATTTCTTGCGAAATCTTTATATCCCTATAAATTCTTGTGTTTTTTCGGTGGATTGGTGTACAAATTGGTGTAAATGGTTTATAAGCTTTTTTATTATTGTCTCCAAACATTTCATATTAGACACACACTTTATTATACTCATTTTTGAAATATGAGTCAAGACCTTCGAACTCGGACTGTCTCAGTTCCTTTGTCACATCAGTATAAATATTAAGTGTTGTTGATATATCAGGCTTTAGCGGATAATTCTTTTCCGACCACTCAGCAGCAATTTCAGGGCGTTGTGAAGCAAGGTCATTGAATCCTACCAAAATCTTATTATGGGAGCAATATGGGCAGCCTGTGCCGTTTG